>JAUNIY010000117.1:0-4098 GCA_030523305.1 Eubacteriales bacterium
GTCTATGCTCTTCACAATGAGTAAATCTCCCCGTCGCATGCGTTTGATAAGCTTTACTCATTGTGTGTGCCGTAATCCTCCAACTTTGTCGGTGCAACAGTCGCGCATGGGTGAGCAATCATAAAGCCGAAACCTGTCGGCAGACGATTGGCGGGAACCTTGATGACCGTGCAGCCATCCAGCATGCCAATAACGCCTTTCAAGCGCAGATCATTGCCGATATCAGTTTCCATTACGATGTCCTTACACTTCTTCATGAGCGCATAGATTGTCGGAGTGACGACCAGAACGCGGCCGGTCTCTGGAACCTCCGCATTATCCAGCGTTTCATTGCCAGCAAGAATATTCTCATAGATGTTCGCAGCAGTCAAGAAAACAGCGGTCGGCTTTGTGCCTGCATTCTTACACATGACGGCATAGACATATTGATCAATCTCCGGGATAACAACCTCACGCAGTTCACGCGTAAGCGCCCTACCCGCTTCCAACTGTCCCGCTGTTTCGTCGGCATCCAGCCGGTCAACATTGAAGATAAAGCTACGGTCATTTTTCAGCAGCATTTCTTCTGTCTGCGCGTCAAGGTCAATAATTTCTCCGTATCGGGAAATATTTACCACGCTGTCAGGGTCGGAATAATCCGCTGCGCTGCGATTTCTCGCATAATCTTGAAGAGGAACAGTGCTAATCTTCCACACGGAAACAGAATGTGCACCCGTCCAATCAAAATCACTATTGGTTAAAAGGCTGGTTTTCGATTCCGCCTTGAAAACCTCATCGGTGTAAGGCGCAAATTTTTTTACTAATTCAATACTCATAATATATTACCCCTCATAATATCCAATTTCATATCTTTTTGGTTTATGTTTTGTATTGGACATCTCAGAACCGTATCCCGCAATTGCAGCGCTCGGTTTTGCATCTGGATTTCTCATAGGTGGCGTTTTGTGCTGCGGCTTCATGAGCTTTACCAGCTCGTTCGCGTCAGCGCGGATTGTGTCCTCGTCGTCACCTGTCAAGCGGTTCGCCAGTGCAAGCGGTAAGCCCACCTCTATAGCGACACGCTGTTTCATGTTGCTAATTTCCAACTGTACAAGACGCGATTCCCGTTCATTGAGCTCTGCTTCTCTTTCATCAAGATCTGTTTTCCGCTCATCGGAAGATGATCCCCTGTTAGCTCTGTCACGTGCCAGACGTTCCGATACGATTCTATTGACATCCTCTTGCGTGAACATCTTTTCAGCGTTGCCACCGTTTTCCTCCGGCTGAGTATTGGCCTGCTGCGTGGTGTTCTGTGTGTTTTCGTTCATAGTGATTTCCTCCATTTTACGCCTTGGGTATGGCTAGATTTTAAGAGCAAAAGAAAAGGCATGGGACAGCTTGATAACTGTTTCCCATGCCTTGATTTCCGGCTAACCGACATTGTCGGCGGTACTCTTATTGTTTTTAATTATATCATAAATAGGGGGTATAGTCAACGAAATCACTGGATTTTGCAACTTTTTCCGTCTGCGGCGTAACGGTTAAATACGCGTGAAAATAAGGGGCGTGATGGTCAGAAAACTTCCACTTCTTACCGGGGAACAGTGGGGAGAGTGCTTGAAGTACCTCCGTCACCGGTTCGCCTTGTTGATATGTAATCTTGATTTTCATACTGTAGCTCCTTCACCGAACAATGCACTTGTGCAGCTCTTCTGGATGCTGTGCGTAATATTGCTTTGCAGCGTGCCAGACCTCAGAGAGGCCATACGAAACAATATCTTCCTGTTTTACATCCCCATACGCTGCTGCCTGCTTTACAGCTGCTAGAAAGATATCCCTTGCTTTCCTTGTTTCATCCATTGTATTGAAAATAATGTCATAAGCTGGGTCAATACCAACAGCCAGCTTCACTTGATTCATCAAATTCATAAAAATTCTCCTTGTATCTGGCGGGCGGCTCTGGTACAATGAGACCAGATAACCGCCCTGTATGGGTAGGTGTGTGGCTCTTTTCGTTGCTTTGGTCGGCAGGTTGAAAAGAGTCTTTTTATTTCCGCGAGATATTTGTGCAGTACGCCGTATGAAGGTCGGCGTTGCGCCGGGGAGGGGGCTATGCCCCCCTATTTGCTCAAAACACCCCGTTTTTGCAACTTTTTAACCCGCTTAGTAGGCTATGGCACCGAAGTTTGAAAAAGTCATGTTTTCATTATTTTTTTCACGTTTAAACGGTGCTTTTGTGCTCGATTTTGAGCGCATCGCCCGTACTCACTCGGCGGACCTACAGCGTACCAAAGTACATCTGCATAAATCTTCATCAATTCATCATAATCATTAACCTCCGTAATATCCGAGCAAGTCCAGAATTTCCATCAGTTCGTCTGCATCTTCCATGCGATCTACCAACATCTTGATTGTCTCGCGCAGGTGTTCCGCCTGCATTGCCTGATTGTTGTTCATAATAAATACCTCCTGTGTTATCTGGTGTCCAACGTCGCCAACCGCTGGACGTGTGTATATTTAGTTCTGTCCCTTGTCCCGTCGCTATATCTCTCTTGAAATGTAATCCATAATCTTGACAAGCTTTTCAAGCTGGTCACCGATCAAGTTAAGGCTATCTGTGATTTCTTCTGCATTAGTGTTCAATGCTTCAAGCTCATCTTTGATGTCTTCCATTTGATTCACCTCCTCTCAAGCGTCCGCATTTTGATATTTCTTCCGCATAATTGATTTTCATACTGTGTTTGCTCCTTACAACTGATTTTATTGGTCTTGAAGATAAATTGCAGAGGGGGTAGGTAGCCGAAAATATTGAAACCATTGATTTTGTTGATAGAATGAAGTCAATCAGCAATATTTTCAATAGAATCAATACTTTTAACTAGGCACCCCACAGCCAACGATTCTATTCTTCTTTCACGACTTCTTCCCATTCGAGCCCTTCATAATCTGGCATTTCGGTAAATTTATTATCATCCATGTCAGCGCGGATAAATTCGTGCGTCGGTGATGCATTTCCGTTTGAATGCTGTATATACCGAATACCGATGCTTTGCAGCTGCCGGGCGAACTTTTCAATTGTGTTTTTGTTTGGCTTTTTGATGATTGGCGGTAAATCTTCATTTTCTTGATTTACTTCAACAAGCTGTTTCGCTGTCCCGCGCCACTGTCCAAACTCACGCACTAAATATTTGATAGTTGCGACGGCGGGATCTTCTGCGAAGGTTATGGCTTCCCAGTCACCTTCTAAGTTAAACCTTGGATATTCGTCCCGCATTGCAAGACTACCTGATTTGATACGCCGCCCGCGATATGCAAGCATCATGCGCTTTTCATCGTCTCTATCACGCGCCAGATACCAAACAGAATGGACTGTTGCAGGGATGGTAAATGAGCCTGCACCACTTCCCATAAAGTCATTACCGACCGCCATACTTTTTTCACCGTTTTTACCTACATGATGTGCAATAACCAATGCAATTTGAAAGTCCGCTGCAAGTTTAATCAGCTCGTCGAGGTCTTTTCGTTCGTAGTCGGTAAAATCCATGAACCTTTCTTTCTCGGAACGGATGCCGCCAAATACATCAACGCAAACAAGAGAGATGCCCGGATGTGCTTCTATCGCCTGACTTATCAACTGTGCAAGCCCGCCTTTTTCTCCCAAACGCGGCGGCTTATTATCAAACGCTTCTTTCGTGTAATAATAAAAGTTTTTCGGCGCGGGTTGTCCTTGCAACATCATTTCAAGACGCGGCGCAAAGTCCGCCATTTCATCTTCCAGCGCGCAATAGAGTACGTCAGATTTGGTTGTTGCGTATCCTAAGAATGGCACGCCCCAGCAGACCGCCAGACACATCTGCAAGATCAATCTTGATTTGCCCGTTTTTGCATATCCATTCAAAAAAGTTACACCTTCGGGAAGTATCGTGTTAATAATAAAACGGTATCGCCGCACAGTATTGAAGTCGATTTCCGCAACTGTGCATGGAAGCGGTAAACGCGCACTGTCCAACTTTGGACTGTCCTCACTGGGCACAAACTCCGGCGCGCCATCCCGTGCCACGCTCAGGCACTTAAATATGTCGTCGTCTTTGCGTCCGATGCTCCGACACCATTCCACAT
>JAUNIY010000117.1:4108-8070 GCA_030523305.1 Eubacteriales bacterium
TGTCCGGCCAGAGCTCCGACAGATCAACTAGCTTGACCGATGCTGCTACACCATGTAGGGCGTTGGCTGCTGTCTCGGCATGCTTTCTGCCAGGTTCATCGTTGTCCGGGATGATACACACGTCATAGCCGCGCAGCTGGTCGGTATACCTGTCCTTCCATTCGCTTGCACCATTCGGGTTTGTGACCGCAGATAATCCGCCCACAATTAAGGTATCAACATCCTTTTCCCCTTCAACGAGAAATACAGGGTTGCTGATACACTCATGCTTATACAGCGGAAGTTCTACACCACCCGCACCGCGATACCATGCACCAGATTTATCCTGATGTCGCCAGCATTGCAGTTTTTTGCCGTTTTTGTAATACCGGTCTTTAACCGCCAGCAGATGCCCGCCGTCGTCCCTATATTCGTACGATGCGGCGATGTCATACCACTGTTTCCACGGCTTAGGCTGTTTCTTTGGCGGCTGCTCAATCTTCTTGAAATCGCGGGAAGCCGATGCTACGCTGTGTCGGTCGGGAAACAGGTCGGATAATTTCAGCCCCATTGCCTCTACAATCGCTTCCGTGCTACAGCCTGTGTGACAATAGAGAATAATCTTCCCGTCGTCGCCCTGTTTGACACTCATGCTTGAATCCTTCGTGTTATGTACCGGACACATGGCCATATAATAGCCATCGTAGGACTTCACACCGTTCAAACGTGAAAGAAATTCATTCAGTGTCACAGAACGCCGCCTCCTGCCGCTGTTTCATTGAGCCATCGAACAAACCGATCATACGGAATAATGATTCTCTTTCCAGCACGGATAGAAGGGAAGTCTTCCCGGCGGGCTATCTCATACATACTTGCCATTGAGATACCGCATAGGTCAGCGGCTTCCTTGACATTGATACACAGCTTGCCATTTGGCGATGCGGTGCTTTTTTGTTTGCCGTTGTTCGGCAATCTCATAAGTTCGCTTTTCATGGTTTTTCCTCCTGCTCGATAATGTCCAGTACGTCCACACCAAGAGCGCGGGCGATCTTACCAACTGTTGCGGCGTTGCAATTGCCACGTCTCAGACATGTATTCAAGGTGTTTCGGTTGATACCTGAATCCCTTGCAATGTCAGATGAAGTCATGCAAGCCCTTGCGCGTGCCAGCTCGTACCTTTGAAAATTGATCTTCATTAAGCAACCTCCTTTGCTTGTTTTTAGCTTGTTTCAATAGTTTTTGCTTGAAATTTGCTTGTTTTTATCGTACACTTACAAGAGGAGGAGATTGACATGTCGAATAGTATAGGAGAAAATATTAAAAAATTTAGGACAAGAAAGGGGCTCACACAAAAACAACTGGGGGAATTGCTTGGAGTATCCGCGCAAATGATTGGGCAATACGAAACCGGAGTTAGAAATCCTCGTTATTCAACTGTAAAAAAAATAGCATCTGCTTTAGATGTTTTAGAATTAGACATCATTGATTATGAACATCCTACCAACAAAAATCGCGCAGAAGATGCCCTTTTGCGTTCTTGGCTTGAAGTTAGACAATATATTCAAGGTAAGGCAGGCACAGAAATAGAGGATGAAAGTTTTGTTCAATTTATAAAAGATATTTCAGAATCTGGCAATTTTCTAAATGAGCAAGGGAAACAGGTTGCTATCGACCGCGTAGAAGAGCTTACCAAGATACCAGACTATCAGAAGAAAGAAAGCGAATAACCGCAGACAGGAAGGATGTGACAGCCCATGCCGAAACGTTCAAACCGCCGCGCCGCCAACGGTGCCGGTACCATCAAGCACCGGTCAGACGGCCGCTGGGAAGCGCAATATATTACGGGTACTGATCCCGCAACGGGTAAGTATATCCGCAAATCCGTCTATGCCAGGACGCAGACAGAATGCCGGAAAAAACTGAATGCAGCCATTGCAGCGATCGACAGCGGCACTTATGCAGACCCGGAAAAGATAACCGTCCGGCAATGGCTTTCGATTTGGCTGGAAACCTACTGCGGGCATCTTGCGCCGCGCACACGCTCCATGTATGCAGGCTTTGTGAACAATCGCATTATTCCGGCTCTTGGCGCCATGAAGCTGGACAAGCTGAACGCTCCTGCTATCCAGCGATTCTATAACGACCTGATTGACGAGCTGTCCCCCAAGACGATCTCAAACATTCATGGTATCCTCCACAAAGCGTTGAAACAGGCGCAGGAGATGGACTATATTCAACGGAATCCCGCCGAGAGGGTAATGTTACCCCGCATTGAAAAAGCGCAAATCAAGCCGCTCTTAGCCGCAGAAATGGCCGCCTTTGTGGAAGCGATCAAAGGCAGTCCGTTTGAATGTCTGCTGCTGGTCGCGCTGTTTACCGGCATGCGGCAAGGGGAATTGTTGGGGCTGACCTGGGACAGGGTTGACCAGAAAGCCGGAACGATCACCATTGATCGTCAGCTCCAAATCATCGACCATGCATATCAATTCACACCGCCAAAGCATAACAAAGTGCGCGTTATTCATCCGGCTCCATTCATCATGAAGCTGCTCCGGAAGCAGCACGCCCGCCAGCTCGAATGGAAGTTACAGACGGGCGAATGCTGGAACAATACGGGCTTTGTATTCTCCAACGAGATCGGCGAGCACCTTGCAAGAGAAACCGTCTATAGCACCTTTAAGAAGCTGGCCGGACAAATCGGCCGGCCGGATGCACGCTTTCATGACCTCCGGCACCCGTATGTCAAGCCCACGACAAAAAAAATTTGAAACTTTTTTTGAAGATTTCCGGGCAGCCGCATAGCTGCCCGTAGCTGTTCCATACGGTGTTCATGGCTTATGCCTCCTTTCCCGGCTCCGCCGTTGCTAAGAAGTCTTGCGTAACATACTCAATCTCAATCCGGTCTCCCGGAAAGATATAGACCTTACTGATAAGTCGGTCAATCAGGGCTTGCGTCAGAGTGTCGGCGCTGCCTACTTCCTGAACGATTTCTCGCTGTTTCAGTCTTGCTTCGTAATCGCTTTGTATCTGTTTGGTCTGTGCGGTAATAGCGGCATGGACATTCTTTGCCTGCACCAGTTCCGCGTCATATATCGCTTTCCGCTCCCTGTAGGTTTCCAGGTCAATCTCTCCAAGCGCATACTGTTCATAGAGCTGCCGTTTGCTGTCCTGGATAGAGCGCAGCTTATCTTCATGCTCGGCCTGCTGAACCGTCTGCAAATCCAGCTTGTCTTTGCTGCTGTCAATTCCCAGCGCCGGACACATCTGCGCCCGGATTGTTTCAAAAACCGCCTGCTCCAGATCAACCATTTTTACCCTTACCCCGTGACAAGGGAGGTTTTCTGCCACTTCGGAGTGGCGGCAATAAAACCAGGTGTCATTTCTAAGTGACATGGCATGGTCGCAGCATCCGCAGAATACCTTTCCACGGAGCAGGTATTCACGCCGCTTTTTATTGGGAAGGGAGAACCGCTTAATTGAAGCATTGGCTTTCTCAAACAGTTCCTTGCTTACGATTGCCTGGTGGTGATCCGGGATTTTGAACCACTCGCTTTCATCCTTCAGCTTCATGCGGCGGCTGCCAATCTCCTGTACCTTGCGCTTACCGATCACATAGGTGCCGATATACCGTTGGTCCTCCAGCATCCGAAGCACCGTTGAACTGTTCCAGACGCCATGCGTCCGGGAAACATTGTAGTGATCTTTTCCCTTATCCCTCCGGTATTCTCCAGGCGTAGGAATCTTCATGGCGTACAGTTTCCTTGTGATCTCTGCGGCGGTATTGCCGTCGGCTGCCCATTCAAATATCTGCCGGACAATTCCCGACACTTCCTCGTCCGGTTCCATGCGCCCGTCTGCGCTCTTGCGGTAGCCATAAGGACAAATGACACTTTGGTACTCGCCCCGGCGCATCTTTGCGTATTTGGCGCTTTTTGTTTTCATGGACATATCCCGGCTGTAACACTCGCTGATAAGATACTTAA
>JAUNIY010000118.1 GCA_030523305.1 Eubacteriales bacterium
CGGGCGGTAACGGCGCCGTTTTGTACTGTGATTTCGGCAGGTGTCTCCACGCTGGCGCGTCCGGAACCGCCTTCCAATGTGACAGAGACGGTATACGCACCGTCTTCCAGCTGAAGGCTTTCCGGCGTCGTGACCGCGCCGTCTGCAAATGCATCCATCGGCAGGGAATCTGCACGGAACACCAGTGTGCGGTCATACCACTTTTCCTTGTTTTTGCTAAACGCTGTGCAGGCAATGCCCTTGTCGAGTGCTTCAACCGGAACTGTGAAGGTGTGCGCGCCGTCTTCGGTTTCGGAAAACGGGATATATTCGCTGGAATCCGCCTTGACGGCTTGTTCGCCGGTGCCCATAAATACATACAGATAACCGGTACCACCCATGGTCATGGTGGCGGTCATTTCGCCGTTTTCCACGGTCAATGTACAGGCTGTGATGCGAAACATCTGGGAGCTGGAATCAACGGTGATGTCATATGTGCCGTCTTTGATCTGGTCGCCAGTAATTGGTTCCATCCCGTCTTCTACCACATCTTCCCGCGTGGTCATTTCGTCTGCGGTTGCCACCTGGCTTTGAGCAGAACCAGTATCTGTGGCAGAGCCGGAAGGATGTTCGGATGTATTTCCACAGCCGGATAGAGTAGACAATAGTATGGTTGACGCCAGCACAGTGGCGAGCAAGTGTTTTTGTTTTATCATTTCGTTTCACCTTTTAAAACGAAGCGGCACGAGAATGCCCCGAGCCGCCTCTTGATTTGTTATTCTGTTTCCATTACGAATTCAGGGAATCCATTGCGGCTTGCGCATGGTCGATGTAAATTTGACGGATGGCTTCATTTTCGCCCAGACCGCGCAGCAGGCATGTCACTTCATAGCCTGCATCCTCGAAGGTAGTTTTCCAGGAGCCTTCTTCATCTCCAGCCATGTCGTTGTTGGCATGGTCGCCGGCGACAACCATCAGTGGTTCCAGCACAACGCGTTTGTAGCTGCCTGCCTGGACCTTAGCGAGTACATCATCCAGCGTTGGTGAAGCTTCGACGGTTCCAACAAAATAGTTTTCATAACCGTCTGCTGTCAACATGTCCTGCAATTTCTGATATACTTCATTGGATTCTGCTTCTGTACCATGACCCATGAAGCAGATTGCGGTTTCCCCATCGTCATATTCCGCAGTCCATTCGGTAATTGCCTGTTCCACGCGTGCAAAATCTTCGTCCGAACTGAGGAGCGGTTCACCAAATACAATGTTGTCGAATGCATCGGCATATTGACTGACCTGTTCTGTCAGCTCATCATATTCCAGTCCGTGCATCAGATGGGTTGGCTGGACAACCAGGTTTTTGACGTTATTATCGACCGCCCGGTTGAGCGCGGCATCGACATCGTCAATCAGGATACCATCACGCTTTTGCACGTGGTCAATGATGATATTGGAGGTAAAGCCGCGGCGCACGGAATAATCCGGGAACGCTTGTTCCAGATCGTTTTCAATGGCGCCGATGGTCAAACGGCGGCTGTCGTTGAAGCTTGTGCCAAAGCTAACCGCCAGTAATTCGTTGTCGCCGATGTTATCTTGGTTGCGTACGTTATCCAATGATGCATCTCCTGTTTCATAGTTTTCTTCCTCGTCCACGGCGGCACCTTCTCCGGAGCCGGTAGCCGTTGTCTCTGCGGCAGAGCCGTCACTTTTTGCAGCATCCGGGGAGCTGGAGCCGCAGCCAGATAGCAGCATTGCCATGACAACGGATAAAGAGAGCAGTACAGCAGTTAATTTTTTCATTTTTCACCCTCCTAGAGCATTTGGTCCGAAACAATTGGACAGCATAGCACAGGAACGGGTATCCGACTCCGATTTGGGCATGAAAGAAAAAGCCCCTTACAGATCATTTTGTAAAGGGCACGATACATCCGCTGCCATCGGCAGCGTCAAAACAGTACGATCAATACCTCGTGACCTGGAATATCACATTCCTGTACCAAATAAGCGGCAGGTTTCCTGACTTGAGGATCATGGCACGGAGCGAGCCTTCCCAGTATACAGACCAGTGGCTGTGCACAGCACATTTGCTTCGTACGATCCTTTCACAGTGACGAGATCGTACAGGATTCACACCTGTTTCCCTTTTACCCCCTGTTCCTGTTAAATACATCGGACAGAGGCACCGATTATTTTCATTCAATTGTTTTCTGTTTTCTATCTGGAATCCAAACAGATTATGGTATAGTATACCACATCGGATGGAAAATGAACAGAGTGGCGCAGCACAAATTTAAAATAAAAATTGGGGGTGGCTGTCGAGACAACGGTATGATGTACGACCTGAGGGATACCATCTTGAAAGCGGTTTGAGGAAAAGGAAGAACGCCATGGAACGGAGGTTTCAAACTTTCCTTTGCAAAACTATTGCGAAAAAGCTGCGCAAGTAGTACAATAAATTCGATTATATTTGAAATTGTAATGCCAAACGATAGAATCGTTTTGTTCAAAAAGATAGGAGATATCACATGTTTGATAGCATGAAACAATTGTTCAGCGCAAAGGAGACGCTGAATTCTACCAAAGAACAGATTGAGGAAGCGGAAGCGCGCTTGCAGGAGCTGCAGGACAAGCTAAACGAGGCGGAAAGTGAAATCGCCGCCCAGGAAGCGACCATTTCCAAACAGGATGATATCATTGTTGCCATCCACCAGCAAACGACGGCGGAGCGCCAGGCCATTGTGGATAAATTTGCTGTGCAGGAAGCGCAGACTGCCGAAAAGCTGGCGCAGACAGAGGAAAAACTCAAAAAGGCAAAAGCGTATTTTGAAGACTGTGAGCGGCAGGTTTATTGTATGGCGAACCTGTATAAGGCAATGCGTGCGGCAATTACCCGTTACAGCGCGTCCTCGGTTCCGGAAGACATTGACATGACACCGGAGGAAATGGAAGAGCTGCGCCTGACCGAGGAATCCGTCGGTCTGAAAATGCATTCCTATAAGATGGAAGATCTGCACAAAATGCATGAAGCAAACAATAAATTGCTCGAGCAGCTGCTGACCCGTTATGAGACGCGTTTGATTGTACCGGCAGATCGTGTGGTATTCCAGCTCATGACGCTGGGCATCCGCGCAGAGCTGCAGCAGATCATCAACGACATGACGTACGGTGAGTTGAACCGCGCACAAGTCAAGCTGCATCTTGCTACCAACAAGTACTTAAAAATTGTGTCGTTTGCCAAGCTCGGCTCGATCGACGAGCTGACGGCTTTTGCTTCTGAGCTGGAGATCCTGCTCAAAGAAACACTGCGCCTGGAACATGCGTATCTGGAACGCCGTTCAGATTATGAGCGCCATAAGCGTGTGTTTGGCGATCCGGATGAGGCGGAGGATACAGAATCCTGAACGTGGCCGCATCCCCCTGAAACTTACAAACGTGCGCTCTTCGGTCACAAAGCGGTCGAAGAGCTCCTTTCTTTTGGTACAATCAAGATGAAAATGAGGTTAATTGTATGAAGCTCTCCCGGAAGCTCAAGCGTATCCTCCCGCGCGTGCAGAAGCCTGCACGTTATGTTGGGGGCGAATGGGGTTCAACGATAAAAGAGAAAGATGCCGTAGATTTACGATTTGGCATGTGCTTCCCGGACACCTATGAGGTTGGGATGTCCCATTTGGGAAGCCGCATTTTATATGGGCTGCTCAATGCACAGGAAGGGGTCTGGTGCGAACGGGTTTTTGCTCCATGGATTGATATGGAAACGGAAATGCGTCAGGCTGGTATCCCGCTCTATGGGCTGGAAAGTGGCGACAGCATTGCAGAACTGGATATTTTGGGCTTTACGCTGCAATATGAGCTGTCGTTCACCAATATTTTGAACATGCTGGACCTCGGCGGGATTCCGGTTCGCGCGCAGGATCGCACGACGCTGAAAAATTTGGTCGTATGCGGAGGTCCGTGTGCGTATAATCCAGAGCCGTTGGCACCGTTTGTCGATGCATTCCAGATCGGCGACGGTGAGGAAATGATGATCGAATTTACCGACCTATACCGTCAAGCGAAGCGTGAGGGCTGGAGCAAGGATGCATTTTTGCGCAAGGTCTGCCATATCCCCGGCGTGTATGTCCCGTCGCTGTATGACGTCACATACCACGAGGATGGGACGATCCAAGCGGTCACGCCGAAGCACGGCGCGCCGGCATTTGTTCAAAAACGCATCGTACAGGATTTGGACAGCATGTATTATCCGGAAAATTTCGTGGTGCCGTCAACCGAGATCGTCTTTGACCGCGCGATGGTCGAGCTGTTTCGCGGCTGCCCACGCGGTTGCCGGTTTTGTCAGGCAGGGCACACCTATCGTCCGCTGCGCAAAAAAAGCGCGGAGGTTTTGCTTAAACAGGCCGAGGCTGTGCTGGAAAATTCCGGATACGAGGAAATCTCGTTGTCCTCGCTGTCCACCAGCGATTATTCCGAGCTGCCGGAGCTGGCAAACCAGCTGCTGGATTTCTGCGAAGAACGCCGCGTCAGCTTGTCGCTGCCGTCACTGCGGGCGGATTCCTTCAGTATGGAATTGATGGAACGCGTGCAGAAGGTACGCAAGAGCGGCCTGACCTTTGCAGCGGAAGCCGGAAGCCAGCGGCTGCGCGATGTCATCAACAAAAATATTACCGAGGAAGATTTGATCCAAGCTTGTAAATATGCGTTCCAGGGCGGCTGGAACAACGTCAAGCTGTATTTCATGATGGGCTTGCCGACCGAAACCAATGCGGATTTCGATGAGATGGCGCAGTTGTGCCGCAATATAGCCTATTGCTGGCGCATGAATACGCCGAACCGTGCGCGCGGTGTCAAGATCACAGCGTCTACCTCCTGCTTTGTGCCCAAGCCGCAGACGCCGTTCCAGTGGGACGCGCAGGCGACCAAGGAGGAGCTGGACGAAAAAACAGCGTATTTGCGTACGGTTATGAAGACAAAGAACGTTACCTTCCGCTGGCATGCGTCGGATACGAGCTATCTGGAAGGCGTGTTTGCGCGTGGTGACCGCCGGACGGCGGAGGTATTGTATACGGCGTGGAAGTCAGGCTGCAAAATGGACGGCTGGGAGGACTGTTTCTCGCTGGACAAGTGGATGGATGCATTCCGTGCCTGCGGCATTGATCCCGCGTTTTATGCGAACCGTCAGCGGCCATTGGACGAGGTATTCCCATGGGATCACATTGGATGCGGCACGAGCAAAGAGCATCTCAAGCGTGAATGGGAGCGATCTCGCCGTGCGGAGCCGACGCCGTCCTGCCTGGAAAAGTGCGCGGGATGTGGCGCGGCCAGCCTGATGAAAGGATGTGCATGCCATGTTTAAAGCGAGAATGCGGTTTTCTAAAACAGAAGAAGCGGCATATATTTCCCACCTCGATCTGATGCACTGTATGCAGCGCATCATTTCACGCGCACATCTGCCGGTATGGTATACGGAAGGCTTCAACCAGCACATTTATATTTCGATTGCACTGCCGCTCTCTACCGGTTATTCCGGCGAGTGGGAGTTTTTGGATTTCAATTGCACCGCTGACGAGATCCCGGCGGACGCGGTGGAACGTATGAACGCCGTGTGCCCGTCCGGCATTTCCGTGCAGGAGATGTATTCGCTGGAAAATGGCGGCGGACGTAAGGTGCGCGATATTGCATATTCTAAGTTTGAAATCACATGGGAATTTGACGACGGCGTACCGGCGGATTTTTGCGAAAAGGTCAACGACCTATTCGCCCGCGATGAAATTCTTATCATGAAAAAATCCAAGCGAGGCGAAAAGGAAGTCAACATCAAGGATTACATCCGTGGTTTCTCGCTGGAAGCGGATACAGATTGCGTGCGCTGCTATGCGATTCTTGGAGCGGGCAACAACAACCTCAGTCCGGAATATCTGACCAAAACGCTCGTGCGCGAACTGCCGGAGCTGGAGCCGGACGGTGCGAATTATCACCATTTGATGGTTTATGATGCAGAATTAAACGAATTTCGATAAACAATTTTGGATAGAAAGTAACGATGATGGATTTTACTTCAAGACAAGTACCCCAAACAGAGATTGCACGCCAGTTGGACTGCATCGAGCAGATCCGGATGCGCAATCTATTACAGCCGCAAGCACCCAAATTTTTTTGCCAAACCTTTGGATGCCAGCAGAACGAGGCGGATACCGAGCGCATTGCCGGTATGCTTTGTGAAATGGGATATACCCGCACCGAGGATGCGCAGCAGGCCAACGTCATTGTGGTAAACACCTGTGCTGTCCGCGAGCATGCGGAAAAGCGCGTGTTTGGTATCATGGGACGGTATACGCATATGAAGGATACCCGTTCGGATCTGACCATCTGTATGTGCGGCTGCATGGTGCAGCAGGAGCATATCAAGGAAAAAATCAAAAAAAGCTATCCGCGTGTGGACATTGTCTTCGGTACGCATATGCTGTGGCGTTTTCCTGAGCTGCTGTTGCAGCGCATAAATGGCAGCAAGCGGATTTTTGACATCTCGGGTGATCCCAAGGGGGAAATTGCAGAAGGGCTGCCGGTGCAGCGCGACGAGGGATGCCATGCATGGCTGTCCATCATGTATGGCTGCAACAATTTCTGTACCTACTGTATCGTGCCGTATGTGCGCGGCAGGGAACGCAGCCGCAAACCGGAGGACATTGAAGCCGAACTTCGCTGCCTGGTGGAGCAGGGCTATCGCGATATCACGCTATTGGGACAGAATGTCAATTCCTATGGTAAGGATTTGGGAATTGGTATGGATTTTTCCGATCTGCTGGCTCGGCTGGATGCAGTGGAAGGGGAATACCGTTTGCGGTTTATGACCAGCCATCCGAAGGATGCGTCGGAAAAGCTGTTTGCCACGATGGCAAACGGTAAGCATATCAGCCATCAGCTGCATTTGCCGTTCCAATCAGGCTCCAATGACATTTTGAAGCGGATGAACCGCGGTTATACCAAAGAGGCATATCTCGCATTGATCCAAAAGGCAAAGGAATACATGCCGGATCTCGTGCTGTCCTCCGACATCATTGTCGGGTTTCCGGGCGAAACCGAAGCGGATTTCCAGCAGACGTTAGATGTTGTCCGCCAAGGGCAATATGATGTGCTGTATACCTTCCTGTACTCCAAGCGAAGCGGCACACCGGCGGCAACCATGCCGGACGCGGCGACGCACGAAGAAAAGCAGGATCGATTCAACCGTCTGCTCAAGGTGCAGGAAGCCATCAATCAGCAGCGGCAGGACGCCTATCAGGACAGGGAATTGTGTGTGCTGATCGACGGGATGTCCAACAGCAAGGATGGCGTGTATACGCACTGCGGACGCACAGACGGCGGCCTGCTTGTTCTGGTCCGTGGAGATGACTTACAGATTGGCGACTTTGTCGATGTGACAATAGAAAAAACCTCACTGCGCGCGCTGTATGGCAGAGCGCTTAGAAAGGGATATCATGGCTGAACTCACGCCGATGATGCGGCAATATTTTGAAATCAAAAACCAAAACCCCGGCGGTATCCTGTTGTATCGCTTGGGGGACTTTTATGAAATGTTCTATGACGACGCGAAAATTGCGTCGAAAGAACTGGATCTTGTATTGACCGGACGCGATTGCGGGCAGGAGGAACGGGCGCCGATGTGTGGTATTCCGTTCCATTCGTGCGAGGGATATATCGCTAAGCTTGTGAAAAATGGCCATAAGGTCTTTATCTGCGAGCAAACGGAGGATCCTAAAAAAGCCAAGGGGCTTGTCAAGCGAGAAATCATCCGCACCATTACGCCGGGGACTGTGATTGAAGCTTCCATGCTGCAAGAGGATTGCAACAACTATATCTGCTCGGTTTTCCTCAGCGCAATGGGCGTCGGCATTTGTTTCGCCGA
>JAUNIY010000119.1 GCA_030523305.1 Eubacteriales bacterium
TGTGCTTTTATTCTACACTGCAATGAAGGTTTACACAATCCATGGGATACTCCCTAGCAAGAATAAAAAGGCATAAAACAAGCCGCTTTAGCGGCGGCTTGTGAATGAAGATGCGGTTGTCGGACCTTTCAATGCGCCTTTAGGCGCTGCTAGTCATATGCCCTTTCAGGGCTAGTGCAAACCACTAGTTTACTAGTGGTTCTGATTATATCTGCTATCGGGTGATCTTTATGACTTTGGAATCAGGCAAGGATCGAGTCGCAAACTTTAACAGTTCCCTCTTCTTTAAAGGAGATGTTTTTTCCGTTCGCATCTGTCACAATCAGTACAGTGGTAAGGTCATATCCTTTGGCTTCCAGTACTTTACGATCGACCTTGGCAAGAGGCTCACCGGCTTGAATGGAGTCTCCTTGTTTTTTATAAGGGGTAAAGCCATTGCCGTTTTCTTTGACAGTATCAATACCGATATGGATCAAAAATTCAACACCATCATTGCGTTGTATCCCAAAAGCATGTCCGGTTTCAAAAGCCATCATGACAGTACCGTTGCAAGGGGAGTAAATCGTATCTTCTTTGAGCTGGAAAGCTATGCCATCTCCCATCATTTTTGATGCAAACGTCTCATCGTTTACCTTGGTGATGTCGAGCAAGGTGCCATTGGCAATTGAAACGAGATCGTCATCTTCGATCCGTTTGGCAATGGATTCCGGTGCTTTTTCCTCTTTATAAAGAATGAACGTAACGATCATTGCGGCGATGATAGATACAATAATTGCAATCAGCATAGCAATGATGGTATCTTCGAAAATAGGAAGTGCCATAATCGTAGAGTAGCCCATCGTATAGGCGCGGACACCTAATAATCCACCGATTATACCACCAATGGCGCCGCCGGCCATTACGCCAAACATAGGCTGCTTGCGTGGTAAATTGATGCCATAGATAGCAGGTTCGGTAACTCCTGCAAAAATACATCCAAAGCCTATGGAGAATGCTTCTGCCCGTAGGGTTTTATCTTTTGTACGTAAAGCGACACCGAAACAAGAGCCGCCTTCAGCCATATTATGGAGAATAAATGCAGGTCTAAAAATGGCGTCATAACCCGGGTCGGCAATACTTTGAGCCATAAATGGAGCGATAGCTGTATGCATGCCGCACATAACAAGCCAGGGGAGGCATGCGGCGAGAACACCGATTGCGATAGGGCCTACTGTATTTGCCAGGAACACAAAAATTCCGGATAAGTAATTGCCTAGGATGCTTCCCACAGGACCTAAAATCGTATATCCAAAGACCATTGTAATTGCAATTGTCCCCATACCTACAAAGATAGATTTAAAGATACCTGGCACGATTTGATTCAACAGCTTTTCTACGTAGTATGCCAATAAGGCGATCAGCAAAGCCGGCACCAAAGTTGTTCCATAAGATACAAGGCTTACGGGAATGCCGAACATTGTCACAGGATCCCCGGCTGCTACCAACGCAGTATAATTGGAGTGCAACAGCGCGGCTGCTCCCGCCATCGCGTAGATTGGTGTAGCCCCCAGCCGGGAAGCCGCACCATAAGCAATAAAAATCGGCATGAAATAAAATGCGGCATCGGCAACACCCGAAAGCAGCGTATAGGTTGATGTAGTTTCAAAGTTCGCATTGAGTAATGTAATAATTAACAATAATACTTTCAGCATACCTCCGGCAATCAGACCTGGAAGCAAGGGAGCAACCGAAGCGGAGACAAAACCGACTACAGTATTGGCAACCGACTTAACCGACAACGGTTCTTTTTCCTTTTGCACAGGCGCGTCATCTGATTCGCTAAAAGAATATTTTTTGGAAATAGCTTCAAATACAGGAAGCAGGTTTTTTCCAAGGACTACCATATATTGACCACCGGAATAGATAACGCCAACGACGCCTTCTAAGCTTTTGATTGCTTCATCGTCCGCTTGCTTTCGATCCTTTAATCGAAAGCGGAGTCGGGTCATACAGTGCGTTAAATTTACAATATTATCGCTTCCTCCTACGAGAGAAACAATATCTTGCCCTAGCTTTTCGTAATTCATCCTTCATTTCCTTTCCAAAGGCTTTCACCGTTTGTATCGATTACATTTTTCATCCAATAATACGACTTTTTAGGATACCGTTTTAGGGTGCCGTTTCCTTTATCGTCCATATCTACATAGACAGTTCCATATCTCTTTTTCATTTCGCCCGTGCTCAATGAAACAAGGTCAATGCATCCCCACATGGTGTAGCCTAGAACCGGAACTTTATCAATAACAATTGCTTTGATCATTTCTTTCAAGTGATCACGCAAGAAATCAATGCGATAATCGTCGTTGACCGTCCCATCTTCTTCCAAAGTATCTGCTGCGCCCAATCCATTTTCAACGATAAACAGTGGCTTTTGGTAGCGGTCGTAGATTTCATTTAAACAATAACGTAATCCCAATGCGTCAATAGGCCATCCCCAATCGGTATTCTTCAGATACGGATTGGGGTCGCCGCCGATAACGTTAAAATCGCTTTGAGCGGATACTGTACAGGAACGATAATAGCTAAAAGAAATATAATCTAGAGTTCCTTTTTTTAATATCTCTTCATCCTCTGGATACATTTCAATTTTTGCATGCCTTCTGGTCAATAAATCCTCTGTATAAGAAGGATAATACCCTCTGGACATAACGTCGATAAAGAAGAGAGATTCCCGGCGGCATTGCATATGACGGAAGATATCTTCCGGTTTACAAGTGGCTGGATAGATTTCGCTCAATGCATACATGGCACCAAACTGCGAGCCGGGCATAATTTCATGTCCTATCGCAACAGCTTTGGCGCTAGCTAAGAACATGTGATGCACGGCCTGGTAATGTATGTGGTCTTTGGAACTGTGTGTCCCGCAGGAGGCAAAGCCACGAACCGCATTGATTTCGTTGAATGTCAGCCAATAACGGCAGGAATCCTTGTAGCGATGGAATAAAGCCTTGCAGTATTTCAAATATGCGTCGATTGTTTCCCTGCCATACCATCCATTGTATTTCAAAGCCAATGCGATGGGCATTTCGTCGTGGCATATGGTAATCAAAGGTTCTATGTTATATTTTTTTAGTTCAGCAATGACGTTGTCGTAAAACTGAAGGCCTGCTTCATTCGGTTCGTCTTCCAAACCCGTAGGGAAAATCCTTGACCAACTGATGCTGAAACGGAAAACATTGTAATGCATACCCGCCATGAGGGCAATGTCTTCTTTATAGTGATGATAAAAGTCGACTGCCTGATGGCTAGGGTAATATTCACTTTTCAGAAGGGTAGGTACGGCCCCTTCAGGCAAGCTCTCTGCATGAAAAAAAGAACTGCGTGCTTTTCCCGTGGAACCATCCGGCATTTTATAGGTGTTTCCACGAGGATGTTCTAAACATCCATCGGTTTCGTAATCATGGGTAGACATGCCTCTGTCATCCTCCTGATATCCGCCTTCAAATTGAAAGGATGCAGTCGCTCCACCCCACAAAAATCCATCATTTACTTTCATTTTCTGAACCTCCTAGGTTTCCGTATACCGAACAAATTTATTTTTCGACCGCGTATACGGTTGTTACTGAAGTTTGTCACATCGTGATGCTTTGTCCTTTTCCGTTGTCTTCTAAAACATTCCCGGGTATGTTTCTTGTATTCAGTATAATCCAGTTTTGCATAAAACTGCTAAATTTTCGTTTTTTGAAACTGTTTTCAACAATAATCATGAAAGATAAGATTTTTATCGAATTTTTTTGAGAAATTTCCATGAAAAATGATAAAAACAGTTTCTTTTTTGCGAAAGAAGAACGAGCCTGCCCTGGCGTTGTACCAGAACAGGCTCGCTATAGGTGAATATTGGAACAAGGATCCTCTGCCAGATATCATTGCTGCCGGCATAGCAACGTATGGAGAATTCAAGAAAATTTGTGGCCGAGACGGTGTTTGAAAAACGGTGTTACAAAGAGCGCTACACAAATACCGAGCAGAATGCCGCATAACACATCACTGGGGAAATGTACGTAGCAATATAGACGGGAAAATGCAATCAATGTCGCCAGAACATAGGCCGCTGTACCGGCACGTCTGTTATGAAGGAATAGCGCTGTCGATGCGGTAAAAGAGGAAGCGGAATGTCCGGATGGAAAAGAAACGGTGCGCGGAATAGCGATCAACATATCGTCGATCGGTTGGACGACGCATGGCCGTTGCCGTGGAAACAAATGTTTGATGAGCCCTTCGCCGAGCAAGCAGTCAATCGCAAGACAAGCCAGCATACAAGCGCCGCAGAGCCGGGTTTTGCGTGGGAAGAGCAGTATCACGCTGAGCACAATCCAAAACCATCCCTTGTCTGCGAGGTGCGTAATCCACGGAAAAACCATATCGAGAAATGCGCAGCGTAGATGTTGCTGTATCCATATTAGAACGGAAAAATCCAGGGAGGTTATTGCATCAATCATGGGAGCGACCTCTTATGCGAACAGCTGAAATAGGCCGACAACGCCGCGGGAAGCAACCGTCATGATGATACCTGCGGTCAAAATACCGCAGATAATGGCAGGGAAGGATTTTTTTAGCGGGACATCAAGCAGCGCGGCGATAGCAGAGCCGGACCAAGCGCCAGTACCTGGAAGCGGGATACCCACGAACAACCACAAGCCGTAAAAGGCAAATTTTTGAATGGTATCAGATTTATTCATCAAATGACTTTCATACCAGTTGGTGAATTTGGAAAGGAACGGCAGTGTCTTTAGCCATGCGATTAACTTTTTTCCAAAGAACAGGATGAACGGAATGGGAATCATATTGCCAACGATACTCAGCAATAAAACGTTCATCCAGGGTAGGCCAAACGCGGTCCCTACAATGACGGAGCCGCGCAGCTCGATCAACGGAATCATTGAAACGATAAACACGGCGCCGTAAGCGCTGATATGTTCGGCAAGAAAGTTGAAAACACTGTCTATCATAGATTATACTCCTTTAAAAGAACGGTACATGACGATAATATGTAGATAGTATACCATAAATATTGCTAAGAAAATGAATAAGCGGAAAAAAATCTATAAAATATTCGGCAGGAAGCAGAATGAGAATGTGTGCAAAATCATGAAAATCGTGCAAAAACTTTGCACGGGAATGACAGGCAAGGTTGCAAGACGGCGTTCGTTGTGATAGAATCAAATACAAACATATTCTTTTGCGAAGGAAGAAGAAAAATCATATTGACTGGAGAGAACGTCATGGAATATAAAATCGCTGACCATATTGCGGCTATGAAGCCGTCTGCAATCAGAGAAATTTTCAAGGTGCTTGTTGATCCGGAAGTGATCGCACTTTCAGCAGGATCGCCCGATCCCGGATCCTACCCAGTAAAGGAAATGGCGGAAATTGGAAACGATATCTTTGCGAACAACCTGGTAACGACTTTGCAGTACGGCACCACCGAAGGTTACGGCCCTCTGCGCGAACAGACGAAGAAGCGCCTGCGTGAGAAATACCAGACCGGTACTGACGCGGATGATTTGATTATCACAACCGGCGGCCAACAGACCATTAGCCTGTTTACTCAGACAATGATCAACCGCGGCGATGTTATCGTGTGCGAAGAGCCGAGCTTTATCGGTGCACTCAATGCATTCCGCAGCTTTGGCGCACAGCTCAAGGGCGTGCCAATGGACGAAGAAGGCATGCGTATGGATAAGCTGGAAGAAGTCCTAGCCACCACCGAGCGCGTCAAGTTTATTTATGTCATCCCGACATTCCAGAATCCAACTGGCCGCACGATGACGTTGGAGCGCCGCAAAGAGCTGCTTGCGTTGGCAAAAAAGTATGACGTCCTGATTTTGGAAGACAATCCGTACTTTGAGCTGCGGTATGAAGGCGAACCGGTTGCAACCGTCAAATCCATGGACACGGAAGGGCGCGTTGTGTATGCAGGCTCGTATTCCAAGGTGCTGTCTCCAGGTATGCGCATCGGCTTCTGCCTGGCGAATAAGGAAATTATCAACCGTATGGTTGTGTGCAAGCAGGTCAGCGATGTACATACCAATATGTATTTCCAGATGTTGGTTTCCAAATATCTGAAAAAATATGATTTGGATGCACATATTAAGGATATTTGTGCGCTGCATAAGATCAAGCGCGATGCGATGTTGGAGGGTCTCGCAAAGTATGTCGATGAGCGCATTGCGTTTACGCATCCGAACGGCGGCCTGTTTATTTGGGGCGAACTGCCGGAGAGCTATGATAGCTTTAAGCTGTGCCAAGAGATTACCAAGAAGAAGGTTGCCTGTGTACCAGGAAATGCATTCGCGACAGATGAAAGCGCGGTGTCCAATGGCTTCCGTATGAATTTCTCTATGCCGAGCCTGGATAACATTGAAATCGCATGCCGGCGCATTGGTGAAACAGCAGCGGAATTCCTGAAGTAATCTCGCGCATTCTGAGGTGCTATATGGATGAAATTTATCTGGTTGTGCTCAAGGTATTGGTGGCATTTTTTGCAGCGGGGATTTTGTCGTTTGTATTGACGCCACCGGTAAAACGCCTTGCACACCGCATCGGCGCAATCGATGTGCCGAAGGACGGGCGCCGCATGCACACCCGGCCGATTCCACGTCTGGGCGGCTTGGCTATTTATCTGAGTTTTGTCATTGTCAGCCTGCTGATGGTGGAATGGAACGTACAGAATTTTACGATTCTGCTCGGATCGGCCATCATTGTATTTCTCGGCATTTTTGACGACCGCAAAGCGCTGGGGGCAAAGTTTAAATTTGGTATCCAGCTGTTGGCGGCCGCGATCCCGGTCATTTTCGGGAATCTACGCATTGAACTCATCACCAACCCCAATCTGTTGAGCGACAAGCTGTATTTGAACTTCGGCGTGTTTTCCATCCCGATTACTATTATATGGATTGTCGCCATCACCAATGCAGTCAATTTGCTGGATGGCTTGGATGGGCTTGCTGTCGGCGTATCGGCCATTGCTTGTATGACCATGCTTGCCGTATCCCTACTCATCGGCGAGGTGCCGATTGCAATTGTACTTGCGATTTTAGCGGGTGCGTGCGTGGGCTTTATGCCGTTCAATCTAAATCCGGCAAGCATTTTCATGGGCGACACCGGTTCAACTTTTTTGGGCTTTATGCTGGCGACGTTGTCCATCCAAGGGATGTTTAAGGTATATGCGATTATTTCATTTGCCGTGCCATTTTTGATTCTTGGGCTTCCGATTTTTGATACGGCGTTTGCTTTTACGCGGCGTATCTTATCTGGACGAAGCCCGTTTTCTCCCGACCGAGGGCATGTACACCATCGGTTGATCGATATGGGCTTTAATCAAAAGCAGACCGTAGCGATTTTATATATTATTTCGACGATCCTCGGGCTACTGGCGGTTGTTTTGACAACCTCTGGTGAGCTTCGTGCGATCATTATGGTGTTGGCTGTGTTGGTTACCGTTATTGTCGGCAGCATGATTTATCTTTCAATGGAAAAGCGCAAGATGAAGATGCATGAGCGGCAAATGCGGGAAGAAATGAACAAGGAAGAACAGACGAAAACAGATTCGGATGAAAAGCCATAAGGCAATGACCGTGAAGGTACGCCTTGGCTGAAGATGGATAGAGGTCTTGAAATGAAAACGATCAAAGTGATGACTGTCTTTGGAACGCGTCCGGAGGCGATCAAAATGGCGCCGCTGATACACGAGCTGGAGCGCACAGAAGGTGTGGAATCGATTGTCTGCGTCACCGCGCAGCACCGGCAGATGCTCGACCAGGTTATGGATATCTTCCATCTAAAAGCAGATTATGATCTGGATATTATGCA
>JAUNIY010000120.1 GCA_030523305.1 Eubacteriales bacterium
CTGTTAAAGTGGCATTGCCGCACTTCTCGATTTTTACATTTGTAAACGATATGTTTATTTCTGTCAAAATGCATTTGTTGTTTTTGTCTGTTTTTCCTATGAAAACGGAAAAATTTTTCTGTAACCTATCCGCATTGGTCTGCATGTCTTCCGGCTTAAGACTTTCATTTATATAATTAACTTTATTAAACTCGATTTGATAAACAGATTATATAATACTATCTCCGCAATCGTCAATATAAATTTTTATTTTTTCTGCAACATCGTGCAAGCTATACAATTGATTGCAGTATTATTTGTGCGAACTTCCCATCAAACAAAAAAATACAGCTTGCCATTTTCGACAAGCTGTACGATATGTTTTCTTTCTTGCGTTTTATACATCGTTCCAATAGGCATGGATGAACGGCAGTGCACTGCCATACGCCAGTGCATCCGTTTTCACGCAGCATACATCTAAATAATCCGCATTGTTCTCAAATGGATTACGTGCAATGACCTGTTCCCGCAATACATCCAGATATGGCTCCATATACGTACCAACATAGCCACCAAGTACAATCTTACAATCAAATAACATACGGACCGCATGAATGGCAAGGGATAAGTGCTCTAAATATTCATTCCAGTGTGCAACGCAATCCGCATCACCTTCTGCCAACTTGGCAAAAAACGCATCCAACCGCATACCAGATGCTTTTCTGAGAACAGATGCATTACAGTAGGCATCAAAACATCCTTTCTGACCGCAATAGCATTGTTTTCCATCTGGATACAATATAATATGACCAATTTCACCGCTTTTCGGTGTATCACCGTAATACAATGTATCATTTACAAGCACTGCACCGCCTATGTTGTCACTCAAACTGATGTAGAACATATTTTTTGTATCTGACCATTCCGTTATCTCTGCATAACCCGCTGCGTTGGCGTCGTTATACAGCCGACACGGATACGGAATATATTTTCCAATTTCCTCTACGGTCAATCCCTGCATATCCATGGATTTGCAAAACAACGCAGTTTGATAATCATGGGATACAATACATTGCACTGCAATACCCACACCCAGGATCACAGATTTCGGATATTTCGTCTCAATTTCTGCGATATAATCGCCAAGAATGCGGTAATACGCATCGTTCCGCTGATAAACAACAGTCTTTTTTTCATGCTCCAGCATCTTTCCCGTTAAGTCTGCAACAACAATGGATATTTCTTCCTGCGCAATATCCAACCCGATGGAAATCACGCTCTCAGCAGAAATAGAATATGCCTTCGCTCTACGCCCGCCAGTGTTGCCAATCACTCCACTCTCGCGGATCAAATTCATTTCCAATAACTCATTCAGATTCTGTGCAACCGTCGGTAAGCTCAGATTTAGCTGTCGGATGATCTCTGGTCTGGAAATACTCCCCTCTTCTCTGATTTTATGAAAAACCCGATTGCGGTTCTCTAACTTCATTTCCATTTGTTGGGACACGAAATGCACCTCGTTTCATTAAACTGCTTTATGAAAGAAGTATACCATTATATGAAACAAAAATCAAATTGAAAATCCTTTTCTGCCTCTTTCACTCTCTTTACTGCGCCGTCACTTCATTCCGCCAATGACTCAAAGCAAACACGCTCACACAACATAGTATCAGCCGATCACATGAAATTGACCTGTTATTCAGAATCGCCGCTTGACGATTTGCGCCGTGTAGCTAGTATGTACCATGTTTCATTTCTGCTGTCAACCACTCTTTCCACGCTCCATTCCCTATTCTCAATTTTACAGAACAATCATCAAAATCTTGGCATCTTGCGTCAAATCCGCATAACTGATATACTAAGCTCACTGCACAAACAGCATAAATCCACATACAATTGTGCTTTTACAAGCATGACATGCGGCAAAGGAGCCATACCATTGAAAACCGGTTATCAAATTGGAGAAGTCAGCAAAATAACAGGTATATCAAAAGATACCCTACATTTCTACATCAAGTCCGGGCTCATAACGCCAGATTATATCAACCCTGAAAACCATTACAACTATTTTTCGCGTTGGAACATGTATCAGCTGGATATCATCACAACCTGTCGCCGCTTGGGCATTCCATTGGAAAAGGTGCGTCAAATCCTTTCCTCCAGAGACAATGATAAAGTCGTCGGTCTTTTGATGGAATACCAGCAGGAAGCGCTGCGATTGAGCCGGTATTATCAACAGGTGGCAGAAGATATTGACTGGTACGGAAAAGAAAATGAGCATATTAAGGCAAACTCTTCCGACACCTCCATACGCATGGAATATCGAGACGCCGAGGTTGTAATAGCCGGAAGTCAAAAACGAGAGGATGCTTCTTATCATGCAAATTTACAGGAAGTGCTGCAACAGGAAATGCGGGACAAGCACTTCATTCGCAGAGCATATGGATATTTTCTGGATATCGCGCACGTGAAGCAAAACCAATTGTTAAAACGGCGGGAATATGTAAAACTTCCAGATCAGGATTATTCCCATATCCATCCCGATCATCTCTATACCCTTCCAAGCGGAGAGTATGCAATCTTTACCGCCTGCATCCGAGATGAGGAAACAGACTTCTCCCCACTGTTGAACTGGTTAGAGGAACATGGGTTCACGACGGATTTCATCGTTGCGGAGGAATTGGGCTTCCAGCTTTTCAAATATATCCATCAGTACTATTGTGAAATCCGGGCACATCTTGTGAAATAATTTTGATACCCTGAAATTTTAGGCTTGACCGTGTAGTTACTCCACGTTTTATAATGTGCTTGAAAAACGAGGAAGAAGGAGGAATGCCTCTATGGACATGGTCAATACGCCTATCTCACAGCTTCTTTTTAAATTATCTCCGCCGGTTATGCTGACGCTGCTCATTCAATCCATCTATAATATCATCGACAGCTTTTTTGTTGCCCAGTATTCCGCCGAAGGTCTGACTGCCTTGTCGATTATCTATCCAATTCAACTTCTGATGACAGCGCTTGCTACAGGGACCGGTACAGGCGTCAATCTGCTGATTTCCAGAATGGACGGACGACGCGAAACAACCAGACAGCCTGACATAATCAAAAGCGGTCTGGTTCTGGCATGTTTTCACTTTTTACTCTTTGCGATTTGTGGCAATCTTCTGGCGCAAGCCTATTTTGAGATGTCTTCGGAAAATGAACTTGTTTGTGCACAGGGCGTTTTATATACCCAAATTGTCTTTGGCGGATCGCTTGGTATCTTTATCGAGTCCATCTGCACCAAAATATTACAAGCGAAGGGCAATATGTCGCTTCCTATGACAGCGCAAGTAATTGGCGCTGCCATCAATATCGTCCTGGATCCCATTCTGATCTTCGGACTGTTTGGCATCCCAAAACTCGGTATCGCCGGAGCTGCTATTGCAACGCTCATCGGGCAATGGGTGGCTATGTTGATTACGTACATTGCAATCAAACGAAATTACTCCCTGCAAGGACACTGGAATATCCGTATCCTATTTCAGATTTATCAGAACGGGATTGGCTCCATTATCACACAGTCTCTGTATACGCTCTATATCGTAGGATTGAACATGATCTTAAAACTTTTCACGGAAGATGCAGTAACGGTTCTTGGTATCTATTATAAAATCCAGTCGTTCTTCTTCATTCCCCTGCTGGGCTTTCAGCAGGTACTGCTCCCGATCATCAGCTACAATTATGGTGCAAACCAAACGCAGCGTATACAAAAAATTGTCAAATCTGCGCTGATCCTCTCTGCCGGGCTGATGATAATCGTAACGCTGATTTTTATGATATTTCCACAGACGCTGCTTTCCATTTTCTCGTCAAAGAAAGAAATTCTTGCCATTGGAAAAGATGCGCTGCGCATCATCTCCCTGAGTTTTGTTCCTGCCGGTGTTACGATTATTGTAACCTCGCACCTTCAGGGGATTGCAAAAATGAAGTTCAGCGTCTTTATCATTGTCTTGCGTCAGGTGATTTTACTTGTTCCATTGGCATGGGTACTACATTTTGCAGGGCTGAAAGCGGTCTGGTGGACCTTCCCACTCACCGAACTGATTGCCGCCGCAATCTGTATTCTCTTTGAAAAAGACCGCCATCGCTTGCAACCGCTCTCATAACCCCGCCTGCCTGCGGTTTGATTTTCTTTGCCGTATATACTTTGGGGAAAATCTCTCGCTCATTTGGGTTTCAAAACTTTAATTTTTTTACTTTTTTGAAAATGATCCAGTTCATCGGGCTACATCCTTACAACGATTTTTCCGTCCACTTTATGATGGTCCATAGCAAAAAGCGCCTTTGCAATATCCCGGAAGGAATAAACAGCTCCCACGCCGGGTGTGATTTGATGCTCCGCAATGAAGGAAACTATCTCTTCCATTGTCTGCTTCGTGGGATAATTGGAGAAAAATCCAGTCAGATATACGCCGTTCGGAATCTCCTTGATGGGATCGAAATCATTCAGCGCATACACGCCGCCAAGAATCCCCGTATTGCAGACAATTCCGCCCGTTTCCACGCATCTTAATGTATCTCGAAGTGTTTTTGGACCGACCAATTCCAACGTTTTTGTCACGCCATGCAGCGTTCCCGCAAGCGTACCGGTATCCAGAATCGCCTCATCTGCATCCTGCAAAAGATCCATCTTCCTTTCCCGGTGGGTCGTTGCAACCACTTTGCATCCTACCGCCTTTGCAAGTTGTATTGCTGCATACCCAAGCGCACAGGTTCCGCCGCGGATCAACAGGATATCTTCCTTTTGTAAATGCAGGCACGTAAAAATCGATCCCCATGCGGTAAAATACGTTTCCGGGATCGCCGCCATATCTGTCCAAGACAAATTTGTTTGTACAGCAAACACATG
Organism: Eubacteriales bacterium; assembly: GCA_030523305.1. Classification (GTDB taxonomy): domain Bacteria; phylum Bacillota; class Clostridia; order Oscillospirales; family Butyricicoccaceae; genus Butyricicoccus_A. The sequence continues at coordinate 4,874 of JAUNIY010000120.1, forward strand.
GCTTACCGGAAGCAGCGCATATTCCACATAACTTCCATGAAAGCTGCGCCCCATGCCGCCCATAAGTGCGACTACTCTCTCACCTTTTGGGAAACCACTGTCGGATGGATCGACAATTTCTCCTGCACATTCGATCCCCGGAATGATAGGTTTCTGGATATAATCTGCCTGAATTTCATGCAGCCGCAGAATTTGCTCCGAATGATTCAAACCGAAGGCTTTCACTTTTATCAGCACCCACCCCGGACGAACCTTTGGAATTGGAACATCCGTCAGCCTGACATCTTCTGCGCGCGTCGGTTTTGATAAAACCACGGCTTTCATGGTTGTCGGAATCATGCCGTCACCTCCATCTTCACCTCATGCCAGCACTGCGGGTCAGCGGCATAGAAATCCCCATCTTTTCCGCTTGCCACAGCAGGACATCCTCTGCACCACGCCAGTAATTCACATTTCGCGCATTTTTCAAATTTTCTATAGTTCCGATAGCTTTCCATTTGACAGAGCCAAACGTCCGCAATGCGGTCTGTGAACACATTGCCAACTCTACTGTTCTGCACACGGCGGCATGCGTAGATATCGCCGGTAGGGAGAATTGTCAGGTGGCAGTTTCCACAATTGCAGCCGCCATAGATCATCCCTTCCTCCACTGCTTCTGGAATTTCGAACTCGCCAGTTTCATATTCATACAGCGTCCATAAATGATCCTTTTTGTTAAAATAGGTCTCACAGCCAGCGTCTTCATACGCCTGGAACTTTTTATCGCAGGTCTGCAACAGTTCCCGGTAGCGTAGCGGCGCAATCCCGGTATCTTTTTCTTCGCTGGTCGGGCAGTATCGTGCAAATGCAAACACATCCGCCTTGTGCGCCACAACAGTATCTATGATGTCTGGTATTTCATCTATATTTGTGCCGGATACTGTCGTCATGATGACACTGCGGATGCCCGCCCTTTTGATACAGGCAATTGCTTCAAGCGTCGTATCAAAACTCCCCGGCTTACGGAACCAATCGTGTGTTTCCCGCATGCCATCGAGAGAAAGCTGATATTTCTGACAGCCGTATTCCTTCAGCCTGTGGCAGACAGCATCATTCAAATGGAACGGATTTCCGAGAATCGTAAACGGAATGTCATACTGCTTCATCAATCCAAGCAATTCCCAGAAATCCGGGTGGAGAATCGGATCGCCGCCCGTGATATAAAAATATGGCAAACGGTCATATACCTCGCAGAAATCCAGACAGTTGTAAAACGTATCCTGCATCTGCTCCCAGTTCATCGCGTCCAGCTTTTTACAGGTATCTTCGGAGAAAATATAGCAGTGCTTACAGCGCTGGTCGCATGCATCTGTAATGTGCCACTGAAAAGAAAAATACGGTTTCATATTTTCTGTCCTCTCTATCTATTCCATCTCATGAACTTCATATTCTTTTGGGGGCGCTCCCAACAGGGCACTATCCTGCCGGGAGCAATTTTTGTGGTATGGAATGCTTTACTTGTCTCCAGCACCACAAGCAGAACCGCAAGCGGTAGGCTTCTCTTCCGGCTTATCGCCTGCGCCGCATGCAGTGCCACAAGCGGCAGCAGGTGCTGCCTCCTGCTTTTTGTTCCATCCAAACAAATTAGAAAGTGCCATAGCAATGACCTCCATATGTGTATTCAGAGTGCTGTTCCGCTCTCTGTATGTTTCATTGTACGAATTTTTTCGCGTTCCACAAGTACGCACTTTTTTATAACCCAGTCACCTTTTTGTGACCTTTGCATCGCGTCAGTCCTCAAAAATATTTCCTGCAAATGAGAAACGCATCTGTTGAAAGTCCTGTTATTCTGCACTATAATCAGAGTGTAACATTTGATTCTGATGTAAGATACCAAAGGAGGAGTACAGATGGTAACAAAAGATGACCTACCTGCTTGCCCCGTGGCAACAACCGTACAGCTGATCGGCAGCAAATGGAAGCTGTTGATCCTGCGCAATTTGCTTGTACGTCCGTGGAGATTCAATGAATTGAAACGAGATCTGGAAGGAATTAGCCAGAAGGTACTGACAGACAGCCTGCGTTCGATGGAAGCCGATGGAATTATTACGCGCACTGTCTATCCCGAAGTTCCGCCGAGAGTGGAGTATGCGTTAAGCGAGTTGGGCGAATCCATGCGTCCCATTATCCGCGCCATGGAACAATGGGGCATATCGTACAAAAATGCAAAAGTGGGATTATAAACAATGTCTATCTGCTGGTCTCTCACGATTCCGAAAAAATTTTTGCACAAAAAAATCGCCATCCATTCAGATGACGATTTCTTTTTCTGTCTATTTCCGTTACCGGATGAGCCAATCATAATCCTTTCTGCAATCCAGAATATAATCAACTTCTACCGTATCATCCTTAATTTGAAAAAGTACGATATACCACTTATCGATATACATCTTGTGATACAGGTTTTTTGTAATGTACATCTCTTCAAAAAAAGGAAATCGTTGCGGCATTTCGGACAGTGAACGTAGCGCGTCCATGATTTGTTTTTTCTTTTCCGCAGCTGCCGTCTGACTCACCTTTGCAATAAAGCGAAGATGTTCTCCCAGCATTCGCCTAGCACGGTCTGAAATGATTACATGATATTTTCTATTATCTGACATCGTCATACACCTGCAATCATTTCATCTAAATACGCATCCAGCTCATCCAGACTGCACCCTGTCCGTCCTGCCAGCTTATCCTCTTCTACCGCAATCAATTCTTCCCGCAGTGCAAGCATCTTTTCCCTGCGGTGAAAGGATTGGATATCCATCACAACCAAATCTCCTTCACCGTTTTTGGTGAGATATACCGGCTCTTCGGTTTTTCTGCAAAGCTCTGCAATCTCGTTGTAATTTTGTCGGATTGCAGCCGATGGACGGATTCATAGTCATTGCGATTTTATGTCTCCAAATGACTTTGAAAAACTA
>JAUNIY010000121.1 GCA_030523305.1 Eubacteriales bacterium
GTGCGGATACGTCCTTCAGGCTCTTGCCATAGGAACCGATTGCGGTTCTTTTTGCAGAACAAACATATACATTCATATCATTTTTCTCCTTTACGGGGGATTGTTCGGTTTTCTTATTCACCAGTTACGCGCAGGTCAATCGCTGTGCCCGGAATGATGCGGCCCAACTGATCGTACTCATAGAAGCCCTTGCCGCTCTTCTGGCCTAGGTGCTTTGCACGTACCATCTTCTTCAGAAGACGTGCCGGACGATACTTTGCATCCAACGTCTCACGATACATGACTTCCATGATTGCCAAGCAAACATCCAAACCAATCAGGTCGCCCAATGCGAGCGGTCCCATACGATGGTTTGCGCCCAGCTTCATCGCGGTATCGATGCCTTCAACCGATGCCAAACCTTCTTCAAAGATACCAATAGCCTCATTGATCATCGGGATCAGCAAGCGGTTAACAACAAAGCCCGGTCCTTCGATAACCTCTACCGGAACCTTATCGATATCACAGGAAATATCCTTTACCTGCTCTACCATCTCCGGCGTTGTGGTCATACCCGGAATAACCTCGACCAGCTTCATTACAGCTGCCGGGTTGAAGAAGTGCATGCCGATGATTGGGCGGGTCAGCGCTGCGCTGATTTCCGTGATGGACAGGGACGATGTATTGGATGCCAGCAATGCATCCTCCTTGCACAGCCCTTCGATCTGCTTGAGCAGATTCATCTTTGCGTTGATATCTTCGATAGCAGATTCAATAATCAGATCTGCATCACGGCAGCCGTTGATATCGGTAATGGTAACCTTGCTGACGATTTCGTCAAAGCGCTCCTGGGTGATCTTGCCCTTTTCTACCTGTCTCTTGAGCGGCTTTTCAAATAACGCCTGCTTCTTGTCGAAGCCCTTGCCAGATACAACACAAAGCGTGACTTCATAGCCTTCCGCCTGCGCAAATGCCTGCGTAATGCCAAGGCCCATAATGCCCGAACCTACTACTGCTACTTTCATAACTACATACCTCATTTCCCTTACGTCGTCGTTTGTTATTTTCTTAACTCTTATGTGATGATTATACCAGCCCATTCCCACATTTGCAAATAAATTTTATCTCGGATTTTTGTGTATATTTCACTCTTTTTTTCTTCACTTTCCGAAATTTCTCATGAATTGATAAATTGCGCCTCAAAACATTGTCATTTTTTTAACGAAGTTGATAACAAAATATCCACTCTTCCCAAAAAGTACAAATTCAGATGGTGATTTTCCCCAAATCGTATCTTTTTTCGCAGAAATTTTCCATCTTACAGTCCCAATTCTAGCCGTAATCTCTTTGTATCGCTTGCATGAACTGTGTGATTTCGCGGTTGACCGCCTCTGGCTGATCGACATTGGAATTATGCGCCGCATGTTTGATAACAATCAATGGATATCCGGTATCCCGCGCCCATGCCCAATTATATTGCTTCACTTTTCCGACATTGTCTTTTTCTCCCAACAACAACAATACCGGACATGATATTGTCATATCCTGATTTTCCTGTAAAAATCCAGCATATCCAATCCCCAGCAAACGGCATAATTCTTCTTTTCCATACGGCTCCAACATCGACAGCATGTTGTGGTATCCCTGCGGCGACGCGGTGCTGTTCCTAGCCAGGCTTTTTTTCAGCAATGTACGCGGAATGGAACGTGCCATCCATTCCACCTGTCGGAGCCACCAAATATCCGACTTGGAATAATATGCCGTTCCATACGGGGTGGTATCGATTCCGATAAACCCTTTTACCATTTGCGGATACCGAAGCAGGAACGACTGCGCCACAAACCCACCAAAGGATTGTCCAACAAAAACAGCCGCATCCACCTGATGGCTTATCAAAATGGTTTTCAGGCATTCTACTGCATCCCCATATGAAAAGCGTAGATAAGGGCGCGATTTTCCATGTGCTGGCGCATCCCATGCAATCAGATTATATATCCCGCTAAAATATGCTATCTGCCCTTCAAACATCGTATGATCAGCTGTAATACCATGCAAAAACACCATCGTTTCCCTGGCAGCATCCCATTTCTCAGATATCCAATAATGTACGACGCCATTTGCCGTATCCATCGTTTTCTCCTTCATTGTCACACTCCTCTCAGCTTGGTCTATAGCCATATCATATATTATATACCCATGATTATAGCATAAACTCCATACGAATTGGAATCTTTCTCTGTCTTCAGCAGAACTTTTCCGTATCGTACAACAATCCCCCGGAGCAAAATCTGCCCCGGGGGAACATTTGTCCATAGGTTGCTGTAAGCTATTCCTATTTATGGGATATCATCGCATACATCACACAGCGTTGCAATGATTCTCGCCATCTCACACCGTCTTGTCGATGTACGCGGCTCCAGTATTGTTTCCGTTATGCCGTTGATGATGCCGCGGTCAATCGCCCACGCCATCGCTGTCTCAGCATATGCGCTGACGGACGCACGGTCTGTAAAGCGTTCGGGGATTTCCGCATCTGTCTCAACGGACAATCCTTTATACTTCTCCACATAACGGTGCATGATAGCAACCAGATCCTGACGCGTCACCTTTTCATTTGGCGCAAAGGTTCCGTCATCGCGTCCAGCTACAATCCCATTTTCCGATGCCCAGCTGATGGCATTCGTATACCATTTGTTTGCTCCAACATCGGAATAGCTTGCCGCCTTGGTGTATGCCGGCTTGCCTTCCATTTGATACAATGTCTGCACAGCCTGCGCGCGGGTCAGCGCGTCGTTGGTGCCAAACAGTATCGGATCGCTGCTAATGCCGATCATATAACTATTCTTGATAACAAAATCAACCGATTCATGATACCAACTACTTGTATTCACATCCTGATACGGCTTGGACGGGCAGTTGTCTCCGCCATCACACGGTTTATCCGGGTCTGGATCCGTGGATTTCAGCTCCAGACCATCAATGGCATCCGTAATATCCTTTGCCCACTGATTGACAGTTTCCTGTTGGTCGATGGTCAGGCCCTCTTGCACCTGTGCAAGCGCATCCTGCAATGCTTGGACAGATTCCTCCGTATAGATGCTGAGATCTGCCGGAACCTTCTGCTTTGCCTCTTCCACCGCAGTGTAATCGGCCAATTTCTCCTTGACGGTTACAAGGCACTCCGCCGTCTTTCCACCGTCTTCTGTTGTGGCAGTGATGGTTGCCGTACCGGCACCCACTGCCACGACTGCTCCATTCTCGTCCACAGTTGCAACGGTGTCATCGCTGGAAGTCCAGCGAATTGCGGGGTTCGTAGCATTTTCTGGAGCAACCACAGCAGTCAGCGTTTTGGTGTCCCCGACTGTCAGCGTCAATTCCGTCTGCTCCAACGTGATATCTGTGACTGAAATCGTCCCGTCCTTTACTTCACACGTCGAGCTGTCCAGCGTCTGCGTCTCTCCACTCAATGTTTTTGTCACTTTGACATAATAAGATGCAAAATCGTCGACTGTGACATTTTCCAAAACCAAATCGGCATCGGTTTCTCCATCCAACGGTTCACCGTTTTTGTACCATTGATAGCTTAAGGAACCGCCGTCCTGCGGTTGTTCTACGCGCACTTCAAGTGTCGCACTGCCGCCGGGAAGAATCGACATCTCAGCTTCTAAATCCTGCGCCAACGCAAAGTTATCATCCATGTTCGGATGCAGCGTACCGTTGGGGCTGACATATCCGCCCAGCATCCATATTTCCGTAACCGCATTCTTTGTCACCTGACTGCCAGCAGGCACGATCAGTTTATCCTTTTCTATAGATAGCTGGGTTCCTTCCGCCGGAGCGATGTCCGTACCGCCGGAAACAAATGTAGCAGTTCCGTCGTTCCATTGCAACAGATTGACCTTGTATGCTGTGAGGTCTGTTGTAGAATCAAAAAGAAACGCATCATCCGCGATCAACTGGTACGAAACCGTTCCCCCAAGAGGGATGGTTACCGTATAGGTACCCTCTGCCTGGGTGGTGCCTACACCCCGATAGCCTGATGGAATGGTTACACCTTGGTTGCCATTCAAATACAACGGCAAATCCATAGCTGGCAATCCCGTAATATTGGAATTTAAGTACAGGTTCAGTACAGATGCCGCAGAATCATTGGTCGGCGTGCCGGTAATCGCTGCCTTCGTTCCATCGGAATATGCAAGAACCGAAGCATTTGCTCCAATCTCTATATTCACAGAAGAAGTGGCCGACCCTTGTCCAATTCCCGACGCACTCTCGCCGCCATACGCTGTGACCGTGCTGTTATCCTGGATTTTAATTGTACTGCTACCTTTGTTTTTATTATATCCACCGATACCAGCTGCCAATTTCCCGCCATATGCTGTAACCTGTGCTTGATCAGAAATGGTCACATCTGTTGTGCCGCCGCCGATACCTGCACACGCATAGCCGCCGTAAGCTGCGACTACCGCATTTCCGGAAATGGTAATTTTTCCGCTTGCCTGTCCTTGAGAAGCGCCGATACCGGAGGCCTGTTTTAATGTTGAGCTTTGCCAACCAGCCGGATCATCTCCGCCATTGATTGCCGTGACATTGCCGCCAGAGATAGAAATGGTACCGCCGGAGCTGTAGTCACCGCCGCCGATCGCCGCACCGTAACCATAGCCAGTAGCCCGAATCGTGCCGCTCTCGATATTGATTGTACCGGTATACGTCAGCTCAGAATTGCTGTTCGGTCCGCCGATTCCCGCAAATCCAGACATCATACCACCAGAGATACCGCCCTGATCGCTGTACTTCTGCATCTGTGCCCCTTCTACTGTAAGGCTGCTGTCGCTACTGGTTTCCCGGATTGTCAGCGCTGCATTCTGATTCACCAGGATGCCTGGGCCTGCGGCATATGCCGAAACACTGTTGTTACCCGAAATTTCCAACACTGCGGTTTTCCCCGCTGCAATTTCGATGGGGCTTCCATTGCAATTTGTCAGATCCATCGTTACATCTGTCAAACGGATGGTTACATTGTCCGCATTGACCACAACCCGATGATTAGTCGTTGTTCCAGTGATTTCAACCACTGCATTATCCTCCGCGACCGTATGCACGTAGGCATATGACTGCGAATCATACGTCTCTTCCAAATCGTTGCCATTTACGGAAATCTGGAAGCCTGCGGCCCATGCTGCTGGGAGCATACACACTACCATGCATAACGCCAACAACATGCTAAGCGCTCGTTTCTGTATGGATTTTCTCATACGTTTTCACTTACTCCTTTCCAACAAAGCCATCTTTTTCTTCATCTATATTCATAATCATACCATACACCTATGGTTTTGTAAACCTGATCCAACACATGTCCAAGGCATTGCGTTCTGTAAAAAAATATGCTATGCTGAAACATATCATCAAAGGAGCTTTCGCTATGCCACATCGTTACTTTACAACGGAAATTTCGGGCGGGACGGCTATTCTGCGCGGCAAGGATGCGCATCACCTCTCCCGCGTGATGCGCGCCAAGCTGGGAGAGACCGTCATCCTTTGCGACGGCAAAGCCGTCGAATACACGGCAACCATCACTGGTTTCGAGGATGATGCTGTGACGTTTTCTGTCAAAGAAGGCTATCCAAGCGTTGCCGAACCCGCTGTCGAAGTAACACTTTACGTGGGGTATCCCAAGCAGGATAAGCTCGAAACCATCATCCGGCACGGTGTAGAGCTGGGCTGTGCGCATTTCGCACCGTTTTTCAGCCGGTACTGTGTCGCCGCCCCCAAAAAGGAAGAGCAAAAAAATGCCCGGTACAACAAAATTGCCGTGGAAGCCGCCAAACAATGCGGACGCGGTATCTTGCCGGACGTCCAAATGCCACGAAAACAGTTTCGTGCCGTCTGTGATGAATTGGCGCAATACGACCTGTCTTTGTTTTTTTATGAATGCGGTGGAGAACCGCTCCGTACCATTTTGGAGCAAGTGCAGGCTGCACCGCAGCATAAGCGTTTGAAAATTGCCGCAATTACCGGATCCGAAGGCGGATTTGCCGCCGAGGAGGCAGAAGCTGCTACCGCAGCCGGTGCAAAAGCCGTGGGCCTGGGGCCGCGCATTCTCCGCTGCGAGACCGCTCCATTGGCGGTATTGGCGTCTATCATGACTTTGACTGGAAACTTGGAATGATTTTCAGTCTCCACTTGCATGACACTTCCCTTTTGATGTATCATAATAAACAGCATAATTCTTAAATAACGCAGGTGTGAACAATGAAAAAAGGACTCATTATGGAAGGCGGCGCAATGCGCGGCCTGTTTACCGCCGGAGTCATCGACGTGATGATGGAGCATGACATTGTATTTAACGGTGCCATCGGCGTATCTGCAGGCGCTGTCTTTGGCTGCAATTACAAATCCCATCAGATTGGCCGCGTACTTCGGTACAATACGCGTTTTTGCCGCGACCCACGGTTTGCCAGCGTCCGTTCCCTTTTGAAGACCGGAGACCTCTATGGCGCAGATTTTTGCTACAAAGAAATCCCATCCAAGCTCGATCTCTTTGATACCGAAACGTACCAAAAATCCCCCATGGATTTCTATGTTGTGTGCACAGATGTCAAAACCGGCAAGCCGGTATACAAAAATTGCCTGACTGGTGACGACAACGATATTGTATGGATGCGTGCTTCCGCTTCTATGCCACTGGTATCCAAAATCGTTTCGGTCGATGGCTATCAGCTTTTGGACGGCGGCATTGCAGATTCCATCCCGATAAAAAAATTCCAGGAACTTGGCTATCAAAAGAACGTCATTATCCTGACGCAGCCGCTGAATTACGTCAAGAAAAAGAATCAAATGCTTCCTCTGCTGCGCGTCTCCCTGCGCAAGTATCCCAACCTCATCCATACGATGGCGCACCGGCATGAAAACTACAATGCAACAACCGCGTATATCCGCAAGCTGGAGCGGCAAGGAAAGGTACTTGTCATCCGGCCGCGGGAAGCGTTGCATATTGCCCGAGTAGAGCACGATCCCAAAGAGCTAAAGCGCGTATATGAGATTGGCAGAGCAGAGGCGATGAGCCAACTGGACAACATTCGGCGCTTCCTCGCCAATTGAGACAGCAAAAAAGCGTATGACACGGACAAGTCATACGCTTTTTTTCATGGAATTGTATCAGCATCGGTTATCGACGGACTTTGCGGAGGAATGCCTGTGTACGCGGATTCTGTGGATGATCCAAAACATCTTCCGGTGGTCCTTGCTCGACAATATATCCATCCGCCATGAAAATAACCCGGTCAGATACAGCTCTTGCAAAGTCAATTTCATGCGTAACAATCACCATGGTCATCTTTTTCTCTGCCAACTGGCGGAGTATCTTCAATACCTCCGTGGTCAGCTCCGGATCGAGCGCAGAAGTCGGCTCGTCAAAAAACAGCATTTTCGGTTTCATCGCCAATGCCCGCGCAATGGCAACGCGCTGCTGCTGGCCGCCAGACAACTGACATGGATATACGTCCGCTTTATCCGATAATCCAACATTTTCCAGCAGCTGCAACGCTTCCTGCGTCACCTCCGCTTTATCTCGTTTCTGTACGCTGACCGGCGCGTCGATGAGGTTTTTCATAACCGAATAATGCGGGAACAGGTTAAAATTTTGGAATACCAGTCCATAATATTCCTTTACCTGTTTTAGCTGTTCCTTGCTCTGGTATACGCCATCCTTCACCGCGCTTTCACCGCAGTAAGCCAGATCGCCGCCATTCATCGTTTCCAGCATGGTGGCGCAGCGAAGCAAGGTCGATTTTCCAGAGCCTGACGGCCCG
>JAUNIY010000122.1 GCA_030523305.1 Eubacteriales bacterium
GTAGGAGCTGACGGCATCCTACCGTTATCCTGGAACGCACATGTTGGTGTGCGGCGAGCGGCCGGTTTCGTGATTGGATCGGCAATATGGGTGGCACCGCAGAAGCAAAGGCTTTTGTCCCTGAAGTTTTGAAAGAAGCTTGGGATGAAGGCTTTTTTTGTTGCCCGTTTCCCCCGCCGCAGAACACAGAAAGGACGATTGCCATTATGTTAAAACCATCTGCCTCGGAAATCCAATCGTATGCAGCGGAGTATTCGATGATTCCCCTGTGCCGCGAAATTTATGCGGACGTGACAACCCCGATTGCCCTGCTGCGTAAAATCGCACAGGTCTCAGACCGGTATTTCCTGCTAGAAAGCGTGGAGGGCGGCGAACGCTGGGGCCGTTATTCCTTCCTCGGCTATGATCCCGTTGTCCACATCACCTGTAAGGATCAGGTTGTGACCATCGAATACGCGGATGAACGCCCCACCGAAACCATCCGTTCGACACAGCCCAACGAGATTTTACGCAAACTGATGTCACAGTACAAAGCCCCCCGCATAGAAGGCTTTCCGCCGTTTACCGGCGGCCTGGTCGGCTATTACGGCTACCGCATGATCGGCTATACCGAGCCGACATTGCAGCTGCGTTCCAGCGATGTCGATGACTTTGACCTGATGCTGTTCACCCAAGTCATCGCCTACGACCATCTGTCGCAGAAGATCAACGTCATCGTCAACATGCAAACCGACTCCATTTTGGAAAACTATGGGACAGCGCGCGCAGAGATCGAAAAAATGATCCGGCTGATCCGCGAACCGGCGCAGCTTCCCGTAGTGCGCAGCCACTGCAAGCCGCATTTCACCTGCAATGTGACCAAGGAAGAATATTGTGACATCGTAAACAAAACCAAGCAATATATTATTGACGGCGATATTTTCCAGGCGGTCCTTTCCCGCCGGTTTGAGACACCGTATACCGATAGCCTGCTGGATGCATATCGTGTGCTCCGCACCACCAATCCGTCGCCGTACATGGTTTACCTGCACCGCGACGACATTGAACTGATGAGCACTTCTCCGGAAACGCTTGTCCGCTTGCGCGGCGGCCGTCTGTCCACCTTCCCAGTAGCAGGCTCCCGTCCGCGCGGCGCAACGACGGAAGAGGACCTTGCCTTAGAGGCCGATCTGCTTTCCGACGAAAAGGAACTGGCGGAACACAACATGCTCGTGGATCTCGGCCGGAACGACATTGGACGGCTGGCAGAGTTTGGCTCTGTCGCGGTAACCGATTACCAGATGATCCACCGCTATTCTCGCATCATGCACATCACATCCGTCGTAGAGGGCGATATCAAACCGGAATACGACGCGTTTGACGCAATCACCACGCTGCTCCCGGCAGGTACGCTGTCCGGCGCACCCAAGATTCGCGCCTGTGAAATCATCGAAGAGCTTGAGCCGTGCGCGCGCGGCGTCTATGGCGGTGCACTGGGCTATGTGGATTTCACCGGCAATATGGATACCTGCATTGCCATCCGCATGGCGGTCAAAAAAGACGGTCGCGTAACCGTGCAGGCAGGCGGCGGTATTGTCGCCGACTCCATTCCGGAAAACGAATACATCGAATCGCAAAACAAGGCCGGTGCCGTCATCGCTGCCATCGAACGCGCCGCCGAAGTGGATGCCGACTGAGAGGTGACACGATATGCTTTTACTCATTGATAACTACGACAGTTTTTCCTACAATCTGTACCAGATGTGCGGTGCCATCGAACCGGATATTCATGTTGTCCGCAACGACGCTATTACGCTGGAAGAGATCCGGCAATTGAATCCGAACCGTATCCTCCTCTCCCCTGGTCCGGGACGTCCGTGCGACGCCGGAATCTGCGAGGACGTCATCCGCACATTTCGAGGGCAAATCCCGATCCTCGGCGTATGCCTCGGCCATCAGGCGATTTGCGAAGCCTACGGCGGAACCGTAACCCATGCGCGCCGCCTGATGCACGGCAAGCAAAGCGTTGTCTCCCTGGACCACACCTGTCCGTTGTTCAATCGCCTGCCGGACGCTATCCCGGTTGCGCGGTACCATTCCCTGATTGGCGCTGACCTGCCGCAGACCCTGTCCATCGTCTCCACCGATACCGCTGGGGAAATTATGGCGGTCATGGATCTGGAACATAAGGTCTTCGGCCTGCAATTTCATCCGGAATCCATCCTGACGCCGCAAGGCGCAACGATTTTGGAAAATTTCCTATCGGATACACTTTGATTTTTGATATACCTTTGCAAGGAGTGAACTTCCATGATAAAACAAGCCATTGAAAAAATCGTCATGCGCGAGGATTTGAGCTATGACGAAGCGTACACTGTGATGAACGAAATGATGAGCGGCGAATCCACGCCGACCCAAAACGCTGCGTTTCTTGCGGCTCTATCGACGAAAAGCGCGAAAGCCGAAACGGTAGACGAAATCTCTGGCTGCGCTGCCGCTATGCGCGCGCATGCAACCACAGTGGATACCGGCGACATCGCATGCCTGGAAATTGTCGGCACCGGCGGTGACCGTTCCAATTCGTTTAACATTTCTTCCACCGCCGCCATTGTCATCGCGGCTGCAGGACAGCCGGTTGCAAAGCACGGCAACCGCGCCGCTTCCTCCCGCTCCGGCGCGGCAGACTGCCTGGAGGCTCTGGGCGTTTGTATCGACCAGTCCCCGGAAACCTGTGTGAAGGAGCTGAAAAATGTAGGCATCTGCTTCCTGTTTGCACAAAAATATCACACGTCTATGAAATATGTCGGCGCGATCCGCAAGGAACTGGGCTTCCGCACTGTATTCAACATCCTCGGCCCGATCACCAATCCGGCAAACCCATGTTACCAGCTACTCGGCGTATACGACGAATATCTGCTGGAGCCGATGGCGCATGTTTTGCACAACCTGGGTGTCAAGAGCGGCATGGTCGTATATGGCCGTGACCGTATGGATGAGGTTTCCATCAGCGCGCCGACCGCTGTTTGTGAATTTCAAAACGGCGAATACAAAACCTATACCATCCAGCCGGAGGATTTCGGCTTTACACGCGCGCAAAAGTCCGACATCATCGGCGGCTCCGCAGAGGAGAATGCACAGATTACGCGCAACATCCTGAACGGGACTGAACAGGGCGCAAAGCGCAATGTTGTCCTGATGAATGCAGGCTGCGCGCTATATATCAGTGGCAAAGCGGCTTCCATTGCGGATGGTATTCAGTTGGCTGCGGAAACCATTGATTCCGGCAAGGCCATGGCAACGCTGAACGCTTACATTGCGGCATCCAATGGCAGATAATGGTGGTACCGCTATGATTTTAGACCAGCTTGCCGATTACGCGCGTCTCCGTGTGGCGAAGGATGCGGAGGAAAATTCCCTTGACGTCCTCAAAGAGCTGTGCTGCAATAGCAGCACGCATCCGAACCGGCCGCGGTTCGGCTTTGAGCAGGCGCTGCGCAAAGAAGGTCTTTCCTTCATTTGCGAAGTCAAAAAAGCCTCTCCGTCCAAGGGTATTATCTCTCCGGACTTCCCCTATCTGGACATTGCCACAGCCTACGAACAGGCCGGTGCGGACTGCATCTCTTGCCTGACTGAACCAAAATGGTTTCTGGGCAGCGACAAAATTTTCACCGACATCCGCGCCAACGTCCAGCTTCCGATGATCCGCAAGGATTTCACAGTAGATGAATACCAGATTTATCAGGCAAAGCTGATGGGGGCAGATGCGGTCCTGCTAATCTGCGCCATTTTGGACACCGAGACAATCGAACGCTATCTTGGGATTTGCGACGATTTGGGGTTAACTGCGCTTGTGGAAACGCACGATGAAGCGGAAATCCGCTCCGCAGTTTCCGCCGGCGCGCGCGTGATTGGTGTCAACAACCGCAACCTGAAGGATTTTTCCGTCGATTTTTCCAACGCCTCCCGGTTGCGCGATTTGATTCCGCCGGAGTGCATCTATGTTGCGGAATCCGGCGTTACGGGCGCGGCGGATGTCGCCGCACTGAAACAAATCGGCGCGGACGCCGTCCTGATGGGGGAAGTGCTGATGCGCGCGCCGGACAAAGCCGCGTTGCTGGCACAGCTGCGGCACGCAGGGTGAGCATTGATGAAAATCAAGATTTGCGGCCTAAGCCGCCCTGCCGATATCGAAGCTGTCAACCGATACCGTCCCGATTATGCCGGTTTTGTCATCAATTTCCCCAAAAGCCACCGCAGCGTGTCCCCTGCGCAGGTCGAGGTTTTTCGGAAAAGCCTGTGTGTTCCAGCTGTCGGTGTGACGGTCAATCAGCCGCTTGAAACGGTCGCGCAATGGCTACAACGGGGTGTCATCGATATCGCCCAGCTGCACGGGCAGGAGGATGCAGCCTATATCCGCGCACTGCAATCCATGACCGGCAAACCGGTCTGGAAAGCGTTTTCCATCCGCAGCGCGACAGACCTGGAACGGGCGAAGCACAGCCCAGCTGACCTGGTGCTGCTGGATAACGGCTATGGTACCGGCAAAGCGTTTGATTGGACGCTGGTGCGCGATATCGGCCGCCCGTTCCTTTTGGCAGGTGGGCTATATATAGATAATTTACAAGATGCTGCCAGAATGCAGCCCTATGGTATGGATATTTCCAGCGGCGCGGAAACCGACAAACGAAAAGACCCGGAAAAGATCCGCGCCCTGGTCGAAAAGGTAAGGAGTTTATAGATGATGTCAAACGGAAGATTTGGCGTTCACGGCGGACAGTACATCCCTGAAACGCTGATGAATGCTGTGCATGAATTGGAAGATGCATACAACCATTACAAAAATGATCCGGCCTTCCATGCAGAACTGAATGAGCTACTCAAAAACTATGTTGGACGCCCCTCCCTGCTGTATTATGCTGAAAAAATGACGCAGGATCTCGGCGGCGCCAAGATTTATTTAAAGCGCGAAGACCTGAACCACACGGGGTCCCACAAAATCAACAATGCGCTGGCGCAATGCCTGCTCGCGAAAAAGATGGGCAAAACACGCGTGATCGCAGAGACCGGCGCAGGACAGCATGGCGTTGCAACGGCAACTGCCGCAGCTCTGCTCGGTCTGGAATGTGAGGTATACATGGGCCGCTTGGACTGTGAGCGTCAGGCATTGAATGTGTACCGTATGCGTCTGCTGGGAACCAAAGTACATCCTGTAGACAGCGGAACAGCGACCCTCAAGGATGCGGTTTCGGAAACCTTCCGCGAATGGGTTAGCCGCATCGACGATACGCACTATGTCCTCGGCTCTGTGATGGGGCCGCATCCGTTCCCGACGATGATCCGTGATTTCCAGGCGGTTATCTCGAAGGAAATCAAGGAAGAGATCCTAGAGATCGAAGGGCGTCTGCCCGATGCTGTTCTCGCCTGTGTGGGCGGCGGCTCCAATGCCATCGGCGCATTTTACCACTTCATTGAAGACACCGATGTGCAGCTGATCGGCTGCGAGGCTGCAGGCCGGGGTATTGATACCAAGGAGACGGCTGCCACGATGGCCACCGGACGGCTGGGCATCTTCCACGGCATGAAGTCCTATTTCTGCCAAGACGAATATGGACAGATTGCACCGGTCTACTCCATCTCCGCCGGTCTGGATTACCCCGGCGTTGGCCCGGAGCACGCAATGCTGTTTGATTCCGGACGCGCACAATATGTTCCGGTAACTGACGACGAGGCTGTGGAGGCGTTTGAATATCTTTCCCGTATGGAAGGCATCATCCCGGCGATTGAATCGGCACATGCCATTGCACATGCCTGCAAGCTCGCGCCGACGATGTCCAAGGATCAAATCATTGTCATCAACGTTTCCGGCCGCGGCGACAAGGACGTTGCCGCCATCGCACGCTACAGAGGGGAGGATCTCCATGACTAAAATTGCTGATGCGTTTGCCAATGGCAAAGCCTTTATTCCATTCTTGACCTGCGGCGATCCAGACATGGAGACGACAGAAAAGCTGATCGTCGCCATCACGCAAGCGGGCGCGGATCTGATCGAGCTTGGTATCCCATTTTCTGACCCGACTGCCGAAGGCCCGGTCATCCAGGAAGCTAACCTGCGTGCACTGTCCGGCGGCACGACCACGGACAAAGTCTTTGATATGGTGCGCCGCGTCCGTCAATCGGTCTCCATCCCGATGGTGTTTATGACCTATGCAAACGTCATTTACTCTTACGGCGCCGACCGCTTCCTCAAAACCGCCGCCGAAATCGGCATCAACGGCATTATTGTTCCGGACGTTCCATTTGAGGAAAAGCAGGAGTTTGAACCACTCTGTCAGCAATACGGCATTGACCAGATTTCTATGATTGCGCCGACATCACACGAGCGCATCCGCGCCATTGCCAGCCAGGCCACCGGCTTCCTGTATTGCGTCTCTTCCCTCGGCGTCACCGGTACGCGCAGCAGCATTACCACCGACATCGGCGCGATGGTGAAGCTGGTAAAAGAGGTCAACGACATCCCCTGCGCCGTCGGTTTCGGTATCTCGACACCGGAGCAGGCAGAAGCCATGTGCCGTCAGGCTGACGGCGCCATCGTCGGCTCCGCCATCGTCAAGCTGATTGCACAATATGGTCGTGAGAGCATCGAACCGGTGGCAGCTTATGTCGCGTCTATGAAAGAAGGCTGCCGCAAAGCATAAGCATGCGTTTGCATTCCACGCACAAAGCTGGGGCATTTGCCTCAGCTTTTTCTGTTTCATACAAATGCCGCCAGTTTTGCGTTTTCTTTTACAAAAAACTCGTCGCTTTCACAACCCTTTTTCAACTTGTGCTTAATTTTTCGTTTAAAAGTGTATTTCTATGATTTTTACATTGCAAAGGAACGTATTTTTGTTGTATAATATCTTTGTTTGGAATGAAAGAGAAATTTGCCGGATATCTGGTATATTTTGCCGGATTTTGCAGTTTTCAGATCACTCTTCCAGATACGTTTTGTCATCTTTATACATCTAAAGGAGCTGATACACTGTGCCAAAAAAACTTAAGATCACAGAGACCGTCCTGCGTGACGCCAACCAGTCCCTGTGTGCAACACGTCTCCCTATGTCGGAGTTTAAGCCGATTCTGGAGACTATGAACAAGGTTGGTTACCACTCCGTTGAGTGCTGGGGTGGCGCTACATTCGATTCCTGCCTTCGTTATCTGAACGAAGATCCATGGGTTCGTCTGCGTACCATCCGCGAGGCAATGCCGGATACCAAGCTTCAGATGCTGCTGCGTGGCCAGAATATTCTGGGCTACAAGCATTATTCTGACGATACCGTGCGTGCATTCGTCCGCAAGAGCGTAGAAAATGGTATTGACATCATCCGCATCTTCGATGCGCTCAATGATTTCCGCAACATTGAAACCGCTGTTGACGAGTGCAAGAAAGCTGGCGGCGAAGCACAGGGCACAATCTCTTACACCCAGTCCCCGGTGCACACCGTTGAGAACTATGCAAAGCTGGGCAAACAGATTGAGGAAATGGGCTGCGATTCCCTCTGCATCAAGGACATGGCTGGTACCATGAGCCCGAAGGAAGCATTTGATCTGGTTTCTGCTCTCAAGGCTGAGGTAAAAATCCCGATCGTTGTCCATACTCATGCAACCACTGG
>JAUNIY010000123.1 GCA_030523305.1 Eubacteriales bacterium
TTTATGTTGCGCCAATCGTGCTGCTATTGGGCCTGGATCAAAGGGATTATTTGACGTATTGCCGGGACAGAATTTTGTTTTCGTATAACCCCAGACATTTATGGTATATTTTGGCCTTGTTCTGGATTTATGTTTTTATGGTGCTGATCAAGCGCATATACGGAAATCTTATGTGGAAAATCATTGTGGTGTCCGTTGCCCTGTTTTGGCTGTATCCGATGGGGTATTTGCCGTTTCAGCTCTCGGCCGCTATGCAGTATCAGCTCTATTTTGTTATCGGGATGCTGTTTGAGGAATATGCAGGGAAAATCCGTTTGCATCAGCTGAAATCGGTGTCTGTGATAGCATGGTCTGCGATGATTTGCGTTGTGTTTGCATTGTATGTACCGGATGAATATCTGACGCAAGTGATTTGGGCGTTGGTTGGATGCAGCTGTATGTTGGCCTTTGCCTTTGCCTGCAATACCTGGTTTCCGCGTATGCTGGAAAGCAAACTATATCAGGTGATAAAACGGGATATCTTTGGTATTTATCTCATTCATCCGATGATTATTTATGTTATTTATAGCCAATTGGGGCCAAAAAATATCCCGCCGGTGATACTCGGCTTTGGTGCAGCGGTTGTGGCATTTGTCCTTTCTATATTCGGCACGGAATGCATCCGATTCCTTCGTTTATCCGTGCTAATTGGCGAAAAAAGAAATACATAATCGCAATCAAAATCCCCCTGTGCGCACAGGGGGATTTTGATGTTATAATTTTTTCATTTTTTGCAGCATAGGGGCGGATATGACCGACCTTCTGTTTTGATCAGTATACGGCTGATGGCATTCGATGCCGATCAATACGGTGGAGAACAGCAACGGGATGACACAAAGCCACACGCTTCGGATACCCAGGAAAGAATGGGCAATCCATGATAGGACAACGCCAATATGGAAGCAGATCAGGGTGCCGCCGAAAAACCAGGCCTTTTTTAGGTGCTTTTTTTCATGCGTGATATAATATTCACACAGGGCATTGACAACCTGACGGGTGTTGTTGGTGGAGAAAATAGGGGAAGCGGCAAAGCCATATGCACCCGGAAAGGAATTCCATTGAAACGCCATGGCGAAGAAAATAGGATACAGGCCGATGACTGGGTTCATGTCTTCCGGAAGGAAACCAAGAATGAAAACCGCAATGAAATCAATTGATAATGCGATCGGATGCAGGTTTTTATGATATTTTTTTGAGAGGATATTGGTGCTGGCAATGCCCGCCGCGTAAATCAATACGGCAACGATTCGGATCAGCACATCAAAAAAATTTGTTCCCAATATACTGGTCACAATATAAATCAGATTGGAAGTCAATGCATTGCCGAAGAAATCTTCGCGGCAAAGCAGGGCATACACACCCAGATAACCGCCCGTGATCGCCATAGAATGGTGGATCCAACAGGTAAGATCTTCATGGTTTTTCATATACTGCCCTCCAGTTCCTTTTCGATGACTCTATTATAAAACGCAAAGGAATAAAAGTAAATGTACAACCTTCCATATCTTTTGCGGACGTTTGACAAAATTCTGTATAGATTTTGCATATATTTTATGGCCTTAGCATAGAGCGGCGCATGAGAGAAATCATGAAAAAGATGAAGGAGGCGTTGGTGGTGATAATCAAAATAAACAGGATTTTTCGAAAAAATATGAATATTTTCTCATAGATTTACAGAAAACTGAAGGTTGGGGAAATATTACTTGCAATTTATCCGATATCGTGCTATTCTATCCATGACAACGGTGTCAGATACGCAAAAGGCGTATTTGGCACCGTTTTTATTTTTTCATGTGAATGATGGGAGTGGAAAACAATGATAGACACTGGCAGCACAGGCTTTATGATGATCTGCGCATCGTATGTCTTTCTTATGACACCGGGATTGGCCTTTTTCTATGGCGGTTTGGTTCGTCGAAAAAATGTTTTGAACACAATGATGTCTTCCATATGTATTATGGGTCTGGCATCGGTGCTTTGGGTTATTTGTGGGTATTCGTTGGCTTTCGGCGGCAATACGCATGGTATTATCGGCACATTGCAAAATGTATTTCTCAATGGTGTGGGCTGGGAGCCGGGAAGCTATGCGGATCAGATTCCAGGATTGGTATTTGCAGCGTTCCAAATGATGTTCGCAATCATTACGCCGGCGCTGATTACCGGTGCGGTCGTAGGACGCATGGATTTCCGCGCGTTGTTCCTGTTTATCCTGCTGTGGTCGTTTGTTGTGTATTATCCGCTCGCACATATGGTATGGGGCGAAGGAGGCTTCCTCGCGGAGATTGGCTCGATTGACTTCGCAGGCGGCAATGTCGTGCATATCAGTTCTGGCGTATCGGCACTGGTTCTGTCGATTATTTTGGGCAGGCGCACCGGATCGGACCAGAATAATTTCCTGCCGCACAATGTACCGTTTGTTATCCTAGGCGCTTCCCTGCTGTGGTTTGGTTGGTTCGGCTTCAATGCTGGCAGTGCGCTGGCGGCAGATGGCTTGGCAGCACATGCATTCATGACGACCAATACCTCGGCGGCAACTGCAATGCTGTCGTGGATGTTGATTGATATGATCCGCGATGGAAAACCGACCGTTGTTGGCGCATGCACAGGCGCGGTATTGGGATTGGTTGCCATCACGCCGGGCGCAGGCTTTGTGCCGCTGTGGGCCGCATTTATCATCGGCGCGCTGGTCAGCCCGATTTGCTACTTTGCCGTTTCCTTTGTCAAGGCAAAGCTGGGATATGATGATGCGCTGGATGCGTTTGGATGCCATGGCGTCGGCGGCATATGGGGCGGCATTGCAACCGGTATCTTTGGCAAGACATCCATCAATTCGGTAGCACAGTGGGATGGCCTGGCCTTTGGTGATTATCATCTGTTTGTGGCGCAGATTCTCAGCATTGTGATTACGATTGCAATCGCTGTTGTCGGTACGTTGCTTTGCGCGTTTGTTGTCAAGCAGATTGTTCCGCTCCGCGTAGGCGAGCGGGCAGAACGGTTCGGCCTTGATGAAACCATGCATGGCGAACGCGCATATCCGACCTTCACCGGTTTGGATTGACATACAGGGAGGCATGAGAGTATGATTAAAATTGAAGCAATTATCCGTCCGGAGAAGATGGAAGATGTCAAAGATGCGCTGGCGATGATTCATGTGCACGGCATCACGATGTATCAGGTCATGGGATGCGGCTCGCAGCGCGGCAACACCAAAAAGGTGCGCGGCCGTTCGGTAACCGTCAATTTGATGCCCAAAATCAAGTTTGAAATTGTGGTTTCCAACGAAGAGTGGGCAAACATCACCATCGATACCATCTGCAATGCAGCATATACCGGCGAAGCCGGGGACGGCAAGATTTTCTCGTATGACCTTGACAATGTTGTGCGTATCCGTACCCGTGAAATTGGCATCACTGCGCTGTAAAGCGGCGGATGTTTCGGATACTGCTGCAAGCGGAACGTGCAGGGGCCATTCCTGCGTGAAAGGAGATGGCCGGGGAAGCTGCATCCGTGCAAGCGGTTTTATATACAGGGAAAATGTCCTCTGGAGAGGGCGCTGCACCGTATTTATGGCGCAGAGAAATCCTTTTTGTGAAAATGGTTCGATTTCCAACGGGAATCGAATCATTTTTTCTAAAAAATTGCAGTAGGATTCCACTTTTGGATGATTGAAGAATTGTGTACAATGGATTATAATAATGCATAAGAGCTGCTGCAAAGCTTCAAATAGGAAGCTCTGAACTGGAATATACCATAGGGCAGCAGGCAGCGAAAGGAGCAAGTAAAATGGTCAAATTATATGACGGCGGCGTGTATCTGGTTGGCGGCAAAGAGATTGTCGAAGAGAAGGATGCTGCAAAGGTACGTGCGCTGACCGGACAGGAAGCAACAAAAGAAGAGGCGAAGAAGGGAACGATTGCATATTCCATTCTTTCCGCGCACAATACCTCCGATAACATGGATAAGCTGCGGATCCGTTTCGATGCCATGACTTCTCATGATATTACCTTTGTCGGCATTGTACAGACGGCAAAGGCTTCCGGCATGAAGCAGTTCCCGATTCCATATGTCCTTACCAACTGCCATAACTCCCTATGTGCAGTCGGTGGCACGATCAACGAGGACGATCATGTGTTTGGTCTGTCCGCCGCAAAAAAATACGGCGGTATCTATGTCCCGCCGCACATGGCAGTCATTCACCAGTATATGCGCGAAACCATGGCTGGTTGCGGCAAGATGATCCTGGGTTCTGACTCCCATACCCGATATGGCGCGCTCGGCACCATGGCCATTGGCGAAGGCGGCGGCGAGCTGGTCAAGCAGTTGCTGCGCGATACATATGATATTGCATACCCCGGCGTTGTTGCGATTTATCTGGACGGCAAGCCGCAGCCGGGCGTTGGTCCGCAGGATATTGCGCTGGCTATTATCGGTGCAGTGTTCCAGTCCGGTTATGTCAAGAATAAGGTCATGGAGTTTGTCGGCCCTGGTATTCGTTCGATGCGGACGGATTATCGCAACGGCGTGGATGTTATGACCACGGAGACCACATGTCTTTCCTCTATTTGGTGCACCGACGAGGACACCAAGCAGTATTTGACGATGCACGGACGCGGCGACGACTACAAGCAGCTGAACCCGGCGGATGTCGCTTATTATGACGGTATGGTCTATGTCGATCTGAGCACCGTAAAGCCGATGATCGCACTGCCGTTCCATCCGTCCAATACGTTTGAAATTGACGAGTTGAATGCAAATTTGTCGGATATCCTGCACGCTGTAGAAGTGGATGCGCAGCGTCTGACCGGCGGAAACAAGGAAATCGCGTTCAGCCTGACAGATAAGATTGTTGACGGCAAGCTTCAGGTACAGCAGGGTATCATTGCAGGCTGCGCAGGCGGCACCTACAGCAATGTGATGGAGGCGGCGCATATCCTGCGCGGTGCAAACTGCGGTGCGGACGAATTTGCACTGTCTGTATATCCGTCTTCCATGCCGGTTTATATGGATTTGGTGAAGAAGGGCGCGTTCTCCGATCTGCTGGCTGCTGGCGCGGTTATCAAGACTGCTTTCTGTGGCCCGTGCTTCGGCGCAGGCGATACACCGGCAAACAACGGTCTGTCCATCCGCCACACCACCAGAAACTTCCCGAACCGCGAAGGCTCTAAGCCGGGCAGTGGTCAGATGTCTTCCGTCGCACTGATGGATGCGCGTTCTATCGCAGCAACTGCGGCAAATGGCGGTATCCTGACACCGGCAACCGCTGTTGTGGATGATTATGTTGTGCCGGAATATGAATACGATGATTCCTCGTACCGCGCACGTGTCTACCAGGGCTATAGTGCACCGGTAGAGGGCGCAGAGCTGGTATATGGCCCGAACATCAAGGACTGGCCGGAGATGAGCCCGTTGGCAGACAATATTCTGCTGAAGGTTTGCGCGAAGATCATGGACGACGTAACCACCACGGACGAGCTGATCCCGTCCGGTGAGACTTCCTCCTACCGTTCCAATCCGCTCGGCCTGGCAGAGTTTACGTTGTCCCGTCGTGATCCGGAATATGTAGGACGCTCCAAGGTTGTGGATAAGCTGGAGAAGGCGCGTGTTGCAGGCGAGGACACCGTTACGCTGGCGCCGGAGCTGGAAAGCATTTATGCACAGATTCAGACCATTGATGCGGATATGGTACCGGCAGAGACCGAAATCGGCAGCATGATTTATTGTGTGAAGCCGGGCGACGGTTCTGCGCGCGAGCAGGCTGCATCCTGCCAGAGGGTGATCGGCGGCTTGGCAAATATCTGCAAGGAGTATGCGACCAAGCGGTATCGCTCCAATGTTATGAACTGGGGTATGCTGCCGTTCCAGATGAAGGAAGAGCCGAATTTTGAGGTTGGCGATTATATCTACATCCCGCATGTCAAGGCTGCGCTGGATGGCGACATGCAGGACATCAAGGCATATGTGCTGGGTGACACTGTCAAGGAGATTTCTCTGTATATTGCCGATATGACGGAGGATGAAAAGAAGATTGTTAAGGCTGGCTGCCTGATCAATTACAACCGGAATCGTTAAGGCGGTTTCTATATTCGGGAAGGGTCTTGGCAATGCCGAGGCCCTTCTTTCGACCTATCAACACAAAAGAATAGCAAGAGTAGGTGAAACCAATGGCGCTTTTGGAACAGATGGTTCAAACTGCTGTCAACCATGCATTGCAGCATGTTGTGGAGCAGGTTTTACAGACGCAATCGGAAAAACAGAAGAAAGAGAATATTTCCCTATATGCAGAGGATATCCATTCCCTGGTAAGCGGATATTATAATGGGATTTGCGCAAAAGTGTTGTGTCCGATTTTTGCGGTTGTTTTGGCAGGCCTTGCGCTGATTGGATTTTTTGTAGATAATATGGGCGCATCGTTGCAATTGTTTTTTGCTGCCATGGCGATCTGCTGTATATGGTGGGCGGTGCATTCAGTCAGAAGCATGTATGTCATTACGTATTGGAGCAAGGGAATCCTGATAAAAGATAGAAAGGGAAAAGAACTGACATTTGTTTCGCGCGTGGAATTCGGTAGGGAAAACTATCGAAGAAACCGTCTCAAGCTGGTTTCCCATGGAAAAACGTATACATTGCTGCGGGATTTCCATGATAATGCCAGAGATATGGATCAGATGCTGCATTTTTTTGAACTCATATGAACGAATGCAGCGCAATCAGCATGATATTCATACAGGATATGACAAGGCGGAAAATTGATATAAATCAGTAAAAAGCCTTTTCGGATATACAAATTGATGCTATAATAAGCCCCGTACGGAGCGTTAAGGATATGGAACCCCAATTTTTCAGATAAGGAAGTTTTGGTATTGAAGGATATCACCATTCGGCCGGCAACAGAAGCGGATGCGGAAGAAATGCTGGCGTTGTATACACCGTATGTCATCCATACGACGGTGACAAGTGAATATGACCCGCCAAGTTTAATGGAATTTATCGGACGTATCCGTACCTATACGGCAAAAACGCCGTGGCTTTGCTGCGTGATTGACGGCCAGATCGTAGGCTACGGTTATGCATCGCCACACCGCAAGCGTGCAGGATATCAATGGTCATGCGAAACTTCCATCTACACGCGCATGGGCTTTCATCGCCGTGGCATTGCCGCTGCACTCTATCATGCCCTGTTTGATATTTTGGCGTACCAGGGATATTATAGTATTTATGTCGGCATTACTTGTCCGAACCCAAGGAGCATGGCGTTTCACATGTCGATGGGCTTTGAACGCATGGGCGCATATCACAAAAGCATGTATAAGTTCGGCAAATGGATGGATGTTATTTGGATGGGGAAATCATTGCGCCATCATGAAGGCGAGCCGGCTCCGATTGTGCCGTATCCCGAAATCCGGGATGGGGAATACTGCCGACAGGTATTGCAGGCCATGGCGGGCCTGGTACATGAACCGCGGACTGTGCAGGTGAATCATGAGTGAACCGTTATATTTGAAGCTGTATCGGCAGCTGCGCGAAGATATTGAGGCGGGCAGACTGGTGCCGGGGATGCGCTTGCCTTCTATTCGACAGAT
>JAUNIY010000124.1 GCA_030523305.1 Eubacteriales bacterium
TGACAATCAATTTTTATATGATATAGATTTATTGTATCAATAAATCCATTGATTTGAAGGAGAAACATAAATGGGAATTAATAACATTCTTTCGCTGTGCGGAGGTTTGGGGCTGTTTTTGTTCGGTATGAAGTATATGGGTGCCGGACTGGAGCTTGCTGCCGGACCAAAGCTGAACAGCCTGTTGGAAAAACTGACAAGAAATCCTGTCATGGGATTTTTGTTGGGTGTGTTTGTAACTGCCTGCGTGCAGTCGTCTTCCGCCACTACAATTATGTGCATGGGCTTTCTGAATGCGGGAATTATGGATCTGGTTCAGGCAGCCGGCGTCATTCTTGGCGCAAATGTCGGTACAACCATGACCAGCGTCTTGATTGCGCTGGATATTTCGTGGCTGGCCCCAGTCTGTATTTTTATCGGCGCGATGATGCAAATGTTTTGCAAAAAGAAGCTGCAAAAGTATATTGGGCAGATTATCCTGGGATTTGGTATCTTATTCCAAGGACTGCATACGATGAGCGCATCGATGTCCGGGCTGAAAGATATTCCTGCATTCCAGCAATTCATTGCAAACGCAACCAATCCATTTTTGGGCGTGTTGGTTGGTATTCTGCTCTGTGCAGTGATTCAGAGTTCGTCCGCAGCTGTTGGTGTTTTGCAGGCACTTGCCATGCAGGGATTGATGCCGATTCATTTTGCGGCATTTCTGATCTGTGGCATTAACGTTGGTTCTTCTGTGACGCCATTTCTGTCGGCGATTGGTGCAAAAAACAATACCAAGCGTGCTGCTGTCATCTATTGTACATATAATGTCATCGGCGCAATTATTTTTGTACCGATTTGTATGTTGACGCCGTTTGTCAATATCTATCAACTTTTCACAACCAATACGGTGGTCCAGATTTCTATGTTCCATATCACGTTTAAATTGGTGACCGCATTGGTTTTGTTGCCGTTTGTCCGCCAGTTGGTCGACATTTCCTACCGTTTTATTCCGAAAAAAGTTCACGAAAATGCATACCGATTTACATATATTGATCCCAAACAGATCAGCGCGCCCAGCGTTACCATCCGTCAGCTGTATAAGGAAGCGGAGCGCATGGCGGGTATGGTTCGGCAGAATTATATCCTTGCCGCTGAGGGGATGCTAAACAATGACGTCAGCCGGGCAGAGGAAATCCGGGAACGCGAAAATGTAATCAATTTCCTTAACCATGGTATCATTGACTATTTGATCGAGTTTAGTGGCCGCAGTTTGCCATCGCATACGCCGCAATTGGTGGGTAACATGTTCCATTTGATTGGAGATTTGGAGCGTATTGGAGACCACGCGATCAATATTTTGGAAAAGACAGAAAAATGTGTACAAAAAGAACTGATTTATTCCGAAGAAGCGCGTCAGGAGCTACAGGAAATTTATGAAACAGATTTGTTGCTGTTCGACCGAGCATTCAGCGGATATTTATGTCATAATTTGACAGAACAGGATGCATTGGAATTGTACCGCATGGAAGATGCCATCGATGATATGACACACAAATCCGAGAACAATCATATTGAGCGGCTGCGTGCAAAGCAGTGCAGCACGGAACCGGGCATTATTTTTGCAGAAGCTTTGCATGAATATGAACGTATTGGCGACCATTCCAACAGTATTGTACGCATTGCGCGTAAAAATGCCCAGATTTCAGGCGGCATTCGTCCTCCGGTATTGAGCACCGATGCCATGTGATGAAAGGCAGACGTATGGAAGAGCAACGTGAAAAAATGATGACAACAGAAGATAAAATTTTGGATGCCGCCTTGGATGTTGTCCAGACATATACGATCAGCGGCACGAGGATTCATTTGGTTGCGCAACGTGCTGGGCTATTCCAATCCAATATCCATTATTATTTTAAATCCAAACGGGATTTGTTGTTTGCAGTATTGCGGCGTTTACACAATCGGTGCGAAGTCATCCGTGCTGAGTTGCGGGAAAATGCCGAGCCTACATTGCAAGCGCAGCTGGATGTCTTTTTTGAACAGAAAAAGATGTTTATCCTGCATGAAACAAAGTATGATGATGCAGAAATTGATTTCTGGACACAGACTCGCCTGGATCATGAAATCAAACAGCGTTTTTGCACTTCTTTTGATAATTGGCGGGAAGAGATCGCATGTGTGATTGCACGTTATGCGCCGCAGGTTTCCAAACGGCAACGGGATTATGTTGCAGCGCTTATGGTTTCCATGATGGAAGGCGCTACCTTGCAATATCTTGTGGATACGGAGGCCTTTGATTTGGATGAGTATTTTGACAACTGTAGAGATATTGTCTTGAGGCAGTTGCAATGTAACAAATAAGTGGAAGGCCCGGCGGATGGTTTCGCTGGGTTTTCATATATCGTTTTCTTTTGGAGTGACAAGCATGAAAAAGAATTTCTGGGATAAGGAATGGACGGACCTGCTCCGCAAGGAAGAAAAATATATATACAAACACTGTGTGGAAAGCACCAATTTTCTTGCAAAGCTGCAAAAAATTGTACCGGATGGTTTGCAGTCTAAACTGGATGCCGCATTTATCAAGGCATTTCAATTGATTTTTGATAAAGGGACGATTGTAATAGAAAAAACCTATAATAAAGAAAAACGGCAATCTGAGTATAAAGTGCGAGAATACGCAGCAAGTATCCGTGAAGATAAACAGAATGTTCGTGCATTTCGCAAAAAAGCGGCTGGATATGCACGGAAGAACCTCTTCATTTCGTCTGCCGAAGGCATTGGCCTGGGACTTCTCGGCGTTGGATTGCCGGATATCCCACTGTTTGTCAGTGTCATGCTGCGCAATCTATATGAAATATCGCTTTCCTTCGGTTATGACTATGATCGGATGGAAGAACGGTTTTTTCAGTTGAAGATTATTGAAATAGCGTTGTACAGTGGGGAAGAAATGCAGGCACGGGATGAAGACATGAACGTCATGTGCCAGAGTATCTGCGGTTCCAAGCAGCGGGAAGACAACGAAACATTGCGTATCGCAGGGGATATTAACGAGCAAATACGAAAAACGGCAAAGGCATTGTCCGATGATATGCTGTATGCAAAATTTTTGCAGGGACAGCCGATTGTAGGCGCCATTGGCGGTGCGATGGATATGACGGTATTAAACCGTATTTCTACATATGCAATGCTGAAATATCGCAGACGGTATCTTCTGGACCGCAAATGGAAGGAAGAACAAGCGGAGCAAGATGATATCGTTCTGAAAAATCAAGAAGAAAAAGAAGAAGCTTGAAACAGAATATCATACGCCTCAATTGGCACTGCGGAATGGCAGGGATTGACCTGACCATTATCAGCGGCTTGGGCTTGGGGCGCATCGTTGATGTCACGGCTTTGATATCCACTGTCGATGTTTCCACTGTCGAAATTCCATTGCGACAAGTGCGATGGACAGAACAAATACCAATATGTCAGAAATTGGCGCCGCCATAAGCGCACCGTCCAGACCAAATTTGCTGGAGAGGAGAATAGACAGAGGAATCAGCACAATGGCTTGACGTACTACCGGAATGCATAGCGCTTTCCCCGGCTGCCCAATGCTTTGAAAAAAGGAAGCGGTGGACATATGAATGCCATATAAGAAAAAAGCTCCCATATAAAAGCGGAAAATGTGCTGGCAGCAGTCGAGATAAACTGTATTGCCGGAAACAAATAGCATACCGATCTGGCGGGAAAATATCTGATACACGAAGAACCATCCAACCGAAATGGCCATGGCGATTGCAGCCGCAAGCCGGTATGTGCGATAGACGCGTGTATAGTTTTTGGCGCCGAAGTTGTAGCCATTGATCGGCTGGGTTGCCGAGGAGACACCGACGAACATGGAATGTGCAATTTGGTATATTTTCATCATCATCCCGTATACAGAAAGGGCAGTGTCGCTTCCATATATACTTTGCGCGCCATAGCGCGCCATCAGATTGTTCATGACAATTTGCACAGCGGCGGTCAAAAGCTGCGTGATCAGACTGGGAAATCCCAACGCTAGAATGCGCAGGGCAAGCGGCCGGGTCGGTAAAAGAAACCGCTTTTGGATGTGAATATGTTTCAAATGCCTGACATAGCGCAGACAGAGCAGGCCAGCAGCCATTTCGCCAATGACTGTAGCAATTCCCGCGCCGATAATGCCCATGTGGAATATAAAAATAAAGATGGGATCGAGGACCAAATTAACCGCAGCGCCAACCATCATACATTTCATGGTATATTGCGGATTGCCATCCGCACGGATAATCGCTGTTAGGGAGGAACTGAGCATCAAAAAGGGCAGCCCCCAAATGATAATATGGGTATAGGACAGCGATTCTTGAAAAGAAGTTTCCGTTGCGCCGAGCAGGGAAACCAGTGAGGGAGCAAAAAGACTGCACAATAGGGCAAGGGCAATGCCGCTGCCAATCAGCAGGGTTACTGCATGGCTGACGGTTTGATCGGCCAATTCCTGTTGCTTCCGCCCCAAATATAGACTGACATTTGCTGCGCAGCCATCGCCAACCAGCAGAGCAATCGCGATAGCGATGATCGTGAGCGGGAATGAAACATTGGTAGCGGCCATACCTGTAACGCCTACACCTTGTCCGATAAAAACCTGATCGACGATGTTATACAGATAATTGACCATCAAAGTCAATGCGGTTGGAATGGAATATTTTCCGATCAGTTTACCGATCGGCTCCGTTGCCAATGGGTTTTGAAGGGATTCATTGTGATTCATGATACTACTCCTTTGAGCAAAGGCTGTGTTGCTGCTGTTTTAGACAAAGAAAAAACATCCCAAAAGCCGCGCAATGCTATTGCGGCTATAGGATGTAAAACATATATCCTCTTTCGGAGAAAATAGCATCCGGCCGCGAAACATGCGTGAACGCTTTCTTCTCCCGTCCAGACCAGCTGTTGGCTTCGGAATTGCACCGAATTAGCGAATGCTCGCGGGCTGTTACCGCCAGTAGAGAACATCTCATTTCCGAAGAAAGATATTTTATTTATTGTAACATTGATGCGGCAAAAAGTCAATCCAACAAAAACTGTTCCTGGAATCATGTGTTTGCGTTGTTTGCACACCGCAAAATGCAGAGAACAGCAAATGATTGACTTTTTTGCATCGTTTAGTGTTTTTGATTATAGAAAAACATTGCAATGGAAGTGCCGCAGATGATAATATAACCAATGACACTCAGAAAATCTGGAATTTGCTGGAGAAAAAGGAAACCAAGTAATGCGGCGAAAATAATTTGCGAGTAATCGAAAACGGATATTTCGCGCGCTGGAGCATTGGAATATGCGGCTGTGATGGCGAATTGTCCTCCGGCGGCGGAAAGCCCCGCGAGAAGCAGGAGGATCAGCTGTGTCCAAGTCATAGGATGGTATGCAAACAACAAATAAGGGAGGCATACCAGACAGGAAAAGGCGGAAAAGAAGAAGACAATGAAGGGGCCGCGTTCCCCGCGCAAGCTCAAGCTCCGCACCATAGTATACGCTGCGCCAGCACCCAAACCGCCCAGTGCGCCGATCAGCGCGGGACCGGTTGTCAAAGAAGAAAAACCCGGCTTGATGATACACAAAGCGCCGATAAAGGCAACCACAACAGCAGTGGCTTGGAATGGAGTTACCTTTTCTTTCAGATAAAAATAGGATACGATAATCGCAAAAAACGGGGATAGCTTATTCAGCATAGACGCATCCGATAACACCAGGTGATCGACGGCATAATAATTGCAGAGAATGCCGATCGTTCCGAGCGTTGCGCGGGCAATCAGCTGCGGTAAGTTTTCACGGTTGAATTGGAATTTTTGTTCTGAGCGCAGCAAAACAATTGTTGCAAAAAGCAATGCGACAAAATTTCGGAAAAAGCTTTTCTGCATGGGGGGTAAATCGCCGGATAGGCGGACGAAAAGATTCATCAGTGCAAAACAAAACGCTGAAATAATAATAAATAAAATACCTTTTGATTTTTTTGACATGCTTCCACGATCCATTTCTTATTTGATTGCAGGAAAAAAGACGAACACAGCATCCGTCTTTTTATAGTGATTCTTCCTGATTTTTGGTTAAGGCAGAAAGCAGATCCTGATAGATGGACTCTGCGTTTTTCTTAAAACTGCTTTCCAGCAGTGCAGCCTGCGTTGGGCTGACAACGTTCATACGGATGGAAAAAACATCTTCCATCTTCATCTCGACAACATAATCTTTGTCCGCACGCTTTTCCGTGCTGGTAAAAATTTGGGCGTTCCTGCGAATTTTTCGGATTACGCGTAATGCGGATATTTCCGCAGCTTCCCGCACGGTGTATGGGAGACGGTTCTGAAAAGCCTGCGCGGTATCCCGACCTTTTTGGGTGATGGAAAATACTTCCGTTTTTCCGTCCATTGTTTTTTCAATGTGGTTGGAGTGTTGCAACTCGGAAAATGCTTCGGAAAGCTCGAAATAACCAAAGCCTTCATCGCACCACGTGCAGATATCCACCACGGATTCGAACGAAACCGGAAACGGTAGATAGGTCATGCAGGTTAGGATCAGGAATTTGATTTCATCCTTTGTGCGGATAAAGCCGTAACGGATCATAATACACCTCAATTCTTTTTGTGCGTTATCTGAATAAGCAGATGCTTTTGGGGGATTGTATTTGGAATTGCAACAGAACCAATACCATCCCTATATAAAGTATATCACAAACACAAAAAAATGCAATGCGTAAACCGTCGGTTCCGTTTTTCGCAGGCATTTCGTGTGCAACGCTGCTTTGGGAAACATAGAAATTACAGCGTGGGAAACCAAAGGTGATAGAATACAATATCTATCACGACAGCAATGAGAAAATGGTATCCTAACGCATCACAATTTTGGCGTTCCGCAATGAGGTGCACACCATTTCATGTATGAGGTTCTGGGAGTAGATAGTGGTAAGGCTGCCGGTGTTGTTGAAATACTTGACAGAACAGGGAAAGGAATACTATAATTACTTCAATTTGAAAGAGATGGAACAAAACATATCGGATACAATTTTCAGGTGATGGATATGGAACTTTTATGGACGATTGCAGTAACTTTTTTTGCAGGGATGGGCGCCGGATTGGGAACAGGCTTTGCGGGAATGAGTGCCGCGGCCGTTATCAGCCCGATGCTGATAACCTTTCTGCATATGGATCCATATCTGGCGGTCGGCATTGCGTTATCGTCAGATGTGCTCGCCAGCGCAGTATCTGCGTATACATACGGAAAAAATAAAAATCTGGATATCAAAAACGGCCTGATTATGATGGTCAGCGTGCTGCTGTTCACAGTCGTGGGCAGCTATGTGGCCAGCTTGGTTCCGCCCGCAACGATGGGGAATTTCTCCGTATGCATGACGCTTTTGCTTGGCATCAAGTTTATTGTAAAGCCTGTTATGATCACAAAGGAAGCCATGCAGCAGGTTTCCGCAAAGAAAAGGGCGATACAATCGTTTCTGTGTGGTATCGTCATAGGGTTTATTTGCGGATTTGTCGGCGCAGGCGGCGGCATGATGATGCTGCTTTTGCTGACAACCATCCTTGGATATGAATTGAAAACAGCTGTAG
>JAUNIY010000125.1:0-6043 GCA_030523305.1 Eubacteriales bacterium
ACCGGTCTGCTGGATGATGCGGTCAACAATACACTCAGCCAATATGCGATTCAAGGCGTGGAGTTCACTTATGTGAAGCTGGCTGATCTCACAATCTATAAAGAAAAGGATGAAAATGGACAACAACATATTGTTCCACTTTATTCGTTCGCGGAAAATCCCTCGACCAACAGCGCAGAAACGACAGAGTTTCTGCAAGCATTGCATTTGTCCACCGATGATGCTTATCGCGTCGATCAGGATGCCAACCAGAACCATATCTGGTCGTTCAAGAGTGATACGCTGATTCGAGCATTGGAGAATGCACTGGAAAGCAATTCTACATCGACGAAAACTGCGCTGGAAGCCTATATCGCAAAGAATAATGGCATGGCAATGCCGGAAACCGATGAGAATGGCAAATCAACTGTAGACAACATGGAGCAGGGACTGTATCTGCTCGTTGAAACCCGTGTGCCGGAGGATGTTACGTCTACGACCGATCCGTTTCTGGTATCTCTGCCGATGACCACGGTGGACGGTACAGAATGGAATTATGATGTGACCGTTTATCCAAAGAACAATACCGGCTCACCGGATTTGGAAAAGACCGTCCGCGAATCAAAAACTGACACAGGAAAGAATGAGGGGAAAACCGATGATATTACAGACGGATACGCACATACGGCGACTGCATCCGACGGCGATGTTGTAGAGTATCAGCTGATTTCTACGCTGCCGATGATCACTTCTCCGGCAACGGCACTGACCACCTATACCTTTGTCGATACGATGTCTGCGGGTATTCGGTATAATGGCGCGGACGCAGATGCATCCGATGTTGTGATTGCATTTTTTAAGGATCAGGATTGTACCGACAAGGTCGCGGAATGGACGAGTACCAGCGAAAAATTCAAGGTAGAATATACCGCTTATGATTTTGCGTCCGGCAGCAGCATGAACATTTCCATGACGGAGGATGGCTTAAAGGAAATCAACAGCGCAGAAACGGTGTATGATTCCGCTGATAGCTTGCTCAGAGGCTACAGTAATCTGACCATGCGAATCACGTATTCCTGTACGGTAAATAGTGATGCCTCTGTCGTGTATGGCGATTCCGGCAATCCGAATACGGTTGAACTGACGTGGAAGCGTACCAACACAGAATATTACGATACGCTGGATGACGACTGCCATGTGTATACGTATGGCATGGATTTGACAAAGGAGTTCAGCGACAACAACGGTGATTTCAGCAAGGTACAATTTTTGATGCACAATACCACCGACGATTGCTATGTGCAGGCGGAGCTGGATGAAGCAGTAGGCGTTTACTATGTGACAGGTCATACCACAGAGGAAGCAAAGGCAACTGCATTTTCTCCGATGTCCGGCGAAACCAACAACGGTAAAATTGTTGTAAAAGGTCTGGAAGACGACACCTATGTGATCACAGAGACCGAAACCGATAGGGGATATTCCCTGTTAAAGGAAGATATCACGGTTGTGATTTCTGCAAAAGAAAATGACAATGCAATCTGTGACATTTGTGGGAAGGCGTTGCTGACCGCAAGCGCGGAAGTGAATGGAAAAGCTGTACAGATGGCAGAAGATGGTCAGTCGGTCAATGCAATTGTGCCGCTGACCGTTATCAATACAGCAGGCTTTACCTTGCCGAAAACCGGTGGCAATGGCATCTGGATGTATGCAGCCATTGGTGTGCTGGCGATTATCGGCGCGGGTACAATTGTGATCGTATACCGCAAAAAGAGAAAGAACCGGAGATAATGGAGGGATCGCATTGAAACGCTTGCCGATGCTTTTGGCAGGATTCATTTTTGTAGCTGGTCTTTGTATTCTGGCATATCCGTTTGTCAGCCAATACTGGAATGGGCGGCATCAATCGGAAGTCTGCGCCGTTTATGAGGAACAACTGGCAAATACGGACGAGGATACGATCCATGCAGATTTGCAAACGGCGCAGGCATATAATCAGGCGCTTGTGCAGTCTACCCAGATGGTAGATGATCCATTTGCGCAGCGTGAAACGCTGGACAACGAAAGCTATGATGATTTGCTGGATATCACAGGAGACGGAATCATGGCTTATTTGGAAATTCCCAATATTGACGTGTATCTGCCGATCTATCACGGCGTCGAAGAGAAGATTTTAAAGAAAGGCATTGGTCACTTGCCCGAGACATCGTTGCCGGTTGGCGGCAAAAGCACCCATGCTGTGCTGTGCGGGCACAGCGGCATGAGCTATGCAAAGCTGTTTACCGATCTGAACCAGCTGAAGGAAGGCGACATGTTTTATATCCATGTGCATCAGATGCAGTTGACATATATGGTTGACCAAATCAAAACGGTTCTGCCGACAGATACATCGGATTTGCAAATTGTAGACGGTGAGGATTATGTGACGCTGATAACCTGTACGCCGTATGGCGTCAATTCACATCGGCTTCTGGTTCGCGGAACAAGGATTTCTCAGCAAGAAGCCGAACAAACAGAACGGACCGTGCAGCATGAGAAAATACAGCAAGAATCGCCGCAGATACTCGCATGGGAACAGGAATATTGGAAGTATGTTGTGGTGGGAATTGGACTAGCAGTGGTTTTGCTGTTGGTGGTGGTTGTAATTGCAAGGAGGAGGTAATGTGAAGGGCGGCTGAAATATGCCGCCCGGCTTATAATTAGGATTGCGTACATAGAGTCGGCTAAAACCGGCTCTTTTTTCATTTTTAGGAGGTTCCATTATGAAGAAAACAACCCGAAGAAGAATCGCAGCATTCGCCCTGACGGCAACGTTGTCTACCACAACATTGTCCGGCATGGTTCTGCCTGCATCCGCTGCAAGCGTCGCCACGCTGGCTTCCACTTCTACATCCAAGCCCGCAACGCCGAGCGGCGTAAAGGTCAGTATATCCTATCCGTCCAATCGGAAAGCAACGGCTAAGGTTTCGTGGAATAACGTCAGCGGCGCATCCGGCTATCAGATCATGACCGGCGGAAATTCCAGCATGACCGTGGATGATGCGACGTACACAACAACGGGAAGCTCGAAATCCATCAGCTATACCCGCGGCAAAAAGGCGTTCACAAGATATTTCAAAGTGCGTGTCTATAAGACAGTCAACGGCAAGAAGATTTATGGCGGTTGGTCTGCTGTAAAATCTGTTTCTGTTGCAAAAAAAAGATAAACGACGATATAAAAAAGCAAAGGAGGTGCACAGGGGCATGGCTGCAAAATATCAGGATATTGCTGAATTATATGTGGACATGGGACATCAGATCACTGGTGATCCGACGGCGTGGGTGGGATTTTTAACAGCTGCCTGTCGGAACTATAAATGTCCGTTCGATGAGCAGCTGCTGATCTATGCGCAGCGTCCAGATGCAACAGCCGTCACGACATTGGAAACATGGAACCGACGGTTTCGCCGTTGGGTCAATGCCGGAAGCAAAGGCATCGCGGTGCTGGCAAACGATGGACAGCGGAATTATTTGAAATATTATTTCGATGTTTCAGACACGCATGCGGGAATGAACGCGCGTCCGGTTTCCATCTGGCAGGTGAACGAGCAATATGAAAAAGCTGTTTGTCAGCAGCTGATAGACAGCTTTGGCGAAGTCACAAGCGATGAATTTGGTGACGTTTTGCTGCAATCCGCAGAAAACGTAGAGGCAGCCTATGGCGACGAATATTTGTCACAACTGGTTGATTCTATAAATGGAAGTCTGCTGGAAGAGATGTCCGTAGATGAATGTTATGTTGCATTTCACCAGTTACTGAGCAACAGCGTGGCGTATATGCTCTTGACCCGGTGCGGCGTAGACCCAACAGCGTATTTTGATCCATCCGACTTCTTTGACATCGTGAATTTTAACACGCCTGCTACATGGAATGTGATTGGAACAGCCAGCAGCGAGTTGTCTGAAATGCTGCTGCGGGAGGTTTCACAAACCATTCGTACCGTTGCGCAGCGGGAAAGTTCGCGTTATGATGAACAAAAACAACCCGAAAGGAGCGATCCGCATGAAAGAGATCACCTACACGAAACAGGGCGATTACCTCATCCCGAACCTCACATTACCGAAGCAGCCCGATCTTCCGCTTGGGCGATACGCACAGATGCGCCGCCAATTCTTACAAGAGCACCGGAAAGCAACATACACGACGCTGCTGACGAGCTTTCAATTGACGCAGCACCTGTACGAGATCGAGCAGACGGCGCTGAATCAACTGAATCAAATCGTGACGAAGCTGGCAGCGACAAACAACGTGACGGAACAGATGAAAGCAGAGAATCCGATCCGGTGGACACAGCTGATGAACAGCTTCCGACAGCAAGCGGAGGAGGAGATTTTGAACAACCTGATCTACAATTAGCTCTTTTTCCAACCGAAGCACAGCAGATGCAGGCAATCGAAGCAGATGATTTTACAGAACTCGATGAAACAATAGCGGAGCTTCGAGAACAGGTGACTTTGACAGATGGCATAGTTTTGGACTTGGCTGACTGGACGGACGGAGACTTTTTGACAGAGCAGGATATTGACCGTATCGTTCAATCTGGTTCCGGCTTTGAGAACGGCAAATTGCGCATTGCGACTCTATATGAGCAGGAACAAAATACCGTCAACCGGGAGAAATGGTTAAAGGAAGAATACGGCATTGGAGGGTGCAGTTTTACCTTTTCCGACGGAAGCAGAGGTTTTGTCAACTACAATTCCAAAGGGATTTCGGTTGACAGCTATGCGCTTCGTCAGCATCAGAAGTTCAGCTGGAAACAGGTCGAGGAACGCATACATTTTCTGATTACATCTGATCGTTATTTGACAGAAAGTGAAAAGCAAGCATACGCCGCCATACGGCAGAACGAAGAAAACAGCATATCGGATTCCGAACCGGCTCACGAACCTGAGCCGGTTTCTTTTATAGCAATGGAGTCGGAAATTCCACGGGCTGGCAATTATCGTATTACGGATGATATGCTGGGTGAGGGAGGTCCGAAGCTGAAATATGCGCGCAACGTAGCAGCGATTCGCCTGTTGCAGCAATTGGAGCAGGAAAACCGTAACCCAACCACGCAAGAGCAGCAAATCATTGCAAATTATGTCGGCTGGGGCGGTCTGCCCATGGCATTCGACGAGAACAATATCTCGTGGTCGGAGGAATATAAAACCCTCAAGATGTTGTTGCCGGAAGAGCAATATACCGCTGCCAGAGCGTCCACATTGACGGCATTCTATACTCCTCCAGTTGTGATCCGTGCGGTGTATGACACACTTGAAAATCTCGGCTTTGAGCAGGGGAATATCTTGGAGCCAGCGTGCGGCACGGGCAATTTTTTCGGATTGCTACCCGAAAGCATGAGCAGTTCCAATCTGTATGGCATTGAGCTCGATCCCATCACCGGAGCGATTGCGAAGCAGCTGTATCCCAACGCAAAGATTGCCATTCAGGGTTTTGAGGAAAGCACACTCCCGGACAACTATTTTGATGTTGTGCTGGGGAATGTTCCGTTTGGCGATTTTAAGGTGGATGATGCACGATACAACAGCGAAAATTTTCTCATTCATGACTTTTTCTTTGCCAAGGCGCTCGATAAAGTGCGTCCCGGAGGTGTGGTTGCATTCATCACATCCAAAGGTACGATGGACAAAAAAGACCCGTCTGTTCGGAGATATCTCGCGCAGCGTGCGGAGCTGCTGGGCGCAATCCGTTTGCCGGAGGATACCTTTCAGGCGAATGCCGGAACAGAGGTCACGTCGGACATCCTTTTTCTGCAAAAGCGTGATCGTGTCATTGATATCGAACCGGACTGGGTGCATCTGGACACAACCGAAAATGGCATTACGATGAACAGTTACTTTGTCGAGCACCCGGAGATGATCTGCGGCGAAATGGTTCTGGAAACTGGCAGATTCGGCACGGAAACCACCTGTAAGGCGAAGCCAGATGCTGCGCTTGCTGACATCCTGCATGAAGCAATTCGGCATATCACAGGCACAATTCCAGAATATCAGCACGAAATTGACGAGGTTATAGACGTTCCGC
>JAUNIY010000125.1:6143-7521 GCA_030523305.1 Eubacteriales bacterium
CCTTACAACAGGTGATTCCTCAAGACCTGTCTGCGGCGGAAATTTCCGTCCGGTTGGGAACTACGTGGATTCCACAGGAAGACATTCAGCAATTTGTCATAGAACTGTTGCAACCTGCCTGGTATATAGAAGGAAAGATAAAAGTGCGATATTCCGCCATCACCGGTGACTGGAATGTGGAAGGAAAAAGCGTAGACCGGAACAATGTCCGCGCGAACAGCACCTTTGGCACCAATCGCGCGTCGGCATACCGGCTGATGGAAGACAGTTTAAATTTGCGTGATACCCGGATTTTTGATTATGTGCTGGACGATAACGGCAACAAAAAGGCTGTGTTGAACCAGAAGGATACAATGGCAGCGCAGGCGAAGCAGGAACGCATCGGACAGGAATTTTGGGATTGGATTTGGAAAGACCCAGACCGCCGAAATCGGCTGGTGCGCTATTACAATGACACATTTAACGCGGTGCGTCCCCGCGAATATGATGGAAGCCATATTGTATTCAGCGGGATGAACCCGGAGGTTGCGCTTCGTCCACATCAAGTGAATGCGGTAGCCCATATCTTGTATGGCGGAAATACACTGTTGGCACATGTTGTGGGTGCAGGCAAAACGTTCGAGATGATCGCCGCCGCGCAGGAAAGCAAACGGCTGGGATTATGCCAGAAATCCATGTTTGTTGTTCCAAATCATCTGGTCGGGCAATGGGCAGCGGAGTATCTGCGCTTATATCCAAGCGCGAACATTCTGGTGACGACGAAAAAGGATTTTCAGGCGGCAAATCGGAAAAAATTTTGTTCCCGTATTGCAACCGGAGAATACGATGCTGTCATCATCGGGCATTCACAATTTGAGAAGATTCCGATGAGTGAGGAACGACAGCGGCGGCAATTGGAACAACAGATCGAAGAAATAAAAGAAGGCATCCGGGAAGCAAAAGAGGCAAAGAGCGAACGTTTTACGATCAAACAGATGGAACGGGCAAAGAAATCCATCGAGGCAAAACTCAAAAAACTGAACAGTACGGAGCGCAAGGATAACGTGATAAACTTTGAAGAATTGGGTATTGACCGGCTGTTTGTAGACGAATCGCATTTTTATAAAAATCTGTTCTTATTTACTAAAATGCGAAATGTCGGCGGTATTGCGCAGACCGAAGCGCAGAAATCCAGCGATCTGTTTCTCAAATGCCGTTATCTGGACGAAGTGACAGGCGGACGAGGCGTTGTTTTTGCCACTGGTACACCAATCGCAAACTCAATGGTAGAAATGTATTCCGTACAGCGATACCTGCAATATGGTACATTGGTGCGCAATGGATTGCAGCATTTTGATGCGTGGGCTTCGACATTTGGCGAGACGATCACCGCGCTGGA
>JAUNIY010000126.1 GCA_030523305.1 Eubacteriales bacterium
CTGTGCCGCCTGAGTTTGGCTGTTTTTCATATAGAAATGGTATGAAAGCAACAAGGCAATGGCGGGCATCGGTACGTGTGACAAGGTGCGCGCGGCGTATTGGAACCGTTGCATATTGTGGAAAAAGCTGAAAATTTTGCGCCAAAATTGTGGAAAGTGCACGCATAAAATGGGAATGTTTTCCTTTTGATGCAATGTTGCCACAAAAAGTAAAAAGACCTGCTCAAAGGCTGCACAACATGTCATCATATGTACTGACAAGGGCTGGGTATTGACCGTTTGACATTGGCGTGCTGTTACGATACAATACATATTGTTAAGAATATGACAAACTTTCATTGCAGCTGGGAAAGGGAGAAGTGTCCATGAGAAGTTTTGAAACTGACGTCCAGTTAATCAAATATAAAGTACTTCGCGCTGTCGCAGAACACGCGTTGCATGAAAAAATGGAGGATGTATATTACTCCATCCCGCATGAGGTTATCCCGGGGAAGAAGCCAACGATGCGCTGCTGTGTATATAAAGAGCGTGCGATTGTCCAGGAACGTGTACATAATGCGCTCGGCGGGGAGCGCGGCAGCAATGTCATCCAGGTCATCGATATTGCATGCGATGAATGTCCAGTGGATCGTTATACGGTGAGCAATTCTTGCCGTGGCTGCTTGGCGCACCGCTGTATGAAGGTATGCCCGCGTGGCGCAATCTCCAAAGGCAGGGACGGCAAAGCGGAAATTGATCCGGATAAGTGCATCCACTGTGGGCGCTGTGCAAAGGTGTGCCCATATGGTGCCATTACAGAAAATGTACGTCCGTGCGAACGCAGCTGTAAGGTTGGCGCCATTAAGATGAATGACCAGCAGAAGGCGGAAATCAATTATGACAAGTGCATCAACTGCGGCGCATGTGTCAGCCAGTGCCCGTTCGGCGCAGTTGTAGATAATTCTTATATGGTTGATGCGATCAACCTGATTAAGCAGGCAGACCACCGCGGCTATTACACCGTAGCCATTGTCGCGCCGGCCATCGCTTCTCAGTTCCAGGGCGCTTCGCTCGGTCAGGTCAAGCAGGCACTGCGCAATTTGGGCTTCCATGATGTTGTAGAGGCGGCGCTGGGCGCGGATATGGTTGCCAAGAAGGAGACCGCAGAGCTGGCGGAAAAAGGTTTCCTGACCTCCTCCTGCTGCCCTGCGTTTGTGCGCTATATCCAGCAGCATGTGCCGGAAATGGCGGAGCATATCTCGCATAACCTGTCACCGATGGCAGAAATCGGCCGGTACATCAAGGAGAACAGCGCATGGCCGATCAAGACGATCTTTATTGGGCCGTGCACTGCGAAAAAGTATGAACAGAAGCTGGATACCGTCAGACCGTGGATTGATTGTGTCATGACGTTCGAAGAAATGCAGGCACTTCTGGATGCCGCCGGTTTCCCGCCGGAAGAGCAGAGCGATATGCCGATGACGGACGCATCGTATTACGGGCGTGTCTTTGCGCGCTCCGGCGGCCTGACGGAGGCAGTTTTGCAGAGCGCAAAGGAGCAGAATGTCGATTTCGAGCCGAAGGCTGCGGTTTGCAGCGGCATTGAACAGTGCAAGGTCGCGCTGCTCAAGGCAAAAATGGGACGTCTTGCAGAAAACTTCATTGAAGGCATGGCGTGCGAGGGCGGCTGTATCAACGGCGCCGGCGTCATCAACCATTCACCGAAGGACAAGATGTCTGTCGATAAATTTGCAAAGAGCAGCGAGAAGGAAACCATCAATATGTCTGTTGGAAGCTACGAGACCAAATTCTGACAAGAAAACATTAGATATTCTGGCCGCCGGAGGATTGTCCTCCGGCGGCTTTTTTGCGGCAAGCGGGCGGTATGAAACAGAGAAATGGTGTCGTGCAGATGTTTTGTTGTATTGTAAAAGTTGTCCTGTGCATAGTATGGGGAAGATAGACACAAAAGGAGGGCAAACCTATGCCAACGGTATTTCTCAGCCCGTCTACACAGGAATATAATCCCTTTTATGACGGCGTAGGCAGCGAAGAATATTATATGAATCTGATCGCCGATGCCATGGTGCCGTATCTGGAGGCGTCGGGTATCCGTGTTGTGCGCAATACAACGGAGGATACAGCACTCACCAGTACGCAGAAATCCAATGCGGCCAATGCAGACTTCCATCTTGCGATCCATTCCAATGCTGCACCGGAAAGCCTTGCCGGACAGCTACGCGGGACAGATGTATATTATTATACGGGGAGCGCGCAGGGGGAACGCGCTGCCGAAATTTTTGCCAACAATTTCAGCTTGATTTCGCCGACACCGCAGTTGGTAGATACTATTCCGACCACACAGTTGGTGGAGCTGCGGCGGACTGCAGCGCCTGCAATCCTGATTGAAATTGCATATCATGACAATCCGGATGATGCAAACTGGATCCGGGCGAATATCCGTGATATTGCCCGCAATCTATCGGTTTCTACGGCAGATTATTTTGGGGTGCCGTTCCGGCAGCCCTAAGGACGGTGGTATATATTGCGAAAATGGAAAAGGGAACAATGGCATTGGGAAGCCATGCTTCTGGCCGGATTGCTGTTGTTTGCCGTCGTTGGCGCCAGCTTAGAACGGAAGCTGACGCAGGCAGCTTCTGCACAGGACAAAGCGATCCTGCTCCCGGTGGCAATGTATCACAGTGTGACAGATTTGGGGGAATCTCCGGGGGAATATGTGATTTCACCGGAAATGCTGGAGCATGATCTCCAGTATTTGAAAGAACGCGGCTATGAAACAGTAACGATATCCGATCTGCTTGCCTACGTAGAAAACGGGTCGCCGCTGCCGGAAAAACCGGTGATGCTTACGTTTGACGATGGCTATTATAACAACTATTGTCATGCATATCCGTTGCTCAAGCAATACGGTATGCGGGCTGTGCTATCACCGGTAGGAAAGTTGGTGCAACAGTATTCCGAAGCGGAGGATATCCAGGGACATGAATCGTGGTCTTACTGTACCGGAACAGAATTGCAGGAAATGACAGCTTCCGGTGTCATAGAAATACAAAACCATTCGTATGATTTCCATGACTTGCAAACCCGGCGCGGATGCCTGCCGGTACAGGGCGAGGATACGTCCGCTTATCAAGAGCTTTTTTTCCAGGACACGCGGCAGGCACAAAAGCTGTTTGCATCCCTCGGGATTGCGGAGCCGGTTTGCTATACCTATCCGTTTGGCGCGCGGAATACGCAGACGGATGCATTGGTAGAACAATGTGGCTTTTCGGCCTCCTTGAGCTGTGAGGAAGGGATCGCCTGCATCGTGCGCGATCCGGACTGCCTCAAAAACATTCGGAGATACAACCGGGATGGACGGCTCAACAGCGAACAATTCTGGCAAAAGCTGCTGGAGCAGGCGGGGGAGGTGACATGATATGCAGGGTGTGTCGCATGGGCCGTGCTGCCGCATTGTCGATCTGCGATGCAAAGAGGTCATCAGCATTTGCGACGGGAGCCGGCTCGGCTATGTCAACGATGTGGAAATCGATACCTGTACGGGTCGACTGGTCGCGATTGTCGTACCGGGCAGGCCAAAGCTCAGCTTGCTGGGGAAACGAGAGGATTTTGTCATCCCGTGGGATGCGATCCGCAGGATTGGGGATGATATTATCCTAACCAGCTTTTCGCCGCGGGAAGGCTGCGTACAGAAAGATTGTGGCAAAGAACCTTTTTTCAAAAAGTAAAAAATTTTTCTTGCGTTTCCAGATTGCATGTGATAAAATCATCT
This sequence comes from Eubacteriales bacterium, assembly GCA_030523305.1. Classification (GTDB taxonomy): domain Bacteria; phylum Bacillota; class Clostridia; order Oscillospirales; family Butyricicoccaceae; genus Butyricicoccus_A. Next base: position 3,773 of record JAUNIY010000126.1, read on the forward strand.
GGTATGGAAAATACACACACATCGCGGAAAGCGGCGTGGTGCTCTGTGCACATAGAACGCAGGGTCGCTGCCAAATGGAACGATGTGGAGGAAAAAACTAAGGAGGACATTTCAATGTCAGTTATTTCTATGAAGCAGCTGCTGGAAGCAGGCGTGCACTTCGGTCACCAGACCAGAAGATGGAACCCGAAAATGGCACAGTACATTTTCACGGAGAGAAACGGTATCTACATTATCGATTTGCAGAAGACCGTAAAGAAGCTGGAAGAAGCGTATTTCTTTGTACGCGATATCGCAGCAGCAGGTGAATCCATCCTGTTCGTTGGTACCAAGAAGCAGGCGCAGGATGCAATCCGTGAGGAAGCAGAGCGCGCAGGCATGTATTATGTCAATGCAAGATGGCTGGGCGGTATGCTGACCAACTTTAGCACCATGCGTACCCGTATCGCTCGTCTGAACCAGCTGAAGAAGATGCAGGAGGACGGCACATTCGACCTGCTGCCGAAGAAAGAAGTTATCAAGCTGCAGCTGGAGATTGCCAAGCTGGAGAAGTATCTGGGCGGCGTAAAGGATATGAAGAAGCTGCCGGGTGCAATGTTTGTTGTTGACCCACGCAAGGAAAAGAATGCCATTGCCGAGGCACGCAAGCTGAAGATTCCGGTAGTTGCCATTGTCGATACCAACTGTGATCCGGACGAAGTTGATTACGTGATTCCGGGCAACGACGATGCGATCCGCGCAATCAAGCTGATCTCTTCCACCATGGCAAATGCTGTTCTGGAAGGCAAGCAGGGCGAACAGCTTGCTTCCGAAGAGACCGAGGAAAACGCTGCTGAATAAGCTTTGAAATGATATTGGAAAAAGCCCGCCGCGTTGATCGGGCGGGCTTTTTTCACAAAAAACGGAACAATCAATACACGAGGAGGATTCACATCATGGCATTTACTGCAAAGGATGTTAAGGCACTGCGCGAGCAGACCAATGTAGGTATGATGGATTGTAAGAAGGCGCTGCAGGAAGCTGACGGCGATTTCGACAAGGCAATTGAGCTTCTGCGCGAGAAGGGCCTGGCTAAGGCTGCGAAGAAGGCAAGCCGTATCGCTGCGGAAGGCATCGTATCCATCGAGGTTTGCGACGCATGCGGCGCAGCTGCAATTGTCGAGGTTAACTCTGAGACCGACTTCGTTGCAAAGAACGCTGATTTCCAGAAGTTTGCTTCTGACGTAGCAAAGGTTATCATCGCTGAGAACCCGGCAGATATCGAGGCTCTGAAGGCTTGCAAGATGGGCGATACGGACGTTGCAGGCGCACTGCAGGAGAAGGTGTTGACCATCGGCGAGAACCTGCAGATCCGCCGTTTTGAGCGTTATGACGAGACAACCGTAAACGTTGGCTACACCCATATGGGCGGCGTTATCGGTGTTCTGGTAGGTTTGGAAGTATCCGACAATATCAAGGGCAACCCGGCCGTTGCCGAGCTGGCAAAGGACATCGGCATGCAGGCAGCTGCAATGCGTCCGCTGTTCATGGACAAGTCGGACGTTGACCAGACCACGCTGGATAAAGAGAAGGAAATCCTGATGGCACAGGCTATGGAGGAGAACAAGACTGCTGCGAAGCCGAAGCCGCAGAACATCATTGAGAAGATGGTTATGGGCCGTATCGGCAAGTACTACGAAGAAAACTGCCTCCTGCAGCAGGCTTTTGTTAAGGAGAACAAGGTTTCTGTAGAAAAGCATATTGCTGCTGTTGCCAAGGAACTGGGCGGCTCCATCAAGCTGGCAAAGTATACCCGTTATGAGAAGGGCGAAGGCATTGAGAAGAAGCAGGACGACTTTGCAGCAGAAGTTGCTTCCATGACCAAGTAATTGGATTATTTCCAAAAACATGCATAACATGCGGCCTCCTGCCGACGGCAGGAGGCTGTTTTACAGCAAGGATAATTTAGTCAGTTACAGTTTAATCTATAAAAGTATTGTTTCGAAAGGATGGATGACAATGGCGCCACAGAAGGGCGATTTGATGACATACCGTAAGGACATCCAAGTCGTGGATGCGACTGTCCGCGACGGTGGATTGTGCAACAATTTTTATTTTGAGGATGATTTTATCCGCGACCTATATCAGGCCAATTTGGATGCAGGCGTGGATTACATGGAATTTGGATACAAGGCATCCAAAGATTTGTTTGATCCGTCGGAGTTTGGCAAGTGGAAGTTCTGCCATGACGAAGACATTTATGATATTGTTGGTGAAAACGATACTGATATGAAAATTGCGGTCATGGCCGACGTGGGACGAACCAATTATAAGCGTGATATTGTAGAACGCAGCAATAGCCCGATCGATTTGATCCGTATTGCGACCTACATCAATACCATGCCTTCAGCCATTGAAATGATTGAGCACTGCGCGAAAATGGGCTATGAAACCACTTGCAATATCATGGCAGTTTCCAAAGCGCATAAGGAAGATCTGTTGCATGCATTGGAAATGATTGGCCAAAGCCCAGCGAATGCGGTTTACCTGGTAGACAGCTATGGTTCGCTGTATCCGGAAGAAATTCGCAGCCTGTCTGAAATGTATCTGGAACAGATGGATAAGTATGGAAAACAGGTCGGCATCCATGCGCACAACAACCAGATGCTCGCGTTTGCCAATACCATTGACGCATGCGCGGTGGGCGTCAGCATGTTGGATGCGACGATGAACGGCATGGGCCGTGGCGCAGGCAACTGTATGCTGGAGCAGCTGCTCGGTTTCCTAAAGAATCCGAAGTATCATCTGTCTCCGGTCTTGCGGTTTGTGGAAAAACATATGGACAAGCTGCGGGAAGAGGGCATACAGTGGGGATACAATACGGCGTATCTGCTGACTGGCCGCCTGAATATGCATCCGCGCTCCGCCATTACATTTACCAAGGAGAGGCGGCATGATTATGCACGTTTCTACCTGGACTTGGACCAGGAATAAAATACCGGTGTATCTTGGAAAACGCTGTACAGTCCCATGCTGTACGGCGTTTTTTGTGTATTGTGCAAATTGTTGAAAAATAATTTATGTAAAAACCGTATATTGTGCAAAAGAGAAATATAGTGTATAATATGGAGTATTATATAAAAAGAAAAGGCACATCATTTGTGCGGCGGATAAGCAAAGGGGAGGATCGAACATGACCTTGCGGAATCTGCGTATTTTTCTTGCAGTTGCCGATTGCGGAAGCATGAGCGAAGCTGCAAAAAAGATGCACATCGCGCAGCCGTCTGTCAGTGGAACGATTGGTGAGATTGAAGAGCAATACGGTGTGCGCTTGTTTGAACGCTTGGGCCGCCGGTTGTATATTACGCCGACAGGGACGCAGCTGCGTGAATATGCACGCCATATTTTGTCGATGTATGACGCGATGGAGCAGCGCCTGAAAAATGCAGACGAGACGGATCTGCTCCGTGTCGGCGCGACGGTTACCGTTGGTACCTGTGTGCTTGGCGGCGCGCTTAAGCGGTATATAGAGGAAACAAACAATCCGGTACCGAAGGTCGTTGTGGACAATACCCATGCCATTGAACAACTGTTGCTCAAAAGTGAACTGGATGTAGCTGTTGTGGAAGGAAAGGTATCCAGTCCCGATCTGATTACGCAATTTATGATGAATGACCCGATGGCGTTGGTCTGCGCCCCCGATCACAATCCGTTTGGAAACCGAAAGTC
>JAUNIY010000013.1 GCA_030523305.1 Eubacteriales bacterium
GACCCTTCAGGTCGCTTAATTAAAAAAATTTGTCTAACTTTTGGGGGGCACTTCATACCAGCAGGTGGGAGCATTTTTTACAAAAAATCTGCGGAAACACAGCCGGAAGCATACACTCTGACACTGCATAGAGCTGTAAGATACCGTCAGTTTTCATTGTATGCCCGGTCGATCAGCGGTTTTGCTTTTTCCAAATCGGCATGGTTTTGCAGATGCAGTTCTACCGGACCGCAGCCCCAATGCCCAATCTTGGTCACATCCCTGGAAAATCCTTCCTCAAATGTCACGGAATTGACATCCAGCGGGAGATTGACAACCAGCTTTTTTCGCTGTGCAATCACAGTGACCACATTTTTGATCTTCTTAAACGCAGCATATAACTTCAAATGGGTCTCACTGATGTCATCGCCGAGGCTCAAAATGTAATTGGCCAGATCCTGATACAAGACCTGTATGGTTTTATCCGCGCCGGCAAGCTGCTCATCAAACGTTTTATCCGCTGCCCTTACCCGTGCGGAAGCGGGATGATATTCTGGGATCGCTGCCGCAATGTTCTCATTGATCTGTTCAAACATCAATAGATCGTCGCCAAATTTTTTATATCGGATCAGGCTGATATTGCGGTTCATCTGCTTGATGGCCGATTCGTCATATTTGGTAAAATCACCTGCGATGCAAATCACGCGGGGCATGGTCCAGTCTATTTGATCCGCAAATTCCAGCCCCAGCTTCTCTATGACAAGCACTTTAAAGCTGTCCTTGTGATCCAGCAGCCAGTTCAAATAAAACAACCCTTGATTGATGACATTTTCTTTGATCGACCGTTTGTATTCAAAAATAACCGGACAATGGTTTTCATCGATACCGATGCTGTCCATCCGCCCGCCGTCTGTCGTACGATATTCGGAATCGAGAAATGTGACGCCAAAAAACGTCTCCATATTATTTTCGATCACTGTCTGTAATTCTTTTTCCAAGGTAACGGTACCGCTTTGGTATTCGCGCACAGTGCCACTGATCTGAAACAGCTTGATATCGGCCATACCATGCCCCTCCTCTCATGATGTATCCCCCGCTGTCGTTCGGACAGCGGTCGGCTCCGCCGCCCCTGCATGTTGTCGGAGGGTACGTGCGGTAACATCTCCAGTTTACCGGATCCCGCCCGGAAAAGCAACGGTTCCCACAGATTTTTGCAAAGTTTCGACAAAGCAAACGCGAAAAGCACAAAATATTGCGCAGCCCCGGCGACAAAAGAATGCCCGCGAAAATGGTTGCATTTGTGTGAAAAATCGCGTATAATAAAAGTACGCAAGGAGTTATTGGAGCAAAGCGCATGAAAAGGCTATGATGTCTTTTGATGTGCTTTTTTTATTGGAACAAGAAAGAGGCGATTACAATGAAAAAACCGTTGTTGCTTGCACACCGTGGCTTTTCAGGAAACTATCCGGAAAACAGCCCGCTGGCGTTCCGCATGGCTGTGGAAAAAACCCAGGCGGACGGCTTTGAAAGCGATGTCCACATTACCAAAGACGGAGAACTGATTATTTTCCACGACGCGACGCTGGAGCGTACCTCCAACGGTACGGGCTGGATCCAGGATCATACCTATGCGGAGCTGATGCAACTGGACATCGGCGCATGGAAATCTCCGGAATTTGCCGGTGAACGCATGTGGACCTTCGACCAGCTGCTGGATTTTTGCGATGAGACAAACATGCTGCTCAATATGGAACTGAAGAATTATGAAGTCTTTTACGAAGGGCTGGAACAGCGTGTGATCGACGCAATTTGCGCGCACAAGATGGAGGACAAGGTTTTCGTATCGTCCTTCAACCACATTTCCATGCAGGCGTTTAAAACCCTTTGCCCGGATATTGAAACTGGTCTGCTGTACGACAAGCCGCTTCTGGACATCGACCGCTACATCGAACGCTCCAACGCAGACAACATGCACCCGCGCTATATGCTGCTGCAATACCAGCCGGAACTGGTACAGCTGTATCACGGCCGCGGCATGAAGGTGAATACCTGGACGGTCAACGACGAAGCAAATATGCGCGATATGATCGCGCGCGGTGTGGATTGCATCATTTCCAACCATCCCGATGTGCTCTGCCGTGTGGCAACCGATATGTGTGGCTAATATACCACAAGGCTGCAAAGCTTGTCGCTTTGCAGCCTTGTTTTATCCCATCCCGTGCGGCTTCTGCTGCTCAACGGGCGTTATTTTTCCAATGGGAGTTCGCGGAAGCAATCAAACCAAAATTCGATGCGTATGCCTCCGTCGATATCGATGGGCCTTCCCAGATCGGCATCATGCGCCGCCCGGATGTGAACCTGGTCCGCGGCCTGCATCAATTTGTGCAGCGTCAGCATATGCTCAGGATAGCAAAGTAATGTTTCTCCGGCAAAGCTGATGCATCCAGAAGATTCTTCGGTAGTATAAATATGTACGTTCAAGCTATGTTCTTTTGCGAAATCGACGCTTTGCTGTACAAGCCCTTTGAACGTAGCATATTTGAGCGGATCAAATATCGTGCGTTTGGGCTTCTGCTTTGGAAGGTACTGAAGCATCCATTGTATGATCTCCCGCTGCGTTTCCCTGCGCCAGATTTTCCGTTCTTCCTTCGTCATGCTTTCCAGTGCCTTTTTTTCCAAGGACTCCTGTTCTTTTCTGGCTTTTTGCTTCGCTTCTTCTTTCGCTTTCATTTCCGAATAAAAATATTCTTCTGCAACAACTTCCATCGTTTTCGCCTCTCTTTCATCGCATCGTCTCTCGATGACAAATTTTGGATTGTTTTTATTATATCACTAATCAGGCAATTTGTATGCATTATTTCACTAATAATTTAAATTATCCATGCAGACTGCATGGATAATACATTCAAGGTGCCGCATATTTTTACTATAATAGGGGCATTATTATTTTTGAATCGTGGTGATATGCAGTGCAAAGGGTTATAGACTTTAAAAAGGTTGGAAAACGGATCAAAACCGCTCGGGAACAAAAGCATTTTACGCAGGAGCAGCTCGGCGCCCTATGCAAATGCACCAACAATCACCTGAGCCATTTGGAAACCGGGCAATCCAAGCCGTCGCTTGAAATGCTGCTCCAGCTGAGCAACGCGCTGGATAAGGATTTGAATTACTTCGTTTTGGATACGCCGTATATTGCACCCAACTGCGTCATCGATATGGAAATCGCTCCAAAGCTGCATCAGTGCGATGCCAGCACATTGGTTGCCGTCAATGAAGTCATCGATATCCTGCTCAAACAGCAACGCGATTTGTCAAACAAATACATGATGATCGAATAACACGGTTTTATCGTGTCATACTATAGTATACACCATTGTGATTATATCCACAATACCGATTTATATGTTCCATCCTTATAATGAAATCAAGTGGAGGCGCGCAGCCGCATCGTGCGCTCCCAAGCGAGATTTGACCGGGGTGGTGGTGTGCATGATTGATTTCAGTCCGTTATGGGCGACCATGAAAGCAAAACATGTCACACAATACCAATTGCTTCAGCGCGGGATTGACAACAAAACCCTGGATTCCTTTAAGAAAAACAAAAACATTACGCTTTTGACGCTGGAAAAGCTATGCCGCATCCTGGACTGCACGCCGAACGATATCGTACAATTCCTGGATGACTGACGCGATGATACCCTTCCGCCTGTCCCGGCACCCCCGAAGCTGTCCACAAAAACAGACGCAGCCTGAAAGAAAAAGACATTTCCGCCGCTTTGGTTTGGAAATGTCTTTTTTGTCATTTGTTTTTACCGGATTGGATGTGGTGCACAATGCGCAGCAGCGGCTTTTCCGGGACAAACCGCGAAGCAGCTGCGCCGAGCCGGGTCATCGTCCCAGGTAGGATGAGCAGCTGTCCGGCGAGCGCCTGGCGCACAGCAATCTTTGCGACATAGTGGCTTGGGAGCGCTTTGACGGAAAACCCGCGGATCCCGGCGCGCCGATTGAATTCTGTATCCACTGGCCCGGGGCACAGGCAACTAATCGTGACCGGGCTTCCTTCCCGGCGCAGCTCTTCATAAATCGCTTCGCTCAGGCGCACGACATAATTCTTGGTTGCATAGTACGTGGAAAGCAGCGGCCCCGCCATGAACCCGGCGAACGAGGCAACGTTTAAAATATGCCCGCTGCCCTGCGCAAGAAAGTCCCGCAGAAACAATTTGGTTAAAATATGTACCGCCTTGACATTGACGTCGATCATCTGCATTTCGCGGTCCAGATCGGTGTCGGAAAACCGGCCGTATAGACCGAAACCGGCAGCGTTGACCAAAAAGCTGACATCCTGTCCCCTGGTGTGCTCATACAGCCAACGGCAGTTGTCTTCACGGGAAACATCGCAGACATAAATGCGGCACGGCGTGCCCAGTTCGCGCGACAGCTGTTCCAAGCGATCGCGGCGCCGCGCTACCAACAGCAAACGCCAGCCGCGTCGGCTCAGCTCACGGGCGATATCACGCCCTATGCCGGACGATGCCCCAGTAATCAATGCAGTTTTCATCCTCATGCTCCCTTCCAAAGGTTCTTTGCTGTTATTATAGCATGTCCAGATCGCTTTGCCTATAAGAGCATAAATATGCGGAAGCTGGCACAAGCTACATGCAGATGAAAATGGCCAAAAAATCTGTGTATAACCATGTGCAAAACAGTGATTTTTCCATTTTTGCAATGGTTTTACAAATTATTCACAGAAAATCCGAGTGTTTCGCTTGACAAGGCGCGGGTTGGGTGGTATCTTGTATTTAGCACTCGGGGAGTGTGAGTGCTAACACTCAAAAACACATAGTGCCAAAGCACCCGGAATCCATCAGGAGGTGATACCGGTGGAGCTGTCCGCACGAAAAAAACTGATTTTAAAAACCGTCATCAGCGACTATATCCGCACGGCGGAGCCGGTAGGCTCCAAAGCGTTGGCAAGTCGGCCCGAGCTGCGGTTCTCCTCAGCAACCATCCGCAATGAGATGAGCGAGCTGGAGGAGATGGGCTTTTTGGAAAAGCCGCATACCTCAGCCGGACGGATCCCATCCCCAGCAGGCTACCGGCTGTATGTAGATGAGCTGATGCGGACGCCGGATCTGAGCGCGGCGGATATCGACCGCATCAATTCGGTGACCAAGCTCAAGGTAAAGGAACTCGACCGCATGGTCTCGGAGGCCGGGAAGCTGATTTCCAACCTCACGGATTACACCACGCTGGCGGTGACCCCGTACATGCAGCGCGTCACCATACGCAAATTCCAGATCATCTGCGTGAGCTCGTTGGATTTTGTCATTGTCGTTGTCACAGACAGCGGCGTCGTGAAAAACAAAATGCTGCGCACCGCAACGCCGGTGTCAGCAGAGGAAGCGGAGCTTCTCACATATGTGCTCAACCAGACGCTGACCGATATCCCGATCGACGCGATCACGCCGGAGCGGTTCGATATCGTCCGGCGGGCGGCAGGCGTCACTGCGCTGCTGTCCCTCGTTGGCCAGTTCCTCGACGAGTTTGTGGAGGAAATGAGCCATCAAAAGGTATTTTTGCAGGGCGCATCCAAGCTGCTGGCATATCCGGAATACCACGATGTGCACAAGGCGCAGGAGCTGCTGGATTTCATCTCGGATGAGAACAACGTCCCGGCGCTGCGCACCTTTACACGCGATATCGACGGCGTGCGCATTACCATCGGCCCGGAAAACGGGAGCGGCCCGCTGCAAAACGCCAGCATGGTATACGCCACATACAACATCGGCAGCATCGGGCGCGGCCTGATCGGCATCGTCGGCCCGACGCGCATGGACTACGCACGGCTTTCCGCGCGGCTTGCCTTGTTCTCCAAGGGACTGAACCGGCTGATTGCCGAAACATTCTTTGAAGATGACGACAAGTGAGCGCATTGCTTGCATAGCATATTAGGATGGACTGCGCCGCAGCAAGCCTGCGGCGATAGAGGAGGAACACCATGGAAACCAAAGACAGCATCGAACAGGAAACTGTTCAGCAGGAAGAAGAAACTGCTGCTGCCGGGCAGGCAAAGGCAGAGGACGCAGCGGAGCAGCCGCAGGAAACGGCGGAAGAAAAGCTGCAAAAGCAGCTCGATGAGCTGAATGACCGCTATATGCGTATGGCGGCGGAATATGACAACTACCGCAAACGCGCCATCAAGGAACGCGATATGATCCGTTCCGAAGCAACCGGCAAGGCGTTAACCGCCATCCTCCCGATTTATGACAATCTGGAGCGCGCGCTGGCGCAGGAAACGGCGGATATCGAATACAAAAAAGGCGTGGAAATGACCGCACGGCAGTTTGAATCCGCACTGGAATCCTTGGGTGTGGAAATCATTGCGGCGGAAGCCGGCAGTGCATTTGACCCCACAATCCACAATGCAGTGATGCACGTGGAGGACGAGGAACTGGGAGAGAGCTGCATCGCAGAATGTTTCCAAAAGGGCTTCCGCCACGGCGATAAGATCATCCGTACCGCGATGGTCAAAGTCGCAAATTAAGTTGTAAAACATGATCTTTATCTTATAGGAGGAACATATTATGGGCAAGATTATCGGCATTGATTTGGGTACAACCAACTCTTGTGTAGCAGTTATGGAGGGCGGCGAGGCCGTCGTTATCCCGAACAGCGAAGGCGCACGTACCACACCGTCTGTCGTAGCATTTAACAAACAGGGCGAGCGTATCGTTGGCCAGACCGCAAAGAACCAGGCGGTTACCAACGCAGAACGCACCATTATCTCGATCAAGCGTCATATGGGCTCGGACTACCGTGTCAACATTGAAGGCAAGCAATATTCCCCGCAGGAAGTTTCCGCAATGATCCTGCAAAAGCTGAAGACCGATGCGGAAGCTTATATTGGCTCCCCAGTAACCGATGCGGTTATCACGGTTCCGGCATATTTCACCGACGCACAGCGCCAGGCAACCAAGGACGCCGGCAAGATCGCTGGCCTGAACGTACAGCGCATCATCAACGAGCCGACCGCCGCTGCACTGGCATATGGCGTAGACAAGGAATCCGAGCAGAAGGTCATGGTATATGACCTGGGCGGCGGCACCTTCGACGTTTCCATCCTGGAAATCGGCGACGGCGTTGTCGAAGTACTGGCAACCGCAGGCAACAACCGCCTGGGCGGCGACGATTTTGACCAGCGCATCATCGACTGGATGGCATCTGAATTCCAGAAATCCAACGGCATTGACCTGCGCAGCGACAAGATGGCCATGCAGCGTCTGAAGGAAGCGGCAGAGAAGGCAAAGATTGAGCTGTCCGGCGTTACCACCGCTTCGATCTCTCAGCCGTATATCACTGCGGATGCGACCGGCCCGAAGCATTTGGAGCTGACGCTGACCCGTGCAAAGTTCAATGAACTGACCCATGACCTGGTTCAGGCAACCATGGGCCCGGTCAATCAGGCGCTGAGCGATGCAGGCCTGTCTGCAAACGACTTGGCAAAGATCCTGCTGGTCGGCGGCTCCACCCGTATCCCGGCCGTACAGGAAGCTGTAAAGAAGATCACCGGCAAGGATGCATTCAAGGGCATCAACCCGGATGAATGCGTTGCAGTCGGCGCAGCAATCCAGGGCGGCGTCCTGGGCGGCGAAGTCAAGGATGTCCTGCTGCTCGACGTTACTCCGCTGTCTCTGGGCATTGAAACCCTCGGCGGCGTATGCACCAAGCTGATTGAACGCAACACCACCATCCCGACCAAGAAGAGCCAGATTTTCTCTACCGCAGCAGACAACCAGCCGGCAGTAGAAATCCATGTCCTGCAGGGCGAGCGTGAAATGGCAGCGGACAACAAGACGCTGGGTCGCTTCAACCTGGACGGCATCGCACCGGCACGCCGCGGCGTACCGCAGATCGAAGTTACCTTCGACATTGATGCAAACGGTATCGTCAACGTATCCGCAAAGGATCTGGGCACTGGCAAGGAACAGAAGATCACGATCACCGCTTCGACCAACCTGTCGGATGACGAAATCAACAAGGCAGTCGAAGAGGCAGAAAAGTTTGCCGAAGAAGACAAGAAGCGCAAGGAGGCCGTTGATATCCGCAACAACGCCGAGCAGCTTGCATTCCAGTGCCAGAGCACGCTGGAAGAGCTGGGCGACAAGGTGGATGCGGCAGATAAATCCGCCATCGAAGCAGAAATTGCCAAGGTCAACGATGCGCTCAAGGGCACCGATACCAATGCAATCAAGGCTGCATCCGATGCGCTGGCAGCAAAGTTCCAAGAAGTTTCCGCAAAGGTTTACCAGCAGGCAAATCCGCAGGGCGGCGCACAGGGCTTTGACCCGAACAACTTTGCTGGCGGCGGTGCGCAGGGCGGCGCACAGGCCGGATCAAACGGCGAGCAGTATTATGATGCCGACTTCAAGGATGTTTCGGACGACAAGTAATTGGAAACCAACCATCATACGGCAGGCAGACCGTCTTCGGGACGGTCTGCCTTTGCGGTGTATATTCCCTTATACATAGGAGGGTCATAGCATATGGCTGATAAAAAAGATTATTATGAAGTGCTTGGCGTCAACAAAGGTGCGACAGACGATGAGATCAAAAGGTCGTACCGGAAGCTGGCGAGAAAGTACCATCCTGATTTGAATAAAGGCAATGCGGAGGCCGCAGAAAAATTCAAAGAAATCGGCGAAGCCTATGAAGTTCTGTCCGATAAGGAAAAGCGTGCACGCTATGACCAGTTTGGCTTTGCCGGCGTTGACCCGAACTACGGCGCCGGACAGGGCGGCGGTTTCAGCGGCAGCGGCTTTGGCTTCGAAGATGTCGATCTCGGCGATATTTTTGGCAGCTTCTTTGGCGGCGGCTTCGGCGGCGGCAGCACGCGCACCAACCGGGCAAATGCACCGCGCCAGGGCGAATCGATCCGCCGCACGGTCATGCTGAGCTTTGAAGAAGCTGCATTCGGCTGCGAAAAAGAAATCGAAGTGGACCGCGTGGAGCAGTGCACGGAATGCGGTGGCACAGGCGCAGAAAAAGGCTATACGCCGGAGACCTGTTCCAATTGCCACGGCACCGGTACGGTGCAGCAGACCCAGCGCACTCCGTTCGGCGCGTTTTCCTCGACCGGCCCATGCCCGAATTGCCGCGGTACCGGCAAGATCATCAAAAAGCCGTGTAAAAAATGCCGCGGCACCGGCCAGGAACGCCGCACGCGCAAGTTGAGCGTCAAGATCCCGGCAGGCATCGACGACGGCCAGAGCGTAGCACTGCGCGGACAGGGCGGCGCAGGTGTCAACGGCGGCCCGGCAGGCGATGTCATTGTCACCGTATCCATCCGTCCGCATCCGCTGTTCCAGCGCGATGGCTACGACGTATGGTGCGAAGTGCCGATTTCCTATGCGCAGGCATGCCTGGGCGATAAGCTGATTGTCCCAACCATCGACGGCAAGGTGGAATATACCATGCCAGCGGGCACACAACCGGGCACCGTATTCCGCATGCGCGGCAAGGGCATCCAGGTAGTCAATGGACGCGGACGCGGCGACCAGTTTGTCAAGGTGACGCTGGAGGTACCGCAGAACCTATCGGATGCGCAAAAGGATTTGCTGCGTAAGCTGGAGGACAGCGATACGCCGCAAAACCATACGCAGCGCAAATCGTTCCGCGATAAAATGAAGGATTTGTTCGGCAAAAAAGAATAAATCCCCACGATTTCCCGATCAAAATCAAATATATTTTGACGCAAAAGCTGCTCTCTGGTTTAGAGGGCAGTTTTCGTATTTTGGCAGATGTGCCTGAAAAAGGGCGAACGGATTTGGACAATTTGCGAATTGCCCGCTGTGAAAACGCGGTATATACTAAGGCACAGAAGGGTGAATAGCATATGCGGGCAACCATCAAGACAATTGCAGAATTGGCCGGGGTTTCCAAATCTACCGTTGACCGGGCCCTGAAGGGCCAAGCCGGTGTTCATCCGGATACGCGGGAGCGGATTTTAAAGGCCGCGGAGCAATGCGGTTATCAGATCAATGTCGCTGGCCGCGCGTTGCGGCGGCAGCGTTCCCCTTTGCGGATTGCGGTCGTGTTTTGCTGGCGTCGTGTGTTTGACTGCCAGATTCGGGACGGCATCCGAGCGGCAGAACGTGAGTTTGGAACGCTGGGTATCCAGCTGGACTTTTTTGATTTGCAGACTGGCGACTGGGAAGAGCAGCTTCGCGTTTTGCAGTCCCTCCGTTCGGACGGTGTGCACGGTATCATTCTAAAAGCTGTGGATCACCCCGAGATTGTGAAAATGGTCGATGAATTGGAGCGGAGCGGGATCAAAATCGCGACGATCAGCACGGATTTGCCGCAGTCGCATCGCACATATTTTGTCGGGCAGAATTATAATCAGGCTGGGCGGGTTGCCGGTAGCTTGATGGAAATGTTGTTAGGCAAAAATGGGAACGTTACCATCTTGCAGGAGAGCACAGAATACCAGGTATATTGGGAACGGGAAGCCGGATTTGTTCAATATTTCCACGAACAAAACAGCCGGATCACGTTACAAACCGTGCTGTGCAAGGAAGAAATGTCGCCACAAAATTATCCGCAAATATTGGATTATTTGCGTCATACCCCCGATATTGACGGCATATTTTGCACAGGGTTCAGCTATTTATACGCTGCACAGGCATTGCTGGACACCGGGCGCACCGGCATCCGATTGATCGGATACGACGTGTATACCGACACGGTCCCGTTGATGAAAAAACACGCGTTGGATTTTGTCATCACGCAAAACCCGTTCCGGCAGGGGTATGAAGGAATCAGTGGTCTATTCCATCGCCTGGTCTCCAACACATCATATTCCAGCAATACCGTATATACACCAGTTACCACGTTTAACTATGAGGCGCTGGAAGGTATGCAGCCGGAAATGTTATCTCAACTTTAAAAAAATCTATTGAGCCAACATCCCTCCGCGCAGGCGGAGGTTGTTTGATAAGAAAAATGGGAACGTTCCCATTTTAAAAACAAAGGATCTTTCCATGGAAATGTACGAAAGGATGTGCAACAATGAAACAAGCAACGATGCAAGCGGCTGTATTCATCGGCAACGGAATCTTGGAGCTGCAAGAAGTAGAGATACCCAAAATAACAGCTCCCAACGATGTTTTGTTACGTGTGGAAGCCGCTGGGATCTGCGGCAGCGATTTGCATATTTTGCATGTACCGCAGGGACAGCGCGGCGACCCGGGAACGATTATGGGGCATGAATTTGTAGCCATTGTCGAGCAAACCGGGGAAGCGGTAACCAGTGTACAGATCGGAGACCGCGTAACGGTAGAGCCCAATATCCCGTGCGGTATTTGCCCGGAGTGCCGCAGTGGACACACCAACTTATGCCGCAGCGCGAGCAACATCGGGCAATGGCGCAACGGCGGCTTTGCAGAATACTGCGTTGTCCCGGAGACCCAGGTCCATGCAATCTCTAAATCAATCCCAGCACGGCGCGCTGCGTTAGCGGAGCCGGTCGCATGTGTGATGAACGGCATGATGCGGTTGAATCCACAGCCGTATGAGACGGTTGTTTTATTTGGCAGCGGCCCAATCGGTTTGATTTTCCTACGCCTTTTGAAATTATATGGCGTACGCAATGTTGCGGTTTGTGAAATGATAGAATCCCGCCGCATGGAAGCGCAAAAGCTTGGCGCAGATCTGGTATTGGATTCCTCGCGCGCAGGCTGGCAGCAAACGCTCATCGAACAGTGGGGCGTGGGGCCGGATATCGTCATCGACGCAGTCGGCGCCGGACCGGTGTTGGAACAAGCAATCGATGTGGTTCAATTTGGCGGACGGATTTTGATCTTTGGACAAAATCTGACGCAGCAATCTACTATCCGGCCGGGAGACATCAACCGCAAGGAACTGACCGTGCTGTCTGCCCTGGCTGTGCATCACAGCTTCCCGCCCGCCATTTCCATTCTGGAAAATCCAGATTCCGGCTTGGAACAAATCATCACGCACGAGCTTCCGCTCCGTGAGATCAACAAAGGCATCGAATGGATGCGGTCTCGTCAGGCAGGTAAGGTTATCATTTATCCAGGAAAGTGAGGAACATATATGGAACGCAAATTGAGATTTGGTATGGTTGGCGGCGGCAACGGCGGCAACATCGGCAACAGCCATCGGCGCGGCGCAGCGATGGACAACATGGCAGTGCTGTCCGCAGGTTGCTTTACACGCAATTGGGAGCGCAATGTGGAAGACGGTACGTTTTGGGGCGTGCCGGAGGATCGGATTTATTCCAACTACCAAGAGATGGCGGAAAAGGAATCCCAACGCGAAGACGGGATCGATTTTGTATCAATTGTCACGCCGAACCATACCCACTACAGTGTTGCCAAATGCTTTTTGGAGCATGGAATCCATGTCATTTGTGAAAAGCCCTTTACGCTCAGCATCGAACAAGCGGAGGAACTGAAGCGGATTGCAGCGGAGCATGACGCTGAGGTCGGCGTTACCTATACGTACGCGCATTATCCAGTCCTCCGTGAATGCCGGCATCTGATCCAGACCGGTGCCATCGGAAAAATCATCGATGTCGTCGCACTCTATCCGCAGGATTGGCTGTTGCTCAGCTTGAACAGCGACAAGGAAAGCTATGCAGATTGGATTGTCGATCCAACGTTTTCGGGCAATTCCAATGCAACGGCTGCAACCGGCGTCCATCTGTATTATCTGATCCACTCGATGACTGGGCTGAATTTGGACGCAGTGCTGGCCGATTTTGGTTACTATCCGGAAAACGCCCCGCTCGAATGCATTTCACGCGTATTGATGCGGTTTGACAACGGATCGCATGGCATGAGCTGGACCAGCAGCGTCGCATCCGGCCATGATTGCACAGTCGATTTAAAAATTTATGGCGAAAAGGGCGCGATCGAATGGTCGCATAACGACCCGCTGCATCTTCGTGTGGCTCCGGTAGGACAGCCGGTGCAGATCATGTGTGCAAACAGGGATTACCTTTGTGAAGAGAGCCGGGCAATTTCCCGCATTGCCGCCGGGCATCCAGAAGGATTTTACGAAGCGTTTGCCAACATCTATCATGAATTTTGCCGCCACCTGCTGGACAAAAAGAACGGCACATGCCATGACAGCCGGGATTATTTTTATCCACATTTGCAGGACGGCATTGACGGTGTCCGATATGTGCAAGCCTGCGTGGAAAGCCAGAAACGCGGAAATGTCTGGGTTTGCCTAAAGGATGCCAGCGACGAAGCATCCCGCATCGCACATACATGATGGGATGACGCATGCGCAACATCCCACCTGCCAGATAAACCAGTAGCCCTGTCGTACGAAAGACCGCGGAGCCAAGGCCATACAGCCTGAACTCTGCGGTTTTTTCTTCACAAACAAAAGCTTGCAACCCACAAGATACAGGCTGCAAGCACAGTTGATAAGAGGGAATTATGCGTCACCATCTATAGACGGCCCGTCCTGCATCAGCTGTTCCATTTCGGTAATCAGCTCGTCGAACAGCTGCAAGGCCTCGGTAATCGGCTGTGTTGTTGCCATATCGACGCCTGCGCCGCGCAGCAGCGCAATCGGATCCTTGGAACAGCCGCCAGACAGGAAGGTTAGATAATCCTGCACAGCGGGCGCACCCTCCTTCAGGATGCGGCGAGATAAGGCGATCGCCGCGGAATAGCCGGTTGCATATTGATACACATAATAATTGTAATAAAAATGCGGGATACGCGCCCATTCCAAATCAATTTCCGCATCGATGACGATACCATCGCCAAAATACTGCCGGTTCAGCTCGTGATACAGTGCATTGAGCGACTCCGCGGTCAGGCTTTCCCCGCTTTCGTTGCGGCGGTTGATTTCCAGCTCAAATTCCGCAAACATGGTCTGGCGGTACAACGTTGTGCGGAACTGCTCGAGGAAATAATTGATAAGGTACGCGCGGCGGCGTTTGTCCGTGGTGTTTGCCAGCAGGTATTCCATCAGCAGCGCTTCATTGCAGGTGGATGCCACTTCTGCGACAAAAATGCTGTAGTTGGAATAGGTCACCGGCTGGGTCTTGTTGGACAGATACGAATGGATGGCGTGGCCCATTTCATGCGCCAGCGTAAACATACTGTCCAGCGTGCCGGAATAGTTCAGCAGGACATATGGATGCGCACGCAGACCAGCGGAATATGCGCCGGAGCACTTGCCGACGTTTTCATATACGTCGATCCAACGGTTGTCAAAGCCTTCTTGTAATATCGCGCGGTACGCGTCGCCCATCGGGGCAAGCGCCTTGTAAACCGTTTCCTTTGCTTCTTCAAATGGGATCGTGACATCCACATCACCGACAATCGGCGTATACAGATCGTACATGTGCAGCTCATCCAGACCGAGCAGCTGCTTGCGCAGCGCGACATACCGGTACATCGGCGCCATATTCTCATGCACGGCTTGGATTAAGTTGGTGTAAACCTCGGTCGGGATCTCATTCCCATCCAACGCAGCGTGTAAGGTAGAAGCATAGTGGCGCGCATCGGCGCGGAATTTGAGCTGCTTGGTCTGCGCGGACAGGATCGCAGCCGCCGTATTGCGGAACTGGCCATAGACGCTGTACAACGCCGTGAAGGCAGACTTGCGCAGCGTCCGGTCCTGACTGTGCATCAGCGGAATATACGTGCCGTGGGTTACGGTATGCGCGTTGCCGTCCTTGTCCACAGCATCCGGGAATTTCAGGTCGGCATCGGCAAACACAGAATAAATCTGATCCGGGGCCTGGCTCATCTCCCCTGCTGCGGCCAGCAGTTTTTCTTCTGCATCCGACAGGATATGCTCCCGTTTGTCACGGATACGGGTGATATACAAGCGGTATTCTTCGAGGGCCGGTTCCTCCTGATAGAAGCGATCCAGCGTTTCATTTGGGATCGCCAGCAGCTCCGGCGTTTCAAATGAACCAGCCGCATCGGTCGCTACCATGACGGCCATCGCCCGTGAGGTCATCCCCTGATACAGCGAATTGGCGGTATCTTCGTCGCTTCTGCGCTGCGCATAGCCATACAATGCGTCAAATAACACGCTGATTTCATTGCTCAGCTGGAAAAATGCCAGCAAGGTTTTGGCGCTTTCCCCCAGCTTACCCTTGTATGCGGCAAGCTGCTGTGGGAAGCTGCGCGCCTTTTCCAGGTCGTTTTCCCACAGGCTGTCGGAAGCATAGACATCCTCCAACGCCCATGTGTATTGTGGGTCCACCTCACTGCGGACCGGGATTTTCTTTTCCATATGACAGGTATCCTCCTGTGTTGTATTCTATGATATGGTAATAGTATACCACGGAGGTATACGAGAAAAAAGGAAGAAAATATAAATTTTTTTGCCAAACACGTAACATTCTTAGCATTTTGACTACGTAGCGCTGATGTCCATACACCTCGCGCCAATCCTATACTGCTGAAACAATCCCGGTTAAGATGAAGGTTACTGCCAAAGGCCGTATTTTGCACAAGGCAAAACGGGCACAGCCTACCGCCGTGCCCGTTTGCTATGCCCTCGTTATTCACTCGGCTTCCAACGCTGTATACTTGGTCAGCATCGTAGCCGCTTCCGCGCGGGTTGCCGTATCCTTCGGCGCAATTGCAAGCGTTCCGTTGCTCTGCGATCTGCCGCTGATGATACCGTTGCTGACAGCCCAGGTCACCGCATTCCGTGCCCAGCCGGAAACCCGCGCCGCATCGCTAAACTTGCTCAGCGAACCGCTGTAGGAATCCGGCGTATTGCCGTCGTAATAATAGCTGTACAGGAACTGTGCAAACTGTTCCCGCGTGACCGGATCCTGCGGGCCGAATTTGTCGTTTCCATATCCTGCGGCATAGCCGTTTTTGCTTGCCCATTGTACAGCATCATAATACCACGAACTGGACTTAACATCGGTAAATGCCGCAGCTTCCTGCGTATCATTCGGCCTGCCGGATTTATTATACAGCATCTGTACGACCATGCTGCGTGTAATTGTGATCTTCGGCTCAAACGTCGTCGTGCTGGTACCTGTCATCAGGTTTTCATCATATGCCTGCTTGACCGGGTCGTAAAACCAGTCGCGCAAGCTGACGTCGGTAAACGTATCCTCCGTCATATTGCGTGCGGTAGGAAGCACCGTTTGCTCCAGGTACGGATACGAATCGTCCTGTTTCCAGCTGACATACGCCATACCGTCGGTCTGTGCGGCTGTCCATGCGTTGAGCGCATCGACAACCCGGGAATACGATTGCCCGTCCACCGTGATTGCACTGCTCAAAACAGCGGCGGTATCTGCAAACGTAACGGCGGTTGCCGCGTTGGTTCCCATCGTCCGGTTGCTGTTCAGCGTGTCGTTTTTCACGGAATAGCAATAGCTCAGTGTCCGGCTTCCGGCGCCGCCCGCCATAAGGTAACCCTGGATCTCGCCGATATTCAGGCAGTTGGCAATGTCTGCATTGGTCGTGCCGCCAGCCATGCCGCCGACCAGCGTACCGCCTTCGATGTTGCCGCGGTTCATACAGTTATAGATTTTGCCGTTGCTGTACACATCGCCGACGATACCGCCGGAGCAGCGCGGGCTGTAGCAATCGCTGCTGTTTGTGCAGTTATACACATGCGACGCGTCGGTCCAGCCGACAATGCCGCCGGAGCGCGTATTGGTCGTGTACACATCATTGCCCAACGAATAGCAGTTGCTGACAACAGAGTCTTTTTTCGCATAGCCTACGATCGCACCGACGTGGCTGTTCGCATAAAAATAGCTGTCTTTCACCGTAACGTTGTACACAGTTGCATTAGATACAACGCCAAATAACCCCTGGTAAGTGCTGTCGTTTTTTACATACAGGCCGGAAACCGTATGCCCCTTGCCGTCAAACGTCCCGGTAAACGGATGGGCCTCCGTGCCGATCGGCGTCCATTGCTGAAATTCCCCGCTGTTCAGCGTGCCATCCGCTCCGATGACATCACCATTGAGCGTAATATCCGCTTCCAGCACAACCTTGGCATAGGATTTGCCGCTGTTGATGTCCTCTGCAAGCTGCATCAGATCGTCGACATTGCGGACGTTGTACGTTGCGTTCCCTGCGGCCTGCGCGCCAACCATACAGGAAAGCATACACGCGAATGCCAACGCACATGCAATCAGTCGTTTTTTCATAAAATTCTCCTTTCTCATCTATGTAACAATCCATATTGTTCCAAGAATAGGATAGCATATTTTTTGTATATTTTCAACAAGGAAATCTACACTTCACCCCTTAACACCGTCAAAATGTGCAATGATACATCAAAATCGGCATCAAAAAAAGCCGGAAATTCCGGCTTTTTGATATCTATTGACTCCGCTGCATGCTGCGATGCAAGCATCCCGCTACCCAGTGCAGCGCAACAGCCCCTATCAGCGTCAACAGAAAGCAGCCGAGCTGCATCTGTACCATGCTGCTTCCAAACCATGCTTGCAGCGTAGAGGAATTGCGCATCTTGAGCCATACCCATTCCTGCACAACATAAAATTCAAAACTGATGACACCCAAAAGCGAAGCCGCTGTATAAACGCCCTTTCCAAGCCACCGCACGGCCTGCGGCAATGGGATTCCCATCGCCCACTGGCACAAGTTTGCCAGCAACAACGCAAACGCCGGGGCCACGATCAGGTTGACCTGGGCGTTATATGCAGGCATCAGCCAAGCGTCTTTGTTGTGCGAGATCGAAAAACTGTAGGCCACGCCGACAAACAGGCAGGCTGCCGTGGCCAGCATTCCCCCGGCCGAAAGCTTTTTCCCTTGCAAGCTCAAATGCCCGAAATAAAAGCCGAGCAAAAACACCGGGATACGGGTCGTGATGGCATACAGGTCATAGCGTATGGTTTGCTGCAGCCCAACATTTGCGGCCAACACAAGCGCAATCGCACCCAGTGTAAACGCCCCTTTCCATTTTACCCGGTCAAACAGCGCATAATAGAACGGCGCAAACAGATAAAAGAGCAGGATACACGGCACAAACCACAGGAAATCATATACGTTGACCCACAGCTGACGCAAACCGGTCGCACGGCCAAGGAATTCCCGCAGCGTCCAGTTATCCACCAGGCCGATCACAAGCGCCGCAGGGATGAGCACCGTACCGATGCGCAAAAAACGCCGGATCAGATACCGTCCGTAGCTGTTCAGCCCCGTCACCCGCTGTTTTCCAAATGCATACGTCAGCCCAAACCCGGACACCAATAAGAAAATATCGACGCCGCAAAAGCCCTCTCTATGAAAATAAACCGCCCAATCGGAAGGCTCCGGAACAAACAGCCCTACCGGCACAATATGGAAATCATAAATCCACAGAGCCGCAATGCCCATGAGAGCCGAACGATGTACACTGATGTTTCTCATCGCATCCCCGTCGTTTTCCCCGCCTTATTTCTCGTCGTCATACAGCGCGCCGTATTTTTCATAATGCGTCACGCGGCACACATGGTTATCATCGTCCACAAAGACAACCTTCGGCTTATGCGTCTTGGCTTCCTCCGGCGTCACATCCGCATAGGACATAATAATGATCCGGTCGCCCTCGGATACGCAGCGCGCCGCCGCACCGTTCAGGCAGATCATACCGCTGCCGGCCTCCCCGGCAATCGTATAGGTTTCAAAGCGGTTCCCGTTGTTAATATCTACAATTTGTACTTTTTCATACTCCAATATACCAGCAGTATTCAAAAGCTCGCTGTCAACTGTAATGGAGCCGACATAGTTCAGCTCCGCCTGCTTGACAACGGCGCGAT
Organism: Eubacteriales bacterium; assembly: GCA_030523305.1. Taxonomy (GTDB): domain Bacteria; phylum Bacillota; class Clostridia; order Oscillospirales; family Butyricicoccaceae; genus Butyricicoccus_A. The sequence goes on from JAUNIY010000013.1 coordinate 18,779, forward strand.
GGATTTTTCCTTTCAGCATGGAAATCGTCACGTTTGTATCCTCCTTAGCGTTCGATAATAAAATTATCGATCAGACGTGTTTTTCCAATATAAACGGCAATGGCGGCCAGGATCGAGCCTTCGGTGGATGCTACCGGCTCCAAATTGTTCCAATCCACGATCTCGACATAGTCGATCCGGCTCAGTGGTTCCGCTTCGATCTCAGCCGTGATGATCGCCTTGACCTTGGCGGTATCGGTTTCGCCCGCCTCAATGGCAGCCTTGCCCTTGTTCAGCGCGCGGGACAGGCACAGCGCAGCCTGACGCTCCTCTGCGCTCAGATAGGTATTGCGCGAGCTTTTTGCCAGCCCATCCGCTTCCCGGATGATCGGACAGCCGACGATGTCCAGCGGCATATTCAAATCGCGCACCATACGGCGGATGACAGCCAGCTGCTGCGCGTCCTTCTGCCCGAAATAGGCGCGATCCGGCTGTACAATGTGAAACAGCTTGCTGACAACCGTGCACACGCCGCGGAAATGGATCGGGCGCGATGCGCCGCACAGGCCCTTGGTCAGATGATCCATATCGACATAGGTGCAGAAATCCGGCGCATACATTTCTTCCGGCTCCGGATGAAAAATCAGATCTGCGCCAGTCTCCTCACACAGCGCGGCATCGCGCGCCAAATCGCGCGGATAGGTTGCCAGGTCTTCCGTCGGGCCAAACTGGATCGGGTTGACAAAATCCGATACCACCGTGCGGTCGTTTTCCGCCACGGAACGTGCAATCAGGCTCTGGTGCCCTTCATGCAGATAGCCCATGGTTGGCACCAAGCCAACCGTCAACCCTTCTTTGCGCCACGCGCGTACCTGCTCGCGTACTGCTTCTATTGTTGAAACGATGTCCATTGTTTTTTACTCCTTTGTTTTGATTGTAGGCTTCCCCCAGTGGGGGAAGCTGCCTGGCCACAGGCCAGACTGATGAGGGCGAAATGTTGCGCTTTTCTCTCATATTATCTGAGCCATCTCATGCGCACCCCTCATCCGGCGCTTGCTGATATAAAACCGGAAATATAGATGTTTCCCGGTTCTGTTAGGCCGGGGCCTCGCTCTCGCTACGCTCGGCTGCATTCAGTAGCGCGCGACCCCAAAGGGGGAAGGCTTATTATTTCCTCAATACAACTTTTCGATAATGGTCTCGTCCATTTTAAAGGTATGCTCCTTCGCCGGGAAGGTGCCTTCCTTCACTTCCTTGTCATACGCACGGAAGCCTTCCATCATCACTGCGCCCGCATTGGCAAAGGTTTTTGCAAATTTCGGGGTAAAGTCGGAGAACATCGCAATCATATCCTGATACACCAGCACCTGCGCATCGCAATCGGGGCCTGCACCGATGCCAATCGTCGGGATTTCCAGCGTTTCCGTAATCTTCTTTGCCAGCGGTGCGGGTACACATTCCAGGACAACCGCATATGCGCCAGCTTCCTGCACGCGGCGCGCGTCATCCAGAATCTTCTGCGCCGCAGCTTCTCCCTTGCCCTGTACCTTAAAACCGCCGAACGCATGGACCGACTGCGGGGTCATGCCGATGTGTGCGCACACCGGGATGGAAGCATCTACAATGGCTTTGATCTGCTCGCATACTGTTGCGCCGCCTTCCAGCTTGACAGCCTGCGCATGGCCTTCCTTCACCAGACGGCCCGCGTTCATGACTGCATCATAAATCGAAGCCTGATAAGACATAAACGGCATATCCGCCACAACCAGTGCATTGCTTGCGCCGCGCGTAACAGCCCTTGTATGGTGGATCATATCCTCCATTGTCACGGACAGCGTGTCCTCATAACCAAGGCAGACCATGCCCAGTGAATCGCCGACAAGGATCGAGTTGATGCCTGCCTCGTCAATCAGCTTGGCAGTCGAATAGTCGTACGCTGTGAGCATGGTCTGTTTTTTTCCTTCTTGCTTTGCCTGACGGAACGTTAATACTGTGTTTTTCATGACAATCCCTCCAAGTATGTTCTAAGGATGGTATCATCTCTGTCAGGATGTTTCTCCTGTGCCAGATCGCACAGCTTGCGTGTCAGCAGCGCATACAGCGCCTGATCTTCTCGATCCAAGCAGGCCATATGCGACTGTATGGTTCCCATGTCCCCGCGTTCCGCGGGACCGGTGAGCGCCTGCTGCGGGCCTTTTTCGCAGATCGCCTGCGCATTGCCCAAGATGAGCGGCGACAGCGCCGACAGCGCCTGCCGCTCAGTGAATCCGCATTGCTCCAGCAGCTGCATGCCCCAATGGGACAAGCCGACCGCCAGATTGCTCACCACGCACGCCGCCAGATGGTAGCGCGCCTTATCCTCCGCCCGTATGGTCGCCGTCTGCGCGCCGCAGCGCTGCATCAGCGGTTCCATTTGCGCGGCGCAGCTGCCTTCCAGCGTAAAAAATGCGCCTTCCAGCTGCTCCCAGGACGAGAACCTGTCGCTGACTGCCAGCAGTGGGTGAACCGAACACACGCCCGCGCCATGCTCGTCCGCATCCGCAAAGATCGAGCTGGGCAGCGCCCCGCTGCAATGGCAAATCCGTTTACTTTTGATCGGCAGCGTCGTGATATCGTCCCACACGCGCGCAATCGCGCTGTCCGGTGTGGTGATAAACAGGGTATCGCTTGCGTCCACTACATCCTTCCATGTATCAAAGCATCGCGTCCTTGTAAATGCCGCCGCCTCTTCGGCGTGTTCCCGGGTACGGCTATAGTAGCCTGTCACGTCGACACCATGCTGGCAGAATAGCTTTCCCATTGATGTGCCGACCTTACCCGCGCCGATAAAACCAATTTTCATATGAACCACCTCCGTCCAAACCTTGTCCGATGGCGATTCCCTGTACATCAGTCCCATTCGCTGCCGCGATATGGGCTGCATGCCGAAAAAAGTAAGAAAACATCCGGTGCAGTTCGCGCCGGCCCATTTGCCGGCCACAATACCACCCATCCTGTTTAGGATAGCACAACCGGATTGGCGAAACAAGGCTTTCCCGAATAATTTATAAAAATTTGTTATATCCTGCTTTTCCAATAATTTCCGTATACCCATTTCCCCATTGTTTGTCACCCGTCCATATCCATATCTATTGCCCTATATGTTATTTTTTGTTTCTTTTTTCCGCTTTATCTATCCATTTTTTATGAGATGCATGGTTTTTCAAACTTTTCCTACAGATCATCTAGCATATATTCTGCGCAAAAACGCTCAATTTTTGCTTCTTCGCCCGGAAAGAAATCTCGTATTTTATCAGATTTTTCTTATTTTTTATTTCTAAATGCAGTTTTATCATTTTTGTGAAAATTTTCTGTTACCTCTTGAAATATGTTTCTTTTTTCCGTATAATGATTACTATTGAGAGATTTCAGAACGAATACTTGCATCATGGCCGCGTGCTTCCCCAACGCAACCATGTACAACAAAGGAGAGAGTTTTATGACCGAAACATTAGCCAAATTTTGCGATTCCGCAGGCTTTGCGGATATTTCCCTTGTTCAGTATGGCAGCTATACGCGCAGCGAAGAAGCTCCGCTCCTGCCGTTCCTGAATGAACGCACCGTTGTCACATATGTAACAGAGGGTGCGGGTACCATCAAACTCGGTTCCGCCCAGCATACCATAGAGCCGGGTTCCATCGTTGTCTTTTTCCCCAATGTGTGCGTAAACTGCACCGGCCTAGATGGACAGCAGATTTCCGCTATGTGGCTGGAGCTGGACGGCGCCTCTGTCCCGGAAGTGTTGACCCGCGCAGGCCTGACGCCGCAGAAGCCAGTGCTGTCCCTCAATGTCCCAAGCGATGCGTCGGATACCGTCGCCGTCTTCCGCCGCCTGACCGATCCGGAACAGTCCTACGGCCCATTGCGTGCCACCGGCATTGCGCTGGAATTGCTCGACAGCCTGCTGTGCGAAACGCCGCGCCCTTGCCAGCCGAAGGTTTCCAACCTCCAGCAATATTATGTCGATCGATCCGTCCGCTATATCAAGGCAAAATACCAGCAGGATATCTCGGTCGAAGACGTTGCACAGTACTGCGGCCTGAACCGCAGCTATCTGGGCAAGCTGTTCCGCGATGCCACCGGCACGACCACGCAGGAATATCTCATCCGCCAGCGCATGAGCGTGGCTTGCAGCTATCTGGAACGCGGTGCCGCGTCCATTGCAACCATCGCCCGCTCGGTCGGCTATCCCAACCAGCTGCACTTCTCCCGTGCTTTCCACAAGGTATTCGGCATCCCGCCGCGTGAGTGGCAGAAGCGCAACCGCAAAAATTGATTGTATGCAATATCCCCGTCCGGTACGATGGACGGGGATATTTTTGTATTGTAGTTGTTTTCCGCTAATTTTTATGGTATGCTGATCCTATGACAAAACGATGAGGTGACCCTATGAAACGAATGCTTCCCGCCGCTCTCGGCGGTATCCTAGCTGCGGCCCTGCTGGCAGGCTGTGGCAGCAGCGCGTCCGACCCGGTACAAGAGGTCTGCGTCAGGCAGACCAGTGCGGATGGCAGCTGTATCCTCTATGATTACACGGCAGATGGGAACCAATCCAAAGCCGTAAACTATGCTGCGGACGGCATGCTGTTGGGCTGGACCGAATATACCTATAACGAGGACGGCCTGCAAACCGAAGAAACCACCTACGATGCGGACGGCGCGATGCAATCCCGCTGCCAAACGGAGTATCAAGACGGCAATATGACCCGTCGGACATACTATGCAGGGGACGATACACAGCAATATCAGGAAACCTTTTCCTACGATGAAAAGGGATTTCCCACAAAAGAAACCTATACCAGCGACAGCATGTCGTATTGGTATGACATCGAAACCGACGAAAACGGCGAGGAAACCAAACGTACGCTGATGGATGAATCGGACGAGCCGACGATAACCGTCACGTTTGACTACAACGCAAGCGGCCTGCTCATCAAAACCACAACTTATGAGGATGCCTCGATGGAGACAATGCAGGGCTGGACAGAAAACGATTATGATGCCGACGGCAATCTCACGCGACAGACCTCGTATGATGACGCGGCACAGGTCGATACCGTTTGGGAATACCGCTATGACGGCAACGGCAACCTGATCGAGGTGTCTACCAACGGGGCTGGCTCCGCGCAGACGCTGACCGAATACGAATATGCGCCGCTGTCCGATGTAATCCAGGACAATCAGTCATAACCGACAAAAGCTCCTTCAGCTGAGGGAGCTTTTTGTTTGCATCCATATTTACGTCTCAAATGAATCGGTAAATCGCCTTTGCCACGCCGTCGTTGTCGTTGGTATCCGTGACGAACCTGGCAAGATGCTTGACTGCATCGTCGCCATTGCCCATGACGACCGGCATACCGACGATTTTCAACATATCCGTATCGTTGTCACTGTCGCCAATCGCCATGACTTGCTCCATGGTGATGCCCATGACCTGGGCCAACTGGCGCAGCGCGGTCCCTTTGTTGACCCCAGCCGGCATGACTTCGAAATTGTTTTCCGCGGAACGTGTAATATGGATACCAGGCAAGCGGTTGATCTCGCCCAACGCTTCCGCCAGCACATGGATATCCCCACGGGCGAATACCTTGGAAACCGGAAAACGGTGTTCCCGGATAGCAGCTGCGACATCCTCCAGGACGACCTTGCTGTCCCAAAAGCCCTCGGTCCGCTTGCTGCTGGATAGGATCTCATCGGAATATGGATTCAGATACAAGCGATCGCCGACATAAATCATGACGGTGACCGGGCGGTTCTGTACTGCCTCAACCACCTGTGCGCCAATATCCCACGGCATCGCCCATTCGCGCACATTGCGCACGTTGCGCACATCGGAAATCGCCGCACCTCCCGCAGAAATCAACAGGGATGAGGCGCCGATTTCTTCCGAAAATACTGCGGCTTCCCCGACAATGCGCCCGGTACAGACAACGACCTTCACGCCCTTGCTGCGCGCATATGCCACCGCTTCCACAGTAGATGGCAGAATATCGATTTGGCTGGTCAGCACCGTGCCATCCAAATCCAGTGCAATCAAACGATACATGTTTTCCGCATCCCTTTCTCTTTCCAATCGCATTCCCTCCACGGCGAGGGGATTGTTTTTTTATCGCACAAACTGCAATACAATGGCCGCGCCGAGGAAGCAAACCGTCAGCACGGCGCAAGCCGCATCCGCACCGCCAAATTGCAGCTGGCGCAGGCGCGTGCGCCCGATATCGCCGCGGTACAGCCGACATTCCATCGCCGTCGCCAGCTCATCAGCGCGGCGGAAGGCGGAGACAAACAGCGGCACCAGAATCGGAAGCAGCGCTTTTGCGCGTTGCAGCAGATTGCCGCTGTCAAAATCCGCACCGCGTGCGCGCTGCGCACACATAATCCGGTCGGTTTCCTCCACCAGTGTCGGAATAAAGCGCAGCGCCAGCGACATCGTCATCGCCAACTCATGCACCGGGGCATGCAGCTTTTTGAGCGGCGAAAGCAGCCGTTCCAACCCATCTGTCAGCTGGATCGGTGACGTGGTATAGGTCAAAAGCGACGCGCTGACGACCAACAGCGTCAGCCGCACCACGATGAGCACCGCCTTATCCACGCCCGCCGTCGTGATATGGAGCGGACCGGCGTGCCAAAGCACCGTGCCGCCCGCGGTCATAAACAGGTTGAGCGCCGCCGTAAAAATGAGGATAAAGGCCAACGGCTTGAGCCCGCGCAGCATCATGCGCAGCTTGAGCCGGGACACATACACCATCCCGACAATAAAGATGGCCAATATCGCCATGGGAACCCATGCGCTGCACACAAACAGCGCGATAATCACCGCCATCACAAGCAATATCTTGGTACGCGGATCTGCGCGGTGCAGCAGGGAGTTCCCGGGGAAAAATTGTCCCAGCGTAATATCCTTCAGCATATCGCGCCCCCCTCCTTACAACGCAGCAGCTCGATCGCTGCCTGTTCTACGGTAAAGCAATCGGTGCGCACAGGAATCCCGCGCCGCCGCAGCTCCAGCAGGATCCGCGTCACCTGCGGCACTGCCAGCCCGGACTGCTCCAACGCCTCGGCCTGCGCAAACACCTCGGCAGGTGTCCCGGTCATGTATATGCGCCCCTGCTTCAATACCACCAGCCGGGAGGCGATGCGCGCCGCATCCTCCATCGAATGCGTCACCAGGATGATGGTTGTGCCGCGGCTGTCGTGCAGCTTACGGATCAACCCAAACATCTCCTCGCGTCCCGCGGGATCCAGTCCTGCCGTCGGCTCGTCCAGCACAAGGATTTCCGGCTGCATGGCAATGACGCCCGCCAATGCCACGCGCCGCTTTTGCCCGCCGGACAGTTCAAACGGGGATTTTTGGCTGATTTCCTGCGGCAGGCCGACCGCATCCAATGCATCGCGCACGCGCCGGTCGATTTCCTCCCGCTCCAAGCCCATATTGGTCGGGCCATAGGCGATATCCTGCCCGACGGTCTCTTCAAACAGCTGATATTCCGGGTACTGGAACACCAGTCCGATGCGAAACCGGATGGCGCGCAAATCAGCCTCTTTTGCAAAAATATCGGTTCCATGAAACAATACCTGTCCGGACGCCGGCTTGAGCAGCCCGTTCAGGTGCTGGATCAGCGTGGATTTTCCCGAACCGGTGTGGCCGATCATCGCGATGAATTCGCCTTTCTTGACGCTGAGGCTCACATGATCCAACGCCATCTGTTCAAACGGCGTGCCCTTGCTGTAGATATGGCTCACATCGCGCACTTCCAGGATTGTTTCGTCGTGCTGTCCATCCATCATCCGGCGCCTCCTTTCAGCCAGGTTTCCAACCGGTCTGCGCATTCGGTGACGGTGAGTGCATCGGTCTGCAGCTCCGCATGCCCGGTATCCCGCAGCGTTTCCAGCAGCTGGACGCTCTGCGGCGCCGCCAGCCCGAGCGCGTGCAGGCGTTTGGACTGGGAAAAGACCTCGCGCGGTGTGCCATCCAGCGCCAGCCGCCCCCCATCCAGCACGGCAACCCGCTGTGCCTGCACCGCCTCATCCATGTGATGGGTAATCAGCACAATGGTCATTTGCTTTTGTTCATGCAGCGTGTGCAGCACCCGCATGACGTCCGCGCGGCCCTGCGGATCCAGCATTGCGGTCGGCTCGTCCAGCACAATGCATTTCGGCTCCATCGCCAGCACGCCCGCAATCGCAACCCGCTGCTTCTGTCCGCCGGACAACAGATGCGGCGCATGCATCCGATATGCCTCCATACCGACCAGCTTCAATGCCGCATCCACCCGCCGCCGGATCTCCCGCGGCGGGACGCCCATATTTTCCAGCCCAAAGGCAACGTCTTCTTCCACCACTGTGGCGACAATCTGGTTATCGGGATTCTGGAACACCATGCTGCACGCGCTGCGGATATCCCACAGCCGTTCGGTGTCCATCGTGTCCATGCCGTCCACCCATACCCGGCCGCCGGAGGGCAGCGCAATCGCGTTGCAGTGCCGCGCAAACGTGGATTTCCCCGAGCCGTTGCGGCCAAGGATCGCCGCAAACTGCCCATACGGGATGCGCAGGTTTACCCCGTCGAGCGCCAGATGCGACACCTGGGAAAAATCCGTATACCGATAGGTCAGATCATCTGCCTGTATCATCCATGCCATAACATCGCTGCTTTCTTCATCAAATTCCGCTCATCGGTTCGGGTTCACCCAGCGCGCGGTATTGCCGCAGGGCAAGGCATACCCGGTGGAACGCACCGGAAGCCCCAGCTCCTGGCAATCGATGACACCGCCGAACCGCTGTGCAACCGTCGTACCGAGGATATATCCCATCACCGCCGGGGCAAGCCCAGTGGAATAGCTGTTGACCAACAGAAACAGCGGATCGTCCGACAGCACCTGTGCCGCCAAGCCGATAAAATCCGCGATATCGTTCTCAATCTTCCAGACCTGTCCGGTGGGGCCTCTGCCATAGCTTGGGGGATCCATGATGATTCCGTCATATTTGTGCCCGCGGCGGATCTCCCGCTCGACAAATTTCTTGCAGTCGTCCACAATCCAGCGGATCGGCCGGTCAGCCAGACCGGAGGCCGCCGCATTTTCCTTTGCCCACTGTGTCATGCCCTTGGAGGCATCCACATGGCACACGCTGGCGCCTGCCGCCGCTGCGGCGAGCGTTGCGCCGCCGGTATAGGCGAACAGATTGAGCACGCGCACCGGCTTATCGGATTTCCGTATCAGCGCGTCGATAAAGTCCCAGTTGGCCGCCTGTTCGGGGAACAAGCCGGTGTGCTTGAAGCTCATCGGCTTGATATGGAACGTCAGCTCCCGATAATGGATATCCCATTGGGGCGGCAGTTTTTTGATGCTCCATTTTCCGCCGCCCGAAGAGGAACGGTGATAGGTCGCATCCGCCGTTTTCCAGGCAGATACGCCGTGCTGCTTGGGCCAAATCGCCTGCGGATCCGGCCGAACCAATACCTGCTTGCCCCAGCGTTCGACCTTCTCGCCGCCGCCGCAGTCGAGCACCTCAAATTCCTTCCATTTATCTGCAATCCACATATGTTTCTCCCATGGTGTTGTTATCCTTTGCTATCATGCGCGCCGGTTTACCGCTTCTTCGGTTTTGCCCAGCCGGCCTTGCGCTTGGGCGGACGCTGTGCGGGCTTGTGTGCTGGCCGGTTCTGGTTCCGCCCAGCAGATCGGCCCTGCTTTCCCTGCGGTTTGCCGCCACGCGCTTGCTTCCCCTTCGGCTTGTCCTCATGTAAGTGCGCAAAATGCTCGTTTGGCTTTGGATGGATCAGGCAATCGCGCGTATAGCCGATCAGATCCTCGCGCCCCGCCTGGATCAACGCCTTGATGACCACTGCGCGCTTATCCGGCCGCCGCCATTGCAGCAGCGCGCGCTGCATTTCCTTTTCCTCCGGCGTCTTGGCGACATAGACCGGCTTCATGGTGCGCGGGTCGATGCCGGAATAATACATCGCCGTGGACAGCGTGCCCGGCGTCGGGTAAAAGTCCTGCACTTGCTGCGGCATATAGCCGATGGAATGCAGGTATTCCGCCAGATTGACCGCGTCGCGCAGCTCTGCGCCCGGATGCGACGACATCAAATACGGCACCAGGTACTGCTTTTTGCCCAGCTTCGCATTGATGCGTTCATACCGCTCCTTGAACCGCCGGTATACGTCGAACGACGGCTTGCCCATATAGTACAGCGCATGGTCGCTCATGTGCTCCGGCGCAACCTTCAGCTGGCCGCTGATATGGTACTTGACCAGTTCCAGGAAAAATTCGTCGTTGTCGTCCGCCATCATATAGTCATACCGCAGGCCGGAGCGGACAAATACCTTTTTCACGCCCGGTATCTCACGCAGCTTGCGCAGCAGCGTCAAGTAATCGGTGTGATCCGCCCGCAGGTTCGGACAGGCTTTGGGGAACAAACAGCGTTTGTCCCGGCACAAGCCGTGCGTCTCCTGCTTTTTGCAGGCCGGAAAGCGGAAATTGGCCGTCGGTCCACCGACGTCGTGAATATATCCCTTAAAATCCGGATGCTGCGCAATGCGTTTCGCCTCTGCAATCACAGATTCATGCGACCTTGCGGAAATATACCGCCCCTGATGGAACGCAAGCGAACAAAAATTACAGCCGCCAAAGCAGCCCCGGTTGTGGATGATGGAAAACTGCACCTCCGCAATCGCCGGTACGCCGCCCTGTTCTTCATACGACGGATGATAGGTTCTCTCGTACGGCAGGCCGTACACCCAGTCCATTTCCTGCGTCGTCAGCGGGATGGAGGGCGGATTCTGCACCAAAAGCCGGTGCCCGTGCCGCTGCACGACCGCCTTGCCAGTGATATGATCCTGTTGTTCGTACTGGATTTTGACTGACTTCGCATATTGCACGGTATCCGACAGCGTTTCCTCCAGCGATGGGCACCACACGGCGGGATACGAAATATCCGCTTCGTCCTTGGTCAAATAGGCGACACCGCGGATATGTTGGACAACCTCTATGCCGCGTTTGCCTGCCTTGAGATTTGCCGCAATCTCCAGCACAGATTTTTCGCCCATGCCGAACATCAAGCCGTCTGCGCCTGCATCCTGCAAAACCGACGGCAGAATGCGGTCCGCCCAGTAATCGTAGTGCGCAAACCGGCGCAGGCTTGCCTCCAGCCCGCCCAAATAGACCGGCGTGTCTGGGAACGCACGGCGTGCCAGCTTTGCATACACCGTCACGGCGCGATCCGGACGCTTGCCGCCGACACCACCCGGCGAATAGGCATCGTCATGGCGGCGCTTTTTTGCCGCCGTATAATGCGCCACCATCGAGTCGATGTTGCCGCTGTTGATGAGCACGGCATACCGCGGACGGCCCATGGCCACAAAATCCGCCTCCGAGCGGAAATCCGGCTGGGACAAAATCGCGACGCGATAGCCTGCGTCCTCCAGCACACGCGAAATCACAGCCGTGCCAAAAGACGGGTGATCCACATAGGCATCGCCCGTTACCAGCAGGAAATCACAGTAATACCAGCCGCGCTCCAGCATCTCCTGTTTTGAAACCGGCAGGAAGCCGCCTTGTTTGCTCGACATGTTCATTCCATCCAATCCTACTTCTATTCCATTCTTATCATACCACAGCCGCACACAGGATGATACGGGTTTTTGTCACGAATTTACGATCAATTTGCAGAAATTTTCCAACATCTGTGTCAATGCGGAACGTTTTGTGCCGCATCTGCTGCCACATCATTTTCAACAGCGCACAGTTGTTTGTATATTTACTATATTATTATACAAATTGTATCAATCCTGCGGTTTGATTGCGCCGCGCAAAGCAAAACGCCATCCGACTGCTTTCGCGGCCTGACGGCGTTTGTCATGCGCTGCGGCTATGGATCGACGATTGCGCCCATATCGTCCAACAGATCCTGTAACGTAATGGCATTCATCTGTTCCTGCATAGCCCGTTGGATCAGGCCCAACTCATGATCCAGCACGGCATGGACGCGCTTCCCAACGGGGCACGCCGGATTTGGATTTTCGTGCACGTGGAACAACGCTTCCTCCTTCTCAACGGCCTCAAATATATCCAGCAGTGTGATGTCCTTTGGCTCTTTTGTCAGGGAGGCCCCGCCTTCTCCAGCTTTTACCGTCACAAGCCCGGCTGCTTTGAGCTGTCCGAGCGTATTGCGGATGATAACCGGATTGACGTTGACACTCCCGGCCAGGAATGTAGAGGTCGTTTTCTCCTTGCCTGAAAACGTAACAATTGCCAACAATATGTGCGTGGCAATCGGAAGCCTTGACGAAAATTGCATACTCTTTGTCACCTCGTATTCGCTTGCTTCACATTATAGCGAAAACGTGTTGTCATGTCAACGATGACAACGCTTCAAAAAATTGAAAAAATTTTTGTTGTAACCCTTGACATTACATCATTCCTATGATATATTTTCATTGTAATCAACGAAGTTACAACAAACACCGCAGGCTGCCGCCTGCCCAACAGCATATCATTTTTGGAGGTTATCATCATGAGTAAAGTAACTGAATTTCTGGCTGAAAATCCCGTACAGTATCTGGCTACGGTTGGCCGTGATGGAAAAGCAAAATGCCGCCCGTTTATGTTTGCCGGGGAACTGGATGGAAAGCTGTGGTTCTGCACCAACAATCAGAAGGACGTATACAAGGACATGCAGGAAAACCCGTATATCGAGGTATCCGTATCCAGCCCTTCGTACGCATGGATCCGCCTGCACGGCAAGGCTGTATTTGAAAACAACATGACCGCAAAAGAAATGTGCATTGCCAACCCTATCGTCAAGGGCCAGTACCAGACTGCGGACAACCCGATTTTCGAGGTGTTCTATCTGGAAGATGCACACGGCGTCATCGCCGACTTTTCCGGCAATCCGCCGTATGAATTTTGATATACCGAATGAGACCGCAAGCCTTCGGGCCTGCGGTTTCCTTTTACAAGATGGTTTTTACGCCAAAGCACCAAGAAAAGCCCATATCCCTCCTGTGTAGGAATATGGGCTTATGGTATGTGCCGGTACGGCCATATTCTGCCGCGCAGATGCAGCAGAAAGGAACCGAACCTTTTACCGTTTGATGTCGTAGTTCATATTCATAAGATTGCGTATGGTTTGCACATCATCTGTAATGTTGGCATCCCCATGGATGGTATGCTTGATGACGCTGCTGGCCACAGCAAAATTGATGGCATCCATCGCCTTATACTGATGCATCAGCGCGTAAATCAAGCCGCTTGCGAAGGCATCGCCGCCACCCACGCGGTCAAGAATGTTAAACGTGAACAATTTGCTTTCAAACGTATGCCCTTGATACCACATAAACGCTTTTAAACTGTTCTCGCTGCCGCTGTGCGCATAACGCACATGCCGTGCAATACATTTCAGGTTCGGGTAACGCGCAATAAACCTTTGAAATACTTCATCCTGCTGCTCATAGCTGGGCTGCAGCGGAATGCCGTCTTTCCAGTCGCCTTTGCTCTTGTCCTCTTCGTCTTTCCACAGATGATAGGGCTCAATGCCAAATAATACGTCCACATATGGGAGACATTCCGTACAGAAATCACGCGCTTCTTCCCAGCTCCACAAACGGCTGCGGAAATTGCCGTCAAAGCTGACCGTCATGCCATTTTCTTTCGCTGTTTTCAGGCTGTCCATAATCAACGCACGGCAATTTGCACCGAGCGCCGGCGTAATGCCGCTCAAATGCAGCCAATCAAATCCTTGCAGCAGCGCGTTCAAATCGATGCCTGAAAAATCATATTCGGTTATCGCGCTGTGCTTGCGGTCATAGGTAACCTTCGATGCACGAATGCCATATCCGGTCTCGAGGTAATAACTGCCCAGGCGATGGGTTGGTGTCTGCTCAGGCGTCGACAAAATCACCGGTGTGCAATGCACATCATTGGATCGCAACCAACGTATTGCGCTTTTTCCAAGGCTGTTGTTGGGAACAACACTAAAAAATGTACTATCTACCCCAAGATTGGCCAACGCAAGGGCAATATTCGCTTCGCTGCCGCCATAGCTCGCTTCAAAGCTGGAAGCCATGCGGATTTTTGCATAATTGGGCGGGGTCAAGCGCAGCATAATTTCTCCAATTGTAATAAACTTCTTTGAATCCCCCTGATTGGCGAGTAACGGATTGTAATGTTCCATAGCTGTCCTCCTTGTTCCGAATATCATGGCTCCTTTTCCAAGCTGGCCGCCGTTCGCTTGCTTGCCGGGCGACGGTGCGGCTTTGGCCAGATGCGCTGGTTTCATTTTGTGTCGTTTGATATTTCCATTTTATCATTTCCGCGCTTTTATTACAACCCCTTGCCGATGCGCTGGGCTTTCCAGATCCCTCTTGTGCGCATGTAAAAAAGCATTCCCTCCGCTTGCCGCTTTGGAAATGCCTTTTTTCGGTTGTAGAGCGGATCAACGCCCCGCTCTACGCTTTTTTCAACCATGTTTCTTTGTGTGCGAAATCTGTTGTCATACAAACTTCATCAGGCAGAGTAACTTGCCCCTTATGCCTTTGCGCCAGCTTCCTTGCGGAGTGCCTTTGCAGCCATGGATTCA
>JAUNIY010000127.1 GCA_030523305.1 Eubacteriales bacterium
ATCGGATGGCGTTCTATGGCACCAAAAGGCGGCAAATATTACACAGGTGAATCACTGACATATCATGGAGCACCGACACGCGGAGATCACTGGGAGGAACGCATGATGGCCGATCGGGGAGATGAGCTTGAGCAAGACACCGTGAAATTTGTAACAGGTGGTGGATGAGATGACACTTGTTGAATCAGTAATGAACTGGTTGCAAACCTGTCCGGAGTTATCAGGTGGCGAATTAAATCTGGACTGGCTACCACCAGAAGCGCGATCATATTCTGTTATTGTTATTCCATGTGATGAAATTGTCAAACGATATACGACAGGTGCGACAAAACGAAAGTTTTTGTTTTATGTTGCATCCCGTGAATTTCTAAGTGATGACATTCGGGATGCGCAGGAAAATTATGAATTTTATGAGACTTTTTCAAAATGGGTAGAACAGCAGAATCTTATTGACAATCTACCTGATCTAGGAAATGGACGCAGGGCAACATCTATAAAAGTAACAACTTCGGGTTATCCATTACAGGTTAGCCCGGATAAAAAGGCTGTATACCAGATACAGTTAAGAATGGATTATAAACAATCAGGAGGTTAAATAAATGGCTGAAACAGGAACTATTACCGTACCAACTCCGGGGGCGACTACCATGCGCCACAATCAGGTGTTTTACATCAAGGGTGGAAAGATCGGAGATACATATACACCGATGGCGGTGTTTACAGATAACACCGAAAAACCGTCTGCCGAAACTACGGAGAAAAAGTACACTGTCAACAAAACCAAGACGAAGAATGTCACAAGTTATGGCTGGCAGGTGGACTTTACAGCTGACATGATTAAGGACGATACTGTGATTGCTGATTTTGTAGATATTGGCAGAACAATGAAGGTTGGGCCGGATGCAAACCGCACACTTTGTATCGTTGATTTTGATGAGCCGACCGAAGCCGAAGGTTCGTATTATGCCAGAGAAATTCCGGTTGCAGTTGTCATTGATGAGTTTGGAGATAATGACGGCGAAATGCAGGTCTCCGGAAGTTTGGCAGCAAGAGCAGATGTTACTGAAGGTTCTTTTGCTATCAGCACCACGACCTTCACTGCGGGATAATAGGAGGAATGACATATGGCAAAATTTGAATGGCATGACAATGTTCCGATTGATTACGGCGATGGCGTCGTTTTCTATATAGAGGATGATCTTGACGCATTTAATGAAAAGTTTATAGAAGTTAACAAAAAATTGCAGGCAAAGATTCAAGAATTCCATGGCAAAGATAAGACATCGGAGTTAAATGCGTATCTGGATGCTATCGATGTACTTCTGGGAGAGGATGCGACAGAAAGGTTGTTCGAAAAACATTCTTTGACTGAGACGAACATTGTTTCTGCATTTTTGTTTATTGCTGAGGCGGTTCAAGACTTCTATGTGAACACCAATAAAAAAATCAAGAGTACGGGAGAGAAAATCAGCGGAAAGCGCAATGCGCCTCGCGTTGAGATTTCTCCGGAGGCTCGAGTTGCAGCGGAAGACGCTGCAAAACATCCTCCGACAGCATCCGGAGTAGCAATTGCCACGGCGAAAAATCGGCAGCAAAAGCCCAAGAAGAAACGTCTGTAATGATGAATATCCTAATAGACAAATTGCCGGACACGGTAGCGGTGTCCGGCTTTGAAATTCCTATCAACTGGGATTGTCGTTCGGGTATGCGTGCGCACATTGCTCTATTTGATGCAGATCCTGCGGAGACAGATCAAATGTTCCTAGATGCGATGTATCCAGAATTACCCTTCTATATTGACGTTTCAGATGCTTTTTATGCAGCTGCAGAATTTTTGATGGGTGCACCGGTACCGACATTGCCAGGCCAAAAAAGAAAACCCAAACCACCAGAACGCGCGTATTCTTTTTTGTACGACCAGGAAAAAATTTTTGCAGCTTTTTATCAGCAATACAAAATTGATCTGACGAAAGAGACACTTCATTGGTGGGTATTCCATGCCATGTTGCGTAATCTGCGTGGCAATCATATGGCAGATGTTATGCATATGCGTACTGAACAAGAAACCGCAGGCATGGATGATAAGGAGAGAAAACGCATTAGGAAAAACAAATCCATATGGCGGCTTCCTGAGCCTGTTGCAGACCAAAAATATAAGGATGATCTCATTGCCTGTTTGAAAAATGGTGGTGTAGGATTGGAGGCATTGCTGAATGGAGAAGCTTAAAAAGATAACTTGTCCTTATTGCGGTTATACTAATCCGGTTATGTACAATCCAGTTACTGCTGTATGTAGCGGTGTTACTGTCCGCTGCAAAGGAAAACACTGTAAAAGATTATTTGAAATTAAAATCAATATGAGCAAGTAGAGCCTTTGAGCCGATGCTCTTTCCCAGTCCAAAAGGAAGGTGGAAGAATTGGCGGAAGGCTCTATTTTAATAAAAATTACCGGTGATACTGGTAATTTAGAATCAAAACTGAAACAACTTGAAGCTAAAATTAAGCAGCTGGGTACGGCAACAGATGCAGCAAGTGCCTTGATGGAATCGGGTACTGATGCAGCAGCTTCCGCTTTAGAAGAATTGGAATCCAGCGCAGATTCTGCTGCAAGTGCTGTTGATGAATTCGTAGATGGTACAGAAAATGCGTCAACAGCATCGAAAAGTATGGGAGATGCTGTTAAGGAAGCTGGTGATGCTGCGGAGTCTGCAGAAAGTGATTTATCTGAAATGAGTAAAGCGGCATCTGAAACTGCTGATAACATGGATGATACCAGCCAATCCAGCGGAGACGCCGCTGACAATATCGACGGTCTGGGCGCGGCTAGTGATGGAGCCGCAGATGATGTTGATAAATTGGGAGAATCCAGCGAGGAAACTTCAGAAAGTGTGGATGGATTAGGCGATTCCGCAAACCAGACCGGCAGCAAATTTGCATCCTTTAAAACCATGGTCGCAGGGATTCTTGCGGCAGACATAGTAAAAACCTTCGTCGACAAATCCATTCAGGCCCTCAAGGAATTGGCATCGAATGTCATGGAAACCGGCATTTCCTTCGACACTGCTATGTCACAGGTTGCTGCGACAATGGGAACAACGACTGACCAGATTGCTGAGTTAGAAATAACGGCAAAAAACCTTGGCAGTACTACCGCGTTTACAGCAACAGAAGCAGCAGAAGGATTAAATATTCTCGCGCAGTCTGGACTTAGCGCGACTGAGCAGATGGCGGCAAGTCCAGATGTGCTGAATCTTGCGGCAGCAGGAGCAACATCATTGGACAATGCGGCGTCATATGTTACCGGTACCATTAAAGGCTTCGGCGACAGCATGGACAATGCGCAGTACTATGTCGATTTGATGGCAAAGGGTGCGACATTAGCCAATACTAATGTCAGCGGGCTTGGTGAAGCGTTGTCTGATGCGTCTGCTACAGCTGAGACCTATGGACAATCTGCTGAGAGTGTGACGTTATCGCTTTTGCGTTTGGCGGAACAAAACGTTGTCGGTACAGAAGCATCTACTGCGCTTAGCCGGGCAATGATGGATTTGTACACGCCAACGGATACTGCAAAGGCTGCGTTGGATGACTTGGGCGTGGCGGTATATGACAGTAGTGGAAAAGCCAGAGATTTCAACGATGTTGTAGATGATCTGAACAATGCATTGTCTGGCATGTCCGACGAGCAGAAGCTCGCCACAGCAAATACCATCTTTACTACATATGGTCTTGATGCCTTTAACAAGATGACAAAAACGTCATCGGATAAGGTTGAAGAGTTTAAAGAAGGACTTTCTGCTGCAAGCGGACAATCTGAAGAATATCTTGCCAGAGTGAAAGAACTGACGGATGCTGGCCTGGATGAAGCTTCTGCCTGTATGCAGGCTGCCGCCGAACTTGGCGAAGTTGGTTCTGCGGCTGAACAGGCCGCGACACAGATGGACAATCTGGGCGGCGATATAACTATCTTCCAGTCTGCAACGGAAGGTTTATATCAAGCTATCTATGAAAAATTTGAGCCCGCAGCACGTTTGGCAGTGCAAGGCGCAACTAGTATTATTTCTGGAATGACGTCTGTGCTGACTGAAGGGGCGGAGAGAACTAAGGTTAGCGGCGAGCGGGTCGTTTTGCAGTTTTTGAATGGACTGACAGAAGGACTTCCAGGTGTACTGGAAGCAGGAACGCAAGCGGTTGAAAATTTCCTAACCGGTACGATTGCGAATATTCCAAGCCTTGCAGCGTCTGCGCTCAGAACCATTCTTGCGTGGGCTATGTATCTGCGCTTGGGAGCAACATCTATTATCAATGCAGGCGCAGAGTTTATTACCACATTAGCAGAAGGGATAGGTCAACACCTGCCAGAGATCGTTCAGGCGGCAGTTGATACAATCACGGGGTTTGTATCATCCTTGATTGATAATCTGCCGCAGATAGCGTCTACAGCCGTTGCAATTGTATCCAATCTTGCGAGCACGATTACCCAGAACGTTCCGACGATTCTTGCAGCTGGAGTAACACTGATTCTCAGCTTACTGGGCGGTATCATTCAGTCCATCCCATCTGTACTGGAAGGTGTAGCAACGCTCGTCACAAATATCTGTGACAAAATCGGCAGTACAGATTGGATTAGTGTTGGCGCCAACATAATAACTATCCTTGCGTCAGGTATTTCCGGTGCGGTTTCGTTCGTCGGAGAAGCGACGATGGCGATACTTGACGCTATTGTAAATTACTTTTCCGAGCACTGGAATGATTTGTTTGAAGCTGGCAAAAACATTGTTTTGGGTCTGAAAGACGGTATTGTTTCTTTGGTCACTGCACCGGTAGATGCCATCCATGAGGTTTGTGATGGAATCTTGAATAAGGTGCTTGATTTCTTTGGAATTGCAAGCCCATCAACCGTCATGGCCGAACAGGGCATGTATATTGACCAAGGTTTGGGACAAGGAATCACTGATAATCAAGATTCTGCGACAACACCGGCTTCTACAATGGCGCAAGCTGTTTTTGATGCCGCAAACGGTATACTGTCAACAGCAAGTTCCATCGGTAGAGGTTTCGTATCATTCTTATCAAACGGAATCACGTCTAACTCTGGTACGGCATCAGGAGCCGGAAGAAATGTTGCGACTTCTGCGGCTTCCGGTGCATCAGGACAAAAGGGAGCATTTTCTACTGCTGGTAAAACTGTAGGTTCAGCTTTTTCTACTGGCATACAAAATGTTCAGTCTGCTGTCTCTTCGGCTGCCAAAACCGTATCTACAGCCGGTTATTCTGCTGCATCAGCCTTGAAATCGCAGTATCAAGAGGCCGGAAAGATAGTTATATCAGCTTTCCAAAATGGCATCAACGGTCAAAAGACTGCGATTTCATCTGCGGCTAAAGCAATTGCGGCTGCCGGCCATGCTGCTGCATCTGCAACGAAATCAAGTTGGTTGTCCGTAGGTCTAAACCTTGCAGCGGGTCTTGCTGCAGGTATTAGAAATGGTGCATCTAGTGTAATTTCTGCCGCTACATCTATTGCAAAAAATGCAATCTCTGCAGCTAAATCAGCATTGGGTATTGCATCTCCGTCTCGTGTAATGCGTGATGAGGTTGGCATTATGATATCACGTGGTGTAGCCGTTGGCATATCTAATGCAGAATCCTATGTATCCAAATCATCGAAAAAACTATCAGATGCCATCACTGATAATTTTAAACCGAGCATAGCTATGCCGATGGATAGTATTCGAAGGAAAGTTGCTAAATCCACTTTAGATCATGTACGGTATATGCTGCTTACTGACAATAATTCTGCCGGGACAAGCGTGTCAACAGCTTATACCACGAATAACTCTTATCATTCAGGCGAGAAAATTATTTCTATCGATTATCATCCGGAGCAAAAGTGCGACGAGCCCGTGTCTGCTCGCAGACTATATGAAATCAATACCGCCAACGCGCGGCAGCTGGGAAGGACGCTAAAACATGTATAAACACTTTTATGTATCAGATATACCGAAAGCCGACGGTAAGATGGTTCCAGCTGACGCGGTTGATCTTCTGGATCCTCGGACGTTCGGCGTGATCGAAATTACTGGACTATACCGCCCGACAGCAGATGACTACATCACCGACCTGGGCGGTATCGATGCATCCGTGTACGGCTGGATGTCCGTCAAATCCAGAACGATCACGCTGAACCTGGACGCACAAAACGATATGGAGCGTATGCGGCTGTATCGTGTACTACCATACGGCAAGACCCGGCGGTTCTGGATTGAGACCAATGCCGGGACATTCTGGGTCGATGGCTATGTAACAGGCATGCCGGAAGGCAGCGACAACAACGATCTTATCGCAAACTTTGACGTGACGATCAAGTGTCCGTATCCGTGGTTTCGATCTATGGAGCTACATGAGGTTGAGATGGATAGCGGCGTGGCAACGACTGTGCAGCAGGCTGGAGATATCCCGTCCGGCTTCCAAGTATATGCAATCACGCAGTCGGCGAGCTGGGGAATCAATGGCTATACCATAAAAGATTCCTCCGGCAACGCATTTGCGTGGGTACCGGGCTCATCCGCAACGGTTCAACGAAATCCGGTAGGGTACGTAGTCAAGCTTGTGGATACAACACCAGGCATCACGGAGTGGCACATTCCGCCCGGCCATGATATGACAGAGCAGCAGTATCTTGCGACGCTGGAAATCAGCGGACTGCCTGCAATCTCGTCAGATTCAGATGCGGAGCAGATCACGGTAACAGTATCAGGGATGGGAACTTATACGGTCCGCATTGCCTACTACGATACATACAGCGGGGTGTAAGCTATGATAATCGCAACGATATATGATGCTGAACTCTCTGTCATCGGAAATATCACGCAGTGGAAATCCTTGATTCGTAAAGAGCAACTGCGCGGGGCTGGAAACTTTGAAATGAAGCTTCCAGCGTCCCCCGCGGTGATATCCGCTTTGTTACAAGGATATTTTGTTGTCTTTTCCGATACTCCAGAAAAAGCTTTTTTGATAGAGTCAGTGGAGCCAGATATCTTGCAAAATGACCTTGATACCGTTGTGGTGTCAGGGCGTGATCTCAAGGCGTTGTTTGCATTGCGCGTTGTATGGGGACTGCAAAAGGTTTCTGGGACGCCCTGGAACCGAATGTACTGGCTGATACACGATCAGGCTGTGGCACCGTCGTCCGGCAACAACCCACAAAACAGAGCTATCCCCTATATACAGGATTTGGCGAGGGATGGTGATGATAGAGGAACCAATGTAGAAGCGTCACAGTTCACTGGCGACAACCTGCTGGAATCTCTGGTATCAGTTGTTGGCACAGACGAGTGTGGGTGGAGAGTAGAGCTTGATGTACACAATCAGCAGATCACACCAACCTTTTTTGCCG
>JAUNIY010000128.1 GCA_030523305.1 Eubacteriales bacterium
CCACCGACACGGGGATTTTCAGTCCCCTGCTCTACCAACTGAGCTACAGAGGCAAACGGTCTTTCTGCTGCTTTGCACAACAAAAAGAGTATCAAAAGCCTTCTTTTCGGTGTTTGGCGTAAAAAACACCGCACTTTTCAGTGCTTGATTAGTATACCGCAGGGTTTCCCAATTGTCAAGGAATTTTTTCAAATTTTTCAACAAAATTTTCCGTACCATCGCAACAGGAGGCCGCGGGCGTCTGCCTGCGGCCTCCATTGTCATCGTCAAACCAGATTGATCGGCTTTCCTGCCAGGTATGCCTTGATGTTGTCGCACACAATCACAGCACGCTTGTACATCGCTTCGTTGGATGCAAACGCCACATGCGGGGTTGCAATGCAATTCTTTGCGTGCAGCAACGGATGATCCTCCGGAATCGGCGGTTCCTTCTCGAACACATCGACAGCTGCGCCTGCAATCGCGCCGCTGTTCAGCGCATCTGCCAACGCCTGGCTGTCCACAATCGGGCCGCGGGCAGTATTGATGAGGATCGCGGAAGACTTCATCTTTGCCAGCTCTTCCTTGCCAATCAGCCCAACCGTTGCCGGAGTCTGCGGAACATGCAGCGATACAATATCGCATGTAGACAACAGCGTATCCATATCGACAAACGTCACACCCGGCACGTCCTTCTTTGTCCGGCTGTACGCATATACCTCGCAGCCAAATGCCTGCGCAATCGCCGCAACGCGCAGACCGATGGCGCCCGCGCCAATGATGCCGAACTTCTTGCCTTCCATCTCCGGACCGATCAGGCCGGCCTTGGTGCCGCCCTTGCGCACCACTTCATTGCACGGAATGATGCTGCGGTACAGCCCGATGATAAAGCCGAATACCAGATCGGCTACAGCTACCGTGGAATATCCTGCGCAATTGGAGACCTGAATGCCCTTTTCGCGGCAGTATTCCATATCCACATGGTCGTAGCCGGTGAATGCAACACAGATGTATTTCAGATTGGGGCAATGCTCCATGACGTCGCGTCTATACTGAAAATTGGACAGCACAACCGCATCGGCGTCCTTGCTGCGTTCAATCAGGGTTTCGGTATCCTCTTTGCGCGTATTGTAATAAACCAGCTCCATCTTGTCGCCGCAGGCCTCCTGCGCCATGGCTACGAGCGTTTCATCCGCAATCCCAAGCGGTTCGAGAATAACCAACTTCATGACAAATCATCCTTTCTATTTCTGTCCGGTGTTTTTGTGATAATTTCCAATCATTTGATAAACAACCAGCCCGATCCTGACCGCCAGAATTTCATTGGCGTTGTCAAAATCAATGCCGGTAATTTTTGCAATTTTCTCCATGCGATACGACGCGGTTTTATAGTGTACAAACAGATCCTGCGCCGTTTTCGACAGATTTTGGTTATGATCCAGATACGTCTTCAGCGTAATAATCAGATCCTCCCGCTGCGGCCGTTTGTAATCAAACAGCTTTTGCAGGGATTCCGGTACGTATTCCATCAGATCATCCGGATCCTCGATCTGGCACAGCAGTTTAAAAATGCCCAAATCAGAAAACCAAACCATCTGCGCCTTATGCTCCCCGACCGTATCCCCGACCGCGTCGCCTGCAATGTCGACGAACAAATATGCATCGTTGGCTTCATGATAGGTTTCCGGCAGGTTGACCAGCCCTTGCACCAGCTTCCCGATGCCCGCTTTGATATGCAGGCGTTGGTTTTGCCGCAATACTGCCGCCTGGATCGCTTCCATTGCATCCCGCAATTCCTTGCGATATGCGCCCGCTGAATCCGGCATTTCCCGCTTGACGGCGACAATCCGATCGGTTTCCCGATGGATTTTGCATTCGCGCAGATGCCGCCGCACAGCGTCCTCCAGGCTGTCCAGATCGGCCATCCGTTCATTGATGTTGCGCTTGCGCCAGGCATCGCCGGCGGCACCGAATACAATGACGCGATAGCTACCGTCGATATCCATACCGATGAGCGCGGTATTCTTTTGCAGCTCATCCATCGGCATATTTTTCCCGTGCAGGATACTATACAGGATGTCGTTCTGGAATTTCTTCTCCAACTCAGACACGGCAAAATCCTTCGCAAACTCATATTGCAGGGCAACAATCGCATTTTCCACCGCAATGCAGTTCATCAAATTAAATTCCGATGTTTCTTCCGTGATGACCAGATACATCTTCGCGCCGACGTTCAGATTGAGCTGTACGACATATTGCGTCCGGGCGCCATGCTGCACCAGATATGCATAATTGGTGAGGATACCGGGATCATATTTTTTTGCCTGTGCAGAAAGCTGGAACGCACAGGGAGACTCCCCGGAGTAGGCATAACAGGACATATTCTGCTGGAACAACGCGACCGGATTCCCGATCAGCTTTTGCAGCATATCCAAAATGTCGGTAATACGCTGCTCCACAGGCTTATCGGAAAAGCACAGCGCCAAGAAATTGTCGTGCGTCGTCTTGTAATATTTGAGCTGGGTGACTTCCTCGTTGAACAGCCGTTCCATCACAGCGGTCAGGATGCTCTGGAACGACATTTCAAACGGCATCTCCATCAATGGGATCGCGTGCTCCTCGGAAAATTGCTTGAGCCATGCAATTTTAACCGCGGCGTCCTCGACATCCCGCCCCTGTTTGAGGATAATCCCGCTCACCTGCTTATTGCGCAGCTCCTCGATATATGTCTTGTATTCCTGGATGCTGCACGACTGAAACGCATACAGGCCCGTGAGCAGCAGCTCGCCCCCTGTGATAAAATGCACAATATCCGGCGCTTCAATGATGGTAACGCCTGTTATTTCGTTTGTTAACCCTTTCGTACCACAGATCAGCGAAATCTGATTCACCTGTTCCATCTCCAGCAAATCCTGTACCGTCAGTCCCATCTTTCCACCTTCATCATACCATACAAAATCTTTTCTCTTGTTCCTGTATGTATAGTATAACAAAAAGGGACGGAGAATACCATACCGGATTTGGCTGATATCCCCGTCCCTTCCTTCCGCGTCGGAAAATTTATTCCGTCAACAGCTTTTCTGCCAGATCCAGCAGGACAACAGCCGCCTTCGCAAGGTCACTGTATCTTGTAAATTCTACCGGGCAATGGCTTCTGCCGTCCTTACTCGGCACAAACAGCATGACTGTCGGCAGGACCTGTCCAATCTCAAGCGCATCGTGTCCGGCGCCGCTCGGCAGGTACTGATAGCTGAACGCATGCTCCTTACAGCTTTCCTCCATCACCGACAGCATGCCCTGGGACAGATTGACCGGTGTGATGGTCAGCTTGTTGTCCATCTCATAGCTTCCGCCGATCGCCTCGGTCTCACGGTCGAGCGCTGCACTGATCCGGCGCACAATATCATTGATGTTGTCATTGTTGCGCGAGCGGATATCCACTGTAAATTCACACTGCTCCGCAACGATGTTCATGCCGCCCGGTATGGTCCGGATAAAGCCGGTTGTGGCAACGGTGCCGTCCGCCTTTTCCCGCGCCCAGTCCGGGATCTTGGAAATGACCTTGGTTGCCGCCTCCACAGCGTCCATGCGCATATCCATCGGTGTGGTGCCGGCGTGATCTGCCCGGCCATTGACGGTAATCATATAACGCTGGATGCCGACGATGCAGTCTACCAGGCCAATTTCGATATTCCCTGCATCCAGCATAGGTCCTTGCTCGATGTGGGCTTCAATGAAGCAGCCGATCGACCCCTCCGGCCATGCGGCCTCTTCGATGCGGTTTGGATCGAGTCCATACGCCTGCATGGCTTCATAAATGGAAATCCCATCGGTATCGCGGAACCGCTTACAATATGCGACGTCCCGCTTGCCCAGCATTGCGCCAGAACCAAAATAGCCTGTGCCAAAGCGCATACCCTCTTCATCGCAGAAGCCTGCGACGACGAAATTCCGCTTCGGCTGGATGCCGCGCTCCTTGAGCTGGCGTGCGGTCTCCACCGCACAAATGACGCCCGCAATGCCGTCATAGTCCCCGCCATGGACAACCGAATCGTAGTGGGAACCCATCATAACACAGGGAAGTGTCGGGTCGCTGCCGGCCAGCGTGCCGAATACGTTTCCTGCCGCATCTTCTTTTACTTCCAAACCGGCTTCCGCCATAATGGTTTTTAGATAATCCACAGCCTGACGCGCTTCCTTCGTAAAAGGCAGCCGCGTGCATCCGGCCTTTGGCGTCGCCGTATACCGTTTTAAGTGCTCCAGATCGCCGGCGATCCTTCCAACAATATCTTCTATTGCCATTGTCTTTCCTCCTGTCTCAGGATATTACCGCTTGTCTTTCCGATGTATCACATAGACATCCACCGGCGAATACAGCATTGCCGCAACGATGAGGACAAAGCCGATCACGCACAGCGCGTCCATGCCCATATAGAGGCCGGCCAAAATCATTGCAAACGCGATCATAATGACGATAAACGCAATGGTCAGCCCGCCTGCTTTTGTTTGAAAAAAGCCCTTTTGTTCCATATGTTCCGCCTCCACTTATAATCCCACCACGGCAAACACAATGATGCCGATCAGGATCGTCGCCGGGATGGTAATGCTCATGATCTTTTTGAGCACCTTGCCTTCGCTTCCCAGGATATTTGCCGTCGTCGTACCCAGGATAATCTTGCTCGGACTGACAGCGCTGCCGATTGCGCCGCCGGCCGACTGCGCACCCAAAATAATAGATGGATCAACGGCGAGCAGCTTGGCTGTTGTCAGCTGGAAGCCGCCGAACAGGATATTCGAGCTCATGTTGCTGCCGGTCATAAACGTACCCAGCAGGCCTACAAACGGTGCAAAAACAACGTATACGACGCCGAGGACGTCTGCAATGCCGTTTGCCAGCACCACCGTCTGCCCCGTACCATCCATGATCTTGGACATGATGACCAAGCCGATGACGGCAATGCCGGAGGGCATCGTCATCGAGACCGACTTGGCAAAGACGCGCTTGACGCCGCCCTTTTTGATCCAGCCGTGCTTTTTATAAAATAGCAGGCCAAGGATGGACGAAACAAACAGGAACATGCTTGCATGGGTAAAGATCGACAGCGGAGAAAACGATTCGCTCGCCTCGTTGACATAGCCGTAGCCCGTAACTGTTTCCGGGAACGCAAAGCCGATTTTTACCTGTCCGAGAAATTCGTTGATCGGGCTGACCACCAGCACGACCAGCGTAATGATGGAGAGCAGGAAATACGGTACAAACGCCTGTACCAGCGTCATATCCTTCGGCGTTTCATCTGCGCCCTGGCTGGTAAATTTGCGGTTCATGATCGGGCTGTTTTCCACCGACCATTCCTCGCGGTACAGCTTGCTCCTGCCGAGCAGCAGAATAACCAGCAGCGAAATGGTAGACGGTACAAAGCAGCAGATTGTCGTATTGACCCCGGCAAGCAGCAGCTCGCCGCCGCCCTGAATGACGGACAGGATCAGCACCGCTGGGAGGCCCTTTTTGACCGCCTTGCCCCGGCCATAGAACCAGCATATTGCCACGCCGCCGATGATATTCCACAGCCAGATAAAGGCCGCTGTCCACAGCGCAGTCGACAGATATTCCGGCGTGCCAGCCGCCAGGCCCGCGCTCATGGCAAGCGAATCCCAGGCTGCGCCCAGCGTGCCGAAAGTATTGCCCCACGCCTGCCCAAACAGCGGGATGATAACTGCCCACATCGGCTGCACACCGATGCCGATGAGCAGCGGCGCGCCGACGGCAACCGGCACGCCAAAGCCGGTGATGCCCTGCAAAAAGCTTTCAAAAATCCAGCCCATGGCGAGCACGAGCAGCAGCTCATTTGGCAGCAGCTTGCGCATCCCGTTGCGGATGACGAGGAACGCTTTGGCCTCGTCGCCGACCTGGTACATCAGGATCGCCGTCCACACAATCAGCAAAATAATCAGCGCGTTCCAGATGCCTTTGGCGCTCTCCGCCGCAATCAGCGTAACATCGGCCTTATAGACAAAAATGCCTGTGATGATGGTGATGAGCAGCCCAATCGGCGCCGCTTCGGTTGCACCCCACTGGAATTTAATCAGCAAAACCAGCAGCACGGCAATCGGCAAAAATGCCATCACCCACATAAAGATCGTAACTGGTATATTCATTTTGATATCACTCCTACAGCCCCACGGACCAATTTCTTACAAGGTAATCACCGTGCCGGTCTTACCCGCAAGGCCATCCGATGCTTTATCCAGCAGCGTAATGAGCGCGCGGCGACCCGGCTTGGATTCTGCGAACCGGATGGATGCCTCGACCTTCGGAAGCATGGATCCGGGCGCAAAATGCCCTTCGGCAACATATTGCTTCGCTTCCTCTACAGAAATATCCGACAGCCATACCTGGTTTTCCTTGCGGTAATTCAGTGCCGCATGTTCTACCGCTGTCAGGATAACCAGCCGGTCCGCGTCCAGGTTCTGCGCCAACAGGCAGCTGACGTTGTCCTTATCGACAACCGCATTGACCCCGGAAAGCTTGCCGTTTTCCTCAATGACTGGCATGCCGCCACCACCACAGGCAATGACGATGTGTCCAGCTGCGAGCAGCGTCTTGATGGTTTCCAGCTCGCGGATGCGCTTCGGCATCGGGGATGCCACGACAATGCGGTAGCCTCTGCCTGCGTCTTCCATACACGGGATGCCATGCGCTTCATTGATCTCGGCCTCTTCCTTGGTCATGAACCTGCCGATTGGCTTGGTTGGGTGCTGGAATGCCGGATCGTTTTTGTCCACCTCAACCTGGGACAGGATTGTCGATACCTTGGTATCCATGTTGCGGCGGCGCAGCTCGTACTTGATCGCATTTTGCAGATCAATGCCGATGTAGCCCTGGCTCATCGCAATGCTGCTCGGCAGCGGTACCTGCTTGTAAATTTTGTACTTGACAACGACGTTGTCCATCGCGTCCTGAATCATGCCTACCTGCGGGCCGTTGCCGTGCGTGATGACGATTTCCAGTCCCTGCTGCACGAGATCGACAATGACGCTCGCGGTTTTTTCTACGGCAACCTTCTGCTCGTCAATATCTTTTCCCAATGCGTTTCCGCCCAGTGCAATAACCACTCGTTTGTTCATATATTTCGCCTCCATCCCGTCTGTTTATCCCACCCTGCGGCGCTTCCTGTCCCGATTTCTCGGGCAGGGAAGCTGCAACGCAAGGCGGGGAATCGTATCAAAAATTACGCCTGAAAGCCCAGCTTTTCGGCATATGCGCGCACTGCCTTCTCGAA
>JAUNIY010000129.1 GCA_030523305.1 Eubacteriales bacterium
AGCTGTTTAAGCCGTTTATCATGAAGCGTCTGGTGCAGACAGGCCAGGCGTCCAATATCAAGTCTGCAAAGAAAATGGTAGAGCGCGGCAAGCCGGAGGTTTGGGATGCGCTGGAAACCGTCATCAAGGGCCATCCGGTTCTGCTGAACCGTGCGCCGACGTTGCACCGTCTGGGTATCGAAGCGTTCGAGCCGATCCTGGTAGAGGGGCGCGCAATCAAGCTGCATCCGCTGGTTTGTACCGCGTTTAACGCCGA
Source organism: Eubacteriales bacterium (assembly GCA_030523305.1). Classification (GTDB taxonomy): domain Bacteria; phylum Bacillota; class Clostridia; order Oscillospirales; family Butyricicoccaceae; genus Butyricicoccus_A. Next base: position 257 of record JAUNIY010000129.1, read on the forward strand.
CTTTGACGGGGACCAGATGGCGGTGCATCTGCCGCTGTCCGTAGAGGCGCAGGCAGAAGCACGGTTGCTGATGCTTTCCGCAAACAACCTGCTCAAGCCGCAGGATGGCAAGCCGGTTACTGTCCCGTCTCAGGATATGGTACTGGGTTCCTATTATCTGACCATTGACCGTGAGACAGAAAAGGGCGCAGGCAAGATCTTCCGCAATGAAGACGAGGCGCTCATGGCATATGACGAAGGCTTTATTGGTATCCACGCACCGATCAAGGTGCGCCGCAGCATGGTGATTGACGGCGAAACCGTCACCGGCCTGGTGGACGCGACCGCTGGCCGCTTGATCTTCAACCAGAAGATCCCGCAGGATCTGGGCTTCGTCGAGAGAAAGACCAAGCAGGATATGCTCAAGCTGGAGATCATGCAGACCTGTGGCAAGAAGCAGCTGGGCAAGATCATTGACAAGTGCATCAGCATCCATGGCTTTAACACGACCGCTGAAGTTCTCGACGCGATTAAATCGATGGGCTATCAGTATTCCACTAAGGGTGCGCTGACCGTATCGTTCTCGGATATCGCTGTTCCGGAGGATAAGCAGGCGCTGATTACCGCTTCGGAGAAGAAGGTAGCGGCGATCGACCGCAAGTACAAGCGCGGCTTTATTACGGACAACGAACGGTACCGCCTGGTTGTACGAGAGTGGGAGGAAACCACCAAAACTGTAACCAATGCGTTGCAGGAGAAGATGGACAGCGATCGTTTCAACCCGATCCACATGATGGCGCAGTCCGGCGCCCGCGGTTCCATCAACCAGATCCGTCAGCTGGCGGGCATGCGTGGCTTGATGGCAAACGCAGCTGGCCGTACCATCGAGATTCCGGTCAAGTCGAACTTCCGCGAAGGCTTGTCGGTATTGGAATACTTTATCTCTGCGCGAGGCGCGCGCAAGGGCTTGGCAGATACCGCGCTGCGTACTGCGGACTCCGGTTATCTGACCCGACGCATGGTTGACGTATCACAGGATGTCATCATCCGCGAGGAAGATTGCGGCGCTTCCACCGGTATCTGGGTAGAGGATATCATGGAAGGCAATTCGTGCATCGAGCCACTGGCAGAGCGTCTGGTTGGTCGGTACCCGGTTGATGATGTCATCGATCCGAGCACTGGCGAGGTTTTGCAGCATAAGGAAGATATGATGACCGAAGCGGATGCAGAACGCATTGTAAACGCCGGTATCAAGAAGGTCCAGATCCGCACCGTTTTGCAGTGCCGCGCCCGCAAAGGCGTCTGCGCACATTGCTATGGCTCCAACTTGGCGTTCAACGCGCCGTGTGCGATGGGCGAATCGGTTGGTATTATTGCCGCACAGTCCATCGGCGAGCCGGGCACGCAGCTTACCATGCGTACCTTCCACTCCGGCGGTATTGCAGGTTCCGATATCACGCAGGGCCTCCCGCGTGTCGAAGAACTGTTTGAGGCGAGAAAGCCGAAGAAGGTGGCAACGCTGGCGGAAATCGGTGGTGTTGTTACCATCGAACAGAACAAGCGCACCACGGTTAAGACGGTCAACATCGTCAACGCGCAGACCGGCGAGACCAAGAGCTATCAGCTGGCATCCTCTTCCGGCATCCGTGTAGAGGATGGCGACGAGATCGAGCAGGGCCATCAGCTCAATGAAGGCGCACTCAATCCGCACGATATCCTGCGTATCCTGAACCCGCGCGCCGTGCAGGACTACCTGATTAAGGAAGTCCAGAAGGTTTACCGTCAGCAGGGCGTTGATCTGAACGACAAGCACATTGAAGTCATTGTTCGCCAGATGATGCGCAAGGTGAAGGTGGAGGAGGCAGGCGATACCGATCTGCTTCCAGGCGCAATGTTGAGCATCCTTGAGTTGGAGGATGAAAACGAAAAGATTGAGCAGCGCATTGCAGCAGGTGAAACCGAGCTGGAGCTGGCAACCTGGTCTCCGGTTCTGATGGGTATTACCAAGGCCGCTTTGGCAACCGATTCGTTCCTGTCCGCAGCCTCCTTCCAGGAGACCACACGCGTGCTGACCGACGCGGCCATCAAGGGCAAGATCGACCCGCTGACCGGTCTGAAGGAGAATGTCCTGATCGGCAAGCTGATTCCGGCAGGCTCCGGCTTGCAGGAATACCGCGAAGGCCATTACGAAGAGATCCACAATTTGGATTAACTGAGAATCACAACAAAGAGGCTGTACCTGTAGTGCAGCCTCTTTTTTCATAAGTATAGAATACTTCGTGCGTGCGCTTGGCATCTGTGGTATACTGTACAGCAGGAGGCGAAAGGACATGGTATTTCATCCGTTGGACTGCGAAACGTGGCCGCGTGCTGCGCATTTTCGCTATTATACAGATACGGTGCATACGCGCTATAATCTGAATGTCAATATTGATATCACAGCGCTGTACGATTGCGTCAAGCAGAATAAGCTGCGTTTTTATCCCACGGTGTTGTGGATGATTATGCGTGTGGTCAACGACACCATCGAGCTGCGCATGGCGACGGATGCCGATGGGAACCCGGGATACTGGGAATACTGTGTGCCGTCCTATACGATTTTTCATAAGGACGATCATACGTTTTCCGATATATGGACGCAATGGGATGATGATTTCCACACATTTTATGCACAGGCTGTGGAGGACATGGAAACGTATGCCGATGTCAAGGGCATCAAAGCAAAGGACGGCAGGCCGGAAGGATTTGCAGCATTGTCCATGCTGCCGTGGCTGAGCTTCACAGGGCATGGCTGCGATGCGTATACAGCGCCTCAAATGTTATTCCCCATTTTTGTCATGGGAAAGTGGCGCGAACAGAATGGAAAAAAATATATGCCGTTGTCGCTGTCGATCAACCATGCGGCGGCAGACGGTTGGCACAGCGCAAAGGCGCTCAATGATATCGCGGATTTGGCCGCGCATCCGGAGCGCTGGATCCATTGAGACGTGCAATTGTGCCGGGACTGCCAAGACAAAAGCAACGCTTTTTTGTGCAAGGGCTGACGCGAAAACCATCGTTTTTCGTACAATCTCACACGTGAAAACCGTTCGCACTTGTGTTATACTGTCACACGGAAGCCCTGAGAAACCGAGGAATACCATCATGCGGAACAACAAATACTGGAAATATGGATGTTTTGCGGTTGCGGTCGCATTGGCCTTGTACAGCGTGCGCATTGTGCGGCTCGACGCGGTGCTGCGCCGTGCCTGTAAGGAATCGCTGCACAAAAGCTTTTTTGGACAGTATGGCCTGTATCTGCTGTTTCTGGTGATGACGGCGTTTCTGCTGTTTGCTGTGTGGCAATGGATTGCAAGCAAGCCATCGCGCAAGCGGATGCTGCAAGCGACTGCGGCGGCGGTGTGTGTGTATGCGATTTTGGCGCATGGATACCTGGATTATCATCAGGAGGTATACGCTCAGGCGAGCGAGGAGGAGCAAAAACGCTATGATAAGCTGTATGACAGAGGGCTGCTGTACGATTTGAGGGGCCTGGTCAAATAGCTTGCAGGATAGCGGGCAGATGCCTGCAAACGGTCTGGATGGACGAAACGATGCGCCGGCGAGGGATTTTTTTCTGCCCACGTAAAAGAATGTATAAAACCCGTAAAAATGGATATCCTGTATAATGCTTTGTAAAAACGAGGAAAAAAAGATTGACAGGAGGAAATTTATCATGTAAAATAAACGGGTATGCAATAAGGAGGTATTTCTATGCTCTCACAGCTGGCCTCGTCGGCAAAGGTTGTCGGCGTGAAGCAGTCAAAAAAAGTCATCCGTGACGGCAGTGCAAAAGCAGTATTCATTGCCGCGGACGCAGAGCGTCGGATTACCGGACCGATCTATGAATTATGTGAACAGCAAAACGTTGAGGTGACGGAGGTTCCTTCCATGAAGGAGCTTGGAAGCGCAGTCGGCATCGCGGTCGGCGCGGCAGTTGTCACCATACTCGACTGATTTTAACGGGACAAGCATTTCCCGCTGAAATAAATCTATTCAATCTTTTGAAGGAGGTGCAAGTTAAATGCCAACCTTTAACCAGCTTGTACGCAAGGGCAGAAAGGAAACGGAATACAAGTCCACTGCTCCGGCTCTGCAGGTAGGCCTGAACTCCCTGAAGAAGAAGGCAACCAGCCAGCCGTCCCCGCAGAAAAGAGGCGTCTGCACAACTGTCAAGACCATGACACCGAAGAAGCCGAACTCTGCACTGCGTAAGGTCGCTCGTGTTAAGCTGACCAACGGCATGGAAGTATCCGCTTACATTCCGGGCATCGGCCATAACCTGCAGGAGCACTCTGTTGTTATGGTACGCGGTGGCCGTGTTAAGGACCTTCCGGGTGTTCGTTACCACATCATCCGCGGCTCTCTGGATACCCAGGGTGTTGCAAACCGCCATCAGGCCCGCTCGAAGTACGGCGCAAAGCGTCCGAAGCCGGGCAAGTAAGCCTGTATTTTTCAACCCACATCAACCCGTGCGTTTGACTTGAACACAGAAACTCAAGCAAAGCAGAAAGCAAGCTTTGTCCTGAGCGCGTTTGAACAGATTTATTTCAGACACCTCGGACAGGCGATGACAAAAGCCAGGGGTGGCTTTTGAAGTACCTATGAAATCATTTTTTTGTGAAGGAGGGAAGTATCGTGCCAAGAAGAGGTTTTGTTCCCAAGAGAGAGGTCCTTGCAGACCCGCTCTATGGTTCCCAGCTCGTTACCAAGCTGATTAACTCGATTATGCTCGATGGTAAGAAGGGCGTGGCTCAGAAGGTTGTTTACGGTGCTTTTGACATCGTGAAGGAGAAGACTGGCCGCGATCCGTTAGAAGTATTTACCGAGGCGATGGACAACATCATGCCGTCCCTGGAGGTTAAGGCTCGCCGTGTCGGCGGTGCTACCTATCAGGTCCCGATGGAGGTTCGTCCGGAACGCCGTCAGACCCTGGGCCTGCGTTGGATCACCAAGTATGCCCGCACCCGTTCTGAGAGAACGATGGCAGAGCGTCTGGCCGGTGAGATCATGGATGCTGTGAACAATCTGGGCGGCGCTGTTAAGAAGCGTGAAGATACCCATAAGATGGCAGAGGCTAACAAGGCGTTTGCTCATTACAGATACTAATTTCTGCGGGTAGCTTTACGAAAGGAGATTCATATGCCAAGAGAATTTTCACTGGAAAAAACCAGAAATATTGGTATTATGGCGCATATCGACGCTGGTAAGACGACCACCACAGAGCGTATCCTGTATTATACCGGACGTACGCATAAGATTGGTGAGACGCACGAAGGCGCATCTGTCATGGACTGGATGGCCCAGGAAAAAGAGCGCGGTATCACCATCACTTCCGCTGCGACAACCTGTAAGTGGAAGGATCATAGAATCAATATCATCGACACCCCGGGCCACGTTGACTTCACGGTAGAAGTACAGCGTTCCCTACGTGTCCTCGACGGCTCCGTTTGCGTATTCTGCGCAAAGGGCGGCGTTGAACCGCAGTCCGAAACCGTATGGCATCAGGCAGACGATTATAAGGTACCGCGTATGGCATTCGTCAACAAGATGGATATCATGGGCGCTGACTTCTATAATGTTGTACAGATGATGAAGGACCGTCTGAAATGTGTCCCGGTTCCGATCCAGTTGCCGATCGGTTCGGAGAGCGATTTTGTCGGTATCATTGACCTGATGACGATGCGCGCTGAGGTTTACTATGATGACCTCGGCAAGGATATCCGCGATGAGGATATCCCGGCTGATATGCAGGAAAAGGCACAGCAGTACCATGACGAAATGGTAGAACTGATCTGCGATACCGATGAAGAACTGATGATGATGTACCTGGAGGGCGAGGAGATCCCGGTCGAGGATCTGAAGAAGGCGCTGCGCCAGGCTACCATCGACAATAAGCTGGTTCCGGTACTGTGCGGTACCGCTTACCGCAATAAGGGTGTCCAGATGCTGCTGGATGCTATTATCGATTACATGCCGGCGCCGATTGACATCCCGCCGATCAAGGGTATCAATCCGGACACCGATGAAGAGGATGAGCGTCCGTCCGACGACAACGCGCCGTTCTCTGCACTGGCATTTAAGATTGCCACCGACCCGTTCGTTGGCCGTCTGTCGTTCTTCCGCGTATATTCTGGTACACTGGATGCAGGTACTTCCGTACTCAATGCAACCAAGGATAAGCGCGAGAGAATGGGCCGCATCCTGCTGATGCATGCAAACCATCGTGAGGATATCACCAAAGTATATTCCGGCGATATTGCCGCAGCTGTAGGCTTCAAGAACACCACCACCGGCGATACGCTGTGTGATGAAAAATATCCGATCATCCTGGAGTCCATGAACTTCCCGGATCCGGTTATCCGCGTTGCAATTGAGCCGAAGACCAAGGCTGGCCAGGAGAAGATGGGTATCGCGCTGGCAAAGCTGGCAGAAGAAGACCCGACCTTCAAGACCTGGACTGACGATGAAACCGGTCAGACCATCATCGCCGGCATGGGCGAACTGCATCTGGAAATCATCGTTGACCGTCTGCTGCGTGAATTCAAGGTAGAGGCAAATGTAGGTAAGCCGCAGGTAGCATATAAGGAAACCATCCGTCGCAAGGCCGATGTCGAGACCAAGTATGCACGCCAGTCTGGTGGTAAGGGCCAGTATGGTCATGTTAAGATCATTCTGGAGCCGAACGAACCGGGCGCAGGCTACGAGTTTGTCAATTCGGTTGTCGGCGGTGCAATTCCGAAGGAATACATCGAGCCGGTCAACCAGGGCATCCAGGGCGCTATGCAGAATGGCGTACTGGCAGGCTACCCGGTTGTAGACTGCAAGGTTACGCTGTATGATGGATCGTACCATGAAGTTGACTCTTCTGAAATGGCATTTAAGATTGCCGGTTCTATGGCATTCAAGGAAGCTATGAAGAAGGCAGATCCGGTTCTGACCGAGCCGATCATGCAGGTTGACGTTATGGTTCCGGAGGA
>JAUNIY010000130.1 GCA_030523305.1 Eubacteriales bacterium
TCCGAAGAGCGTTTGCCGATTGCCGACATCATGAAGGCATCCAAGGAAGGCAAGTTGGAAGAGGTATTCGGTACGGGTACTGCCGCTGTTATCTCCCCGGTCGGCGAACTGTGTTACGAGGGCGACGTTGCGTACATCAACAATGGCGAGATTGGCCCGGTAACACATAAACTGTATGATACGCTCACCGGCATCCAGTGGGGCACGCTCAAGGATGATATGGGCTGGACCATCCCGGTAGAATAATACCGCAGACACAATTGCTTTTTTAAATAAATCAGAGGATGGGACAACGGTTGTCTTTATCGGTTGTCCCGATCCTCTTTTTTATGAATATATCAAAAAAGAAGGGACAAAAAAGAATGAAAAAGGGTATAAGACGGACGCTTGTACTGTGCCTTGCATGTCTGCTTTTTGCCTGTGGCATGTTCTTTCCTGTCACGAAGACAGCGCAGGCAGCGGATGTGGTTACGGTCGGCACAAACGCAGAGTTCCCGCCGTTCGAGTACATCAACAATGATGGCGAACCGGATGGATTCGACATCGCTGTTATCAAGGCGATTGGCGAAGCAGAGGGCTTTGAAGTCAAAGTGACCAATATGGAATTCAAATCCCTTATTGCATCGCTGTCAACCGGAAGCCTGGATGCTGTCATTGCAGGCATGACGGTGACAGAGGAACGCCAGCAATCGGTTGATTTTTCCGACAGTTATTATACAGCGAAGCAATGTATTATTGTTCCAGTGGACAGTGATATCACCGAGCTAGCGGATTTAAATGGCAAAAAGGTTGCAGTGCAGGAAGGCACAACCGGAGACATTTTATGCACACCGGGGGAGGACAACGATGTCATTACGGACGCGGGCACAGAGGTGCAGCGCTTTAAGAAGGGTACCGATGCTGTTGTTGCGCTGAACAATGGCGGTGTCGATGCAGTTGTCATTGATAAGAACCCGGCGGAAAATTTCGTTGCCAACAACAAGGGCAAACTCAAAATGATTGAGGACGACACCACCACGGAGGAATATGCCATTGCAGTCGGCAAAGGTAATACCGAGCTGATGGAAAAGATCAACCGTGGCCTTGCAACGATCAAGGAAGACGGTACGTTTGATCAGCTGGTTGCCGAATACATTGGCGGAGAAGAAGAGGAAGCTTCCGCAGATGCTGAATTGACGATCACGGTTGGCACAAACGCGGAATTTCCTCCGTTTGAATATATGAACGACAACGGCGAACCGGATGGCTTTGATATTGCGATTATCAAGGCGATTGGCGAGGCGGAAGGATTTGACGTCAACATCACCAACATGGAATTCAAATCCTTGATTGCTTCGCTGTCAACCGGAAGCCTAGATGCCGTTATCGCAGGCATGACGGTGACGGAGGAACGGCAGCAGTCGGTTGATTTTTCCGATAGCTACTATACGGCAACACAGTGCATCGTGGTTCCACAGGACAGCGACATTACCAGTCTGGCAGACCTGAACGGAAAAAAGGTTGCGGTGCAGGAGGGCACAACGGGAGATATCCTGTGCACGCCTGCGGAAGACAATGTCATCACAGATGAAAACACGGAGGTGCAGCGCTTTAAAAAGGGCACCGATGCAGTTGTCGCATTGAATAACGGCGGTGTCGATGCAGTTGTCATTGATAAGAACCCGGCTGAAAACTTTGTGAAAAACAATCAGGATAAGCTCAAGCTGATTGAGGATGATACATCCACGGAGGAATATGCCATTGCAGTCGGCAAAGGCAACACGGAGCTGCTGGAGAAGATCAACAGCGGCCTTGCAACGATCAAGGAAGATGGTACGTTTGATGCGTTGGTAGAAGAGTATATCAACGACAGCGACACAGAAGAAGACGCTGAACGGGGCTTCCTTGCAAACCTGAAATATGTTTTTGTGGACACCAACGGCTATCAGCTGATGCTCAAGGGCTTGGGCGTTACCATCGGCATTTCAGCGTGTGCAGGTATTTTGGGTATTCTCCTGGGATTCATTTTAGCATTGATGAAACTGACCGAAACACGCAGAAAGCGCAAGACATTGTGGTCGCGCATTGCGGGCGTTTATATCGATGTCATCCGCGGGACACCGTCGATGGTTCAGCTATTGATTATGTTCATGGTCATTTTCCGCAGCCGATATGCGGTTGTAGCAGCGATCTTGTCGTTTGGCATCAACAGCGCAGCATATGTTGCAGAAAACATTCGCGGCGGTATTCTGGCAGTGGATATCGGGCAGATGGAAGGCGGGCGTTCCCTGGGCTTTACCTACGGGGAGACCATGCGTTACATTGTCCTGCCGCAGGCGATTAAAAACGTTATCCCGGCGTTGGGCAACGAAATGATTACGCTGGTCAAGGAAACCTCCATCGTTGGCTATGTGGCCATTGTGGATCTGACCAAAGCGGGCGACTTTATTGTATCGCGTACCTATCAGGCGTTCCTGCCGCTGATTGCAGTAGCAATTGTTTACTATATTGTGGTAAAGCTTATGACATGGGCTTTGGCTATCATTGAGAGGAGGCTGCGTCAAAGTGATAATCGTTAAGGACTTACAAAAAAGCTTTGGCGATCTTCAGGTATTGAAGAAAATTGACTGCCATATCCAGGCGGGGGAATGTGTTGTTGTCATCGGGCCGTCCGGTTCCGGCAAGAGTACGTTCCTGCGTTGCCTCAACCGCCTGGAAGAGCCGTCGGGCGGCGAAATTATTTTCGATGGTAAGACCATTACGGACAAATCTTGCGATATCAATAAGGTTCGCCAGAAATTGGGTATGGTATTCCAGCACTTTAACTTGTTCAATCATCTGACCGTTTTGGATAATCTGACGTTGGCGCCGGTCAAGCAAAAGCTGATGCGCGAAGATGATGCGCAGAAAAAGGCCATGGACTTGTTGGAGCGCGTTGGGTTGTCAGAAAAAGCACAGAATTATCCGGCGCAGCTGTCTGGCGGACAGAAACAGCGTGTTGCGATTGTTCGTTCCTTGATGATGGAGCCGAAGGCAATCTTGTTTGATGAACCAACCAGCGCGCTAGACCCGGAGATGGTCGGCGAGGTACTCGAGGTTATGAAGGCGCTTGCAAAGGATGGCATGACCATGGTTGTCGTCACGCATGAGATGGGCTTTGCCAGTGAAGTGGCTGACCGCGTGATTTTTATGTCGGATGGGTATATCACCGAAGAGGGCACGCCAGAACAGATTTTCGAACACCCGCAACAGGAGCGAACGAAGATGTTCTTGCGTGCAGTGACGCAGAAATAAGCGTGTATAGCGTGCAGGATGGAAAAAGATAGATATCCATTGACCCGTCGGCCTTGTCCGGCGGGTTTTCTGGCAGGCCCGATTATTGCACAAATCTTTGCAAAATTGTGTGGCAAGAAATGCATGCTGTCCGGCAAAAGGAAAAATGCCCATGAACAAAAGGGTTTTTCAGGAAAATTTCGACAGAAAGTCAGTTTACTTTATTTTCCGCAGCGAGTATAATGTTATTCAATTACAACTGTCACAAAAATTTGAATTGAAGATCTCGAAGGGAGTCGAACAAAGATGGCATATTATTTTGACGAACCGTCCCATACTTTCAGTGAATACCTGCTGGTACCAGGGTATTCTTCCAAAGAGTGTATTCCCGCGAATGTTAGTCTGAAAACACCGATTGTCAAATACCGCAAGGGCGAAGAGGAGTGCCCGATTTCCATCAATATCCCGATGGTATCTGCCATCATGCAGGCAGTTTCCAACGATACAATGGCGATCGCGCTTGCAAAAGAAGGCGGCATGTCCTTTATCTATGGCTCCCAGAGCATCGAATCCGAAGCCGCTATGATCGCCAGGGTCAAGAGCTATAAGGCGGGCTTTGTCGTCAGCGATTCCAACATCAAGCCGGATCAGACGCTGGCAGATGTGCTGGAACTGAAGGAAAAGACAGGCCATTCTACCATGGCGGTTACGGAGGATGGCACAGCAAATGGCCGGCTGCTGGGCATTGTGACCGGGCGGGATTACCGCATTAGTCGGATGGACCGCGCGACCAAGGTCAGCGAGTTCATGACGCCGTTTGATAAGCTCATCACGGCGCCGAAGGATACCACGCTGAAAATTGCAAACGATATCATCTGGGATCACAAACTGAATGCCCTTCCGATCATCGATGAAAATCAGAACCTGATGTATATGGTATTCCGCAAGGACTATGATTCCCATAAGGAAAATACGCTCGAGCTGCTGGATGCTCACAAGCGTTACATGGTAGGCGCTGGCATCAATACCCGCGACTATGCTGAGCGTGTCCCTGCGCTGGTGGAAGCAGGTGCGGACGTATTGTGTATCGACTCCTCGGAAGGTTTCACCGAATGGCAGAAAATCACCATCGACTGGATCCGTGAGCACTATGGCGATACTGTCAAGGTCGGTATGGGCAACGTTGTCGATAAGGAAGGCTTCCGCTTCCTCGCGAAGTGCGGCGCAGATTTTATCAAGGTGGGGATTGGCGGCGGCTCCATTTGTATCACCCGCGAGCAGAAGGGCATTGGTCGCGGACAGGCTACCGCCCTCATCGACGTTGTTCAGGCGCGTGACGAATACTATGAGCAGACCGGTGTATATATCCCGATTTGCTCGGATGGTGGCTTGGTATATGATTACCATATGACGCTGGCGTTGGCAATGGGCGCAGATTTCCTGATGCTTGGGCGCTATTTCTCTCGCTTCGATGAGTCGCCAACCAACCGTGTGGTTGTTGGAGGCTCCTATATGAAGGAGTATTGGGGCGAAGGCTCTGCCCGTGCGCGGAACTGGCAGCGGTATGATATGGGCGGCGAGAAGAAGCTGTCGTTTGAGGAGGGCGTTGACTCCTATGTACCATATGCAGGCGCGTTGAAGGATAACGTTGGTATGACGCTGGCAAAGGTCCGCTCGACCATGTGCAATTGCGGTGCCCTGACCATTCCGGAGCTACAGCAGAATGCAAAGATCACGCTGGTATCTGCTACGTCCCTGGTAGAAGGCGGCGCACATGACGTCGTTTTGCGCGATCCATCTCGCAATGCGATTAAGTAAGCAACGATTTCATATACAATGCAGCCGCAGGCTTCTCCATGGGAGCCTGCGGCTTTTTTCTAAGAAAATCAATGTGAGCGGGGCGGCAAAAGCCTGTATAGAGATATCTGGTTTAAGATGCTGTAATTCTCTTGACATGCCGATTGCGTGCAATTATAATAAATATACACTTTATTTTTGTAAAGCGTGAAATGATTTTTGTTTATTGGAGAAGAGAAACATGGCAAGAGATCCGTATAAAATCTATCTGAGTGAGGATGAGATTCCAAAGCAGTGGTACAACGTCCGCGCGGACATGAAGACCGACCATCGCCCGATCCTGCATCCTGGTACATTGAAGCCGGTTGAGGTTGCCGATCTGGAGCCAGTGTTCTGCACTGAGCTGGCGAAGCAGGAGCTGAATGCTACGGATCGGTTTATTGATATTCCGGAGCCGGTGCGTGACCGTTACCGTATGTACCGCCCATCGCCGTTGATGCGTGCATATTATCTGGAAAAGGCGCTGGATACGCCGGCGAAGATTTATTATAAATACGAAGGCGGCAACACCAGCGGAAGCCACAAGCTGAATTCCTCCATCGCACAGGCATATTATGCCAAGGAGCAGGGCCTTACAGGCGTTACCACCGAAACCGGCGCAGGCCAGTGGGGCACGGCGCTTTCCATGGCGTGCCGTTACTTTGATCTGGACTGCAAGGTGTTTATGGTAAAATGCTCGTATGAGCAAAAGCCATACCGCAAAGAAGTCATGCATACGTACGATGCTGACATTGTACCGTCCCCATCGATGACCACCGAAGTCGGCAGAAAGATGAATGAGCGGTTCCCGGGAAGCACGGGTTCGCTGGGTACTGCCATTTCGGAGGCTGTAGAATATGCGACGACGCATGAAGGCTATCGCTATGTGCTGGGCAGTGTGCTCAATCAGGTGCTGATCCATCAGAGCGTGATTGGCTTGGAAGCAAAGGCAGCCATGGAAAAAGTGGATGCATATCCGGATATCGTCATTGGCTGTGCTGGCGGCGGCTCCAATCTGGGCGGCATCATGGCACCGTTTATGGGGGATAAATTGGCTGGCAAGCAAGCACCGCATTTTATTGCGGTTGAACCGGCTTCCTGCCCATCGATGACCCGCGGTAAGTTTGCCTATGACTTCTGTGACACCGGCATGGTAACGCCGTTGGCAAAGATGTATACCTTGGGTTCCGGCTACATCCCTTCGCCAAACCATGCGGGCGGATTGCGGTATCATGGTATGAGCCCGATCCTGTCTCAGCTGTATCATGACGGCTATCTGGATGAGGCGCGTGCGGTTGAGCAGACGTCTGTCTTTGAGGCAGCTGAGCTGTTTGCAAAAGTGGAAGGAATTTTGCCGGCACCGGAATCTTCTCACGCAATCCGTGTGGCGATTGACGAAGCGCTCAAGTGCCGGGAGTCCGGTGAAGCGAAGACCATCCTATTTAACTTGACCGGTACTGGATATTTTGACTTGGCAGCATACAAGGCGTACAATGAGAAGACCATGAGTGATTATATCCCGACAGATGAAGATCTTGCGCGCGGTTTTGAAAGCATTCCGAAGCTGCCGGGCATTCAGGAATAAGATTATCTGATAATCGAATATACAGACAATGACGTCCTGTTTTCCCGTGGGGAAGACAGGGCGTTTTTGCAGCGGAAAGGATTGTGTACCATGTTTGAAGAGCAAATCATGACATATTTACAGCCGTACCAGATGCAGCCGGCTGATTTACAGGAGTTGTCCCAGCGAATTGGCAAGCGGATTGATGCACAGCCGCGCAGGCCGGATCGCCGCATTGCAGGCAATGGTGCGCTGCAATATGGATGGGCGGATGAACGGCAGAGGGAGGCATACGCAGACTTGCTGGCGGCCAGCATGGCGGGAAAGAGCGTCCATCCGGCGTTTGTCTCGATGGTGGGACAGATGGATGATATGGATATGTTGTTATTGCGCAACATTCGGGAGCAGCAGGCCATGCCGATTGCGGATTGTTATTTG
>JAUNIY010000131.1 GCA_030523305.1 Eubacteriales bacterium
AGAAACAGCTGTATCTGCGATGGCGCAGGCGTGCGGCGCATATTCTGCCAGTGAGAGCGGAATGAGCAACTGTAGGCCGCTGCGCTGTGTTTCCCGATCCAGTGCGCCTGCCAGCTCCTGTAAGAGAGGCCGTTCAAAATCTGCCATGATCCCGGCACAGCTACGGGCTTCCGCTGCGGAAACTGCGTCAAACGCAAAGGATTGGCACTTTTTGGGTACGCCGTTGCTGTCGGCAATGCCGAGAAAATCCCCGCGTGAGCTGGCCGGATGCGCAAGAAGGGAAAAAGCCCCTTCTTCCGACAGGCGGGAGCATAGGTGCAGGCAGGTAAAGCCCGCTTCGCGTGCGTGCACCGCGTCTGTCCCGGCAGCTGCGATAATCCAGTTTGTTTGAAAATCCATGTCATTTTCCTCCCATTTGGTTTTGCTGTTGGTTGCAATTCAATAAAAAATCCAGTACACTATATGAAGAAATCGGGCGATACGGAAACCGCCCTTAGAAAGAAGGCTTAGGATGAAAGCATTATTTGGCCCAGCCGGCAATTCAGATGCATTTACCGCAGAGGGCTTCCGTGCAACAGCGGATGCACCGGCATGGATTGCCAAGCGAGGCTTGACGGCCTATGAATATCAGTGTGGCCGTGGCGTCCGCGTAGGGACCGAAACTGCCGAACATATCGGGCAGGCGGCGCGGGAGCATGGCATCGCCCTTTCGCTGCATGCGCCATATTTTATCAACTTGTCGACCGATGAAGATATCCAACGGGAAAAGAATGTCCGGTATGTGCTGGACAGCTGCCGGGCGGCGCACGATATGGGCGCAGATCGCATTGTTGTCCATACGGGAGGCGTTGGCAAAAAGCGCACGCGTGAGGCGGCGATGGACAACAGCCGCGGAAATGTGCGTATGATTCTGGAAGCGAAGGACGCAGCCGGTTACGATGCGATTACCATTTGTCTGGAAACCATGGGGAAAGTCAACGTCATCGGCACAGCGGAAGAGATTCTGGAGCTGGTTCGTTTGGACGATAGGCTGTTGCCGTGTATTGATTTTGGCCATCTGAACGCACGCACCCATGGCGGGATGCGCACCCGCGAGGATGTCGCCGCGTTATTTGACCAGATGGAAAACGCCATCGGCGTGGAACGGACCCGTATATTTCACAGCCATTTTTCAAAAATTGAATATGGAAAGGGCGGCGAAGTACGGCACCTGACGTTTGCGGATGAAATCTATGGGCCGGATTTTGAGCCGGTTGCCATGGAGGTCGCGGCGCGCGGCTATACCCCGCGGTTTATCTGTGAATCCGCCGGCACGCAGGCAGAGGATGCGGCGGCGATGCTATCCATGTATCAAAAGTATATGAAAGACGACGTTTAAATAAGAATCAGGAACGAGGGATTTTATCATGCTCAAACAAATTCAGGATGCGCTGCGGCGGGCGGGGATTGACGCAGCGTTGCTTACAAGCCCCCAAAACCGGCGGTATGCGACCGGGTTCCCATCCTCCGCAGGCGTTTGTCTGATCACCGCCAAAGGCGGCCATCTGTTTACGGATTTCCGTTACATTGAGGCGGCAAAAAAGCGGGCGGGCCAAAGCTTCCAGGTAGACATGGTGCGCAGATCCTATGCCGACATGGTCAATGAGGTTTGCCGTCAAGATGGCGTAAAGGCTGTTGCATATGAAGAAAATTCCATGACGTGCGCGGAGCATATGCAGTGGGAACAGGCATTAGAGGCGAAGATGGTGCCCATGGGCGCCTTGCTCAGCGATTTGCGCCAGGTCAAAACACAGGAGGAAATCGACTGCTGCATTGCTGCGCAGCGCATTGCGGAGCGCGCATTGGCGGAAACTTTGCAGGATATCCATGTGGGCGTCACGGAAAAGCATATTGCCGCGCTTTTGGAGTTCCGCATGCTGGATTACGGCGGGGAAAAAATGTCGTTTGATCCCATCGTCGTTTCGGGGAAAAAGTCGTCTATGCCGCACGGCGTACCGTCGGACAAGACGATAGAAGCCGGCGATTTTGTCACGATGGATTTTGGCTGTACGGTCGGAGGCTATTGCTCGGATATGACGCGTACCGTCGCGGTAGAATATGCCACGGAGGAGATGCAGCGGGTTTATGATATTGTCCTGCGGGCACAGGAGGCGGGCATCGCGGCGGCAAAGCCGGGTGTTACGGGTGCGCAGGTGGATAAGGCGGCGAGGGATGTCATCACAGCGGCAGGATATGGCCCGTGCTTTGGGCATAGCTTCGGCCATGGCATCGGCATCGATATCCATGAACTGCCGCTTGCCGCGCCGAAATATGACAAACCATTGGCAGACGGAAATATCATTTCGGCGGAGCCGGGGATTTATATTCCAGACCGGTTCGGCGTGCGCATCGAAGATATGCTGGTGATTACGCCGGAAGGATGCCGCGATTTGACAAATGCGCCGAAACATCTGACAATTTGCAAGTAAGGCTTGCAAAAACAGATGTGATGGGGTAGAATAAAAAGAGATTTTATGAAAATTACATTTATTGTTAATCTGGAGGAGTTAATTTATGACCGCAGGCGAATTTCGTAACGGTGTAACCTTTGAAATGGATGGACAGGTTTACCAGGTAGTTAGTTTCCAGCATGTAAAGCCGGGCAAGGGTGCTGCTTTTGTGCGTACCAAGATGAAGAACGTGATGACAGGAGCTGTTACCGAGCGTTCGTTCAACCCAAATGATAAGTACGATGAAGCGTTCGTAGAGCGCAAGGACATGCAGTACCTGTACAACGATGGCGACCTGTATTACTTCATGGACACCGAAACCTATGAGCAGGAGCCGATTGGCAAGGATATCCTGGGCGATGACTTCCGCTTCGTCAAGGAAGAGATGATGTGCCGGATTCTGGCATACAAAGGCAAGGTATTCGCTGTTGAGCCACCGATGTTCGTTGTTCTCGAAATCACGGAGACCGACCCGGGCTTCAAGGGCAATACGGCGACCAATACGCTCAAACCGGCAACGGTTGAGACGGGCGCAGAGGTAAAGGTACCGCTGTTTATCGACCAGGGCGAAAAGATCAAGATCGACACGCGCACCGGTGAATATCTGGAGCGTGCGAAGGACTAATTCCCACGGCTGTGAACCAAGGCTGACCAACCGAAAAGGAGGAATGGAATCATGACTGTAACCGAGCGTGTCGCATATATCCGCGGCTTATTTGAAGGTTTGGAGATCAATGTAGATAAGAAAGAAGGCCGCCTGTTCAAGGAGATGATCTCCGTATTGGAGGACATGGCGCTGTCTATCGCCGACCTGGAAGAAGAGAACGAAGCGTTGCAGGGTGTTCTGGACGCCATGATTGAGGACATATATGATGATGACGATTCCTACGATGAGGAGGATGTCAGCACAGAGGATGGGATGGAATATGACCCGGACAATGCATTGTTTGAGGTTGTGTGCCCGAGCTGCAGCGAGGAAATTTTCATCGATGAGGCGACGCTGGAGCAGGGGAATATTTCTTGCCCTGCTTGCGGCGAAGAGCTTGAGTTTGATATGTCGTCGCTGGAGGATGAAGATGTACCTGCATTTTCCGACATTCCTGAAGGCGATTATGACGACGAAATTCCGGAGGACGATGCGCCCGAAATTGCGTTCGATCAGGTCGATGGTCTGGAAGACGAAGAGGATGAAGACGAAGACGATTGATGTCTGTCTTATTTGAACAAAGATCGCATGGCTGCCGTTGTGGTCATGCGATTTTTCACCTTTTCTTATGCGTCAGAAGAGGATTTTTTGGCGTGGAGAAATGTTAAAATTTTCGGTGAAATATAGAAAAGCTGCCGGAAATGGTGTATGATAATTGTTAACCGATTGGCGAAGGGAGGGGAGAGCGAATGACGCTTGCAGATGCCATTATCCGTGCGCGCGCGGGGGAGCAGGAAGGCTTTGCATATCTGTATCAATATACGGTGCCGCATGTTTGGCTGGCGGCGGTTATGCTGGGCTGTGCGCAGCCCGGCACGGTGGTTGCGCAGGTCTATTGTGCAGCGCGGCAGGCGGTTTCCTCCCTGCGGTCCCCGAGTGATCTGCGGGTTTGGATTGGGCGGATTGCATACAATATTCTGTTGCAGCAGCCAGAACGCAGCGGCAGAGCGATACCAGCCTTGAGCGGTACGCTGCACGAGGTATACTGCGTCATGCAGGAGCTGCCGAGACAGGAGCGCACCGCGCTGTTGATGCTGTGCGGCGAGGGCTGTTCTGCAGCGCAGGCGGCGGATATCCTGTCTGTGCCAGATATTGAGGTCAAGCGTTCTATGCGCCGTGCGCGTCAGACGATTGCCGGGCAGATGAAGCAGAAGGGGATGGAAGAAACCTGCAACACAGCCTGGCTGATCGACCAGATGGCCGCATTGCGCGCTGTACAATCGGAGACAGATGCATTGCAGCAGGAGCAGGTTTTGCACTGTGTTTGGACAGGAAAAGCGTATGCGGAGCCGGAGGAACTGGCAACTGTACCGCAGCATACCGTTGTGTCTGCGCCGGAACCGGCGGCGCAGCAGGAGAAAGAAGAGAAGGGCGGATTTTTCCAAAAATTATTCCGTTCCCACCGATTTGGATAATCGATCGGGGACAAAACCATCTGTACTCAGGCGATAGGAGGAAGATACGATGTCAAAGACAAAGGAAGTCCAGCAGCAGATGATGGCTGCGATGAAGGCAAAAGATACAGAACGCAAAAATGCGTTATCCTTGCTTCTGTCTGCGTTGAAGGCAAAGGCAAAGGATAAGCGCGCAGACTTAACGGAAGACGAAGAGAACGCAATCATTCAGAAGGAGATCAAACAGACCCGCGAGACCATGGAATCTGCCCCGGCGGACCGGGATGATATCCGTCAGGAATGCCAGATGAAGCTGGAGGTATACAAGGCGTTTGCCCCGCAGGAGCTGGATGACGCGCAGATCCGCGCGCTGGTGCAGTCGGTGCTGGATCAGCTACAAATTACCGCGCCTACGATGCGTGACAAAGGCCCTGTAATGAAGCATCTGATGCCGCAGGTCAAGGGTAAGGCAGATGGCAAGCTGGTAAACCGCATTGTCGGAGAGATGCTGGGCGCATGAAACGGCTGATTATTATCGGGAAGCACATTGTCCCAGCGGCGCAGCTGCTGTTTGCCGGTAACGATCGCTATACACCGCAGCAATATGCGAGTTGGCCGGAGCTGGAAATTACGGTGCAGGATGATGGGCGATATGCAGTATGGGTCAATCTGCTGGATGATGCGGAGCTGCTGCAGGATACCCAAAAGGATACGAACCATGTGGTGGAGCAGCTGCTTCCCTACGTCAACGAAATCATCGAAGATTGAAACAAATGTTCGACGTATTTTGCTGTGCGGATATGGTAAACTGAAGTATCTTAATCCGAAGGGGATGAGGACATGCTTCAGTACATATGCACAGAGCAGAAGGATGACCGGCAGCGTACGTGGTACGGCGTGTTGGCGCTGGATGATGGCAAACCAGCCGCACGTGCAGAACAGCTGACAACCAATCGATGGTCAGCGCATGCACTGGTGGAACGCATGAATGTATACCATGCGTCGCTGCTTCATTTTTCTGAACTGATCGACGATTATTTGGCGTTGGGCATATAAAAAGAGCAAAGGACAGGCGTACAAGCCTGCCCTTTTTTCGTTTGCCCCGGTATTGGAAACCGGATTTTTGTGTATACTATGTATACTGTCCAAGCTCATCCCCATAGCTTCCCACCTCTTGATTATAGTCCGAATACGGGCAATTGTCAATACACGGATTACATTCTATCTTGAACATAGGAAAAAAATTAGGAGATTCAGATATGATTGTATTCGATAAGCTATGGGTTACCATGAAGGAAAAGGGGATATCGCAATACCGGTTGATTAAGGAATACCATATCAGTACAGGGCAGCTGGACCGGTTGAGAAAAAATGAGAATGTCAGCACCTATACGCTTAACCAGCTGTGCCGGATTATCGGTTGTTCGTTGGAGGATATCGCGGAATATAAACCGGATCAGCAATAGTATCGATGTTATGTTATGTTTTGTGTACAAGAAAACGGGATACAGCTGAAGGCAAAAGAAAAACTGATACCGTCGGGATATGGCGGCATCAGTTTTCATTTTATTTGCGATTGCGGTTACGTGGTTTGCGACGTTTCTTTCTGTTTCGGTTGCGCCCGGCGATAAAGGAAAAGATCACATAGAGGATGAACAGGACGATGACAATTGCGACAATAATGCGTACCGCTGTCAGGCGGAAGAACGCGCCGATACGATCCATGGCATACAGGATTGGGGAGCGCTCTACTTCGCTCAGCGCAATCAGGTCGGCAGTCGCGCATTCCATGCCTTGATAGGAATATGTTACGGTGCCGAGCTTTTCACCTTTGGCGATCGGCGCGTCATAGCTCTCTTCTGTTGACACGGTTACATCCAGATCAGAGGTATCTGCTTCACTCGGCAGGAGCACAGAAATATCGTTCGACGTGACCAACGTCACATGGTCTGTGCCGCGGCCCAGGCGGACCGGGCATTCGGTGACGGCGGAGCCGGCCTGCGTGGCAGTGCGCATGCGGAAATTGTCAAACGCCCATTCAAACATACGCTTGGTCTCGGTAAAACTGCCGGCGTATTCACCAGAACCAGCATCTGCGCCCAAGACGACGGAGTAATATGTATAGTTGCCGGATTTTGCATAAGACACCAGGCAATAGCCTGCCTGCGACGTATGGCCGGTTTTGATGCCATAGCAATTGTCATAGTAGATGGACGAATAGCTGCTGAGGATCAAATGGTTGGTTGTGTAGATGATGCGCTCCGCATTCATATTGGTTGCAGGGAGCTTTTTTTGCGCAGTGTTGACAATTGTGGCAAAAGTGGAATTTTGCATAGCCTGTTGCGCGATGAGATACAGGTCATATGCACAGGTGTAGTGGTCGTCGTCGTGCAGTCCGTTGGGATTGACAAAATGGGTGTTGACGCAGCCAAGCTCCTTGGCGCGGTCATTCATCATCTGGACAAACGCATCGACCGATCCGCCTGTAACACGTGC
>JAUNIY010000132.1 GCA_030523305.1 Eubacteriales bacterium
CATCGGCGCTGCGGTGATTCTCTGCCTGATGATGTTCCTCGATTCTGTCCGGCCTTCCTGGGACACCTTCTATTTCCCTGGGACAACGCTGATGTCTTTGCCGGGCGTTGTTTTGGCAGGCATATTGATTTATTTCCTCAACAAACGATTTTCTTTTACGAAATGTGAATGGAGTGCCGAGCAGATACATAAGATCAGTCTGGTGCTTGCGCTTGCCACTGCGCCCTATGTGATGCTGATTCCATTATATGGGTAATACAAAATCTGACGATCCTCTGTATAAATCTCGATTCACCGTATTATAGATATGGCATGAAAAAGCCAGCCCAATTGGAACAGAAGTTTCCCATCGGGCTGGCTGTGCTATCGTAAAGGGGATATTATTCCTGCATCCGCTTAAAGTCCAGGTATCCCTGTAAAATTAACGATGCAGCGACGGCATCCACATTTTTTTTGTGCTTTTTTTGTTTTTTGCCGGAGGCGTGCAGGATGGCGTGTGCCTCGATCGTTGTGCGGCGTTCATCCCAAAATATGACTGGGACGCCAGTGCGGCTTTCCAGCGCAGCGCCCAATGCTTTGCATTTTTCGGCGCGTTCGCCCTGGGTTGCATTCATGTTTTTCGGCAGGCCCACCACAATCTCTTCGATCTTTTCGCGCTTTATCAATGCCGCCAGCTCGTCCAGCAGCGTTTCGGTATTCCATGTGGCAATGACCTGCGGAGAGCCGGCGAGAAAACCGGTCGGATCGGAGATTGAAACGCCGGTGCGGGCGTCGCCATAGTCAATTCCTATAATTTTCATCCGTATCGTTCCTTTCTTCGTAGCTATAGATATTGTAGCACACAGATGTTTCTGGCGCAATTGCATTGCACTTTATGTATTTGATTGTTATAATAAGAAGAAAGATCCGGCCCGCAAAGCGGGAAAAGCGATATAGCGATATATGGAGGGCTGATGGATGGCACAATCCAAACATAATCGGAAGAAAAGCAAAAAGAAGAATAAACACGCCGCATCCCGGCGGGAAGCGGGCGGCTCTGCACAGCGGGCACGCAGCTGGAATCGCACGCAAAGAGCCAAATTCATCTCACTGGGCGTTTTGGTGGTGGGATTTCTCGTCGCCATGCTTGGCGGAATGGCCAGCTTGATCGGGTATCCGATTTCCTTTGCTGGTGCCGTCGCATGTCTGGTACAAACGCCGTGGGACACGACGAATCATAAGATCACCAAGGTCGTGTTGTGTATGTTCTGCATCCTGTCTGCGATACAGTTCGTCCTGCTTTTGACTGGGAACGCATAAATAAAAAAGTTAGAGGAGTATCGATCATGGCTGAATCCAAAAACAACCGAAAGAAAAAGAAAAAGCGCACGCAAAATCACCGGGCCCCCGATCTGCCGCCGACCAAGGAACAGATCGCAAAGGAAGAAGCAGCTGTGCAAGAGCAGAAAAAACAGATGAAGCTGAGTATCGTTGCCTTTGTGCTGATGGTGGCCGGATTTATTCTGGCACAATTTTGGTCTACTTTGATCGGCTATCCGATCTCGTTTGTCGGCAGCATCTTGGGCATTATGACAGCGCGCTCACAGGCGAGGGGGCGTACGGTTACCGTCATCTGCTA
The DNA here is from genome assembly GCA_030523305.1 of Eubacteriales bacterium. Classification (GTDB taxonomy): domain Bacteria; phylum Bacillota; class Clostridia; order Oscillospirales; family Butyricicoccaceae; genus Butyricicoccus_A. Next base: position 1,619 of record JAUNIY010000132.1, read on the forward strand.
CACCATTTTTGCGGTTTTGGTTGCATATATGTGGTTCTATCAGGTGCTGCATATCTGAAGCTGGTAATATGCAGTATGGGTCACCGAAAAGAACATTTATTTTTGTGTAAAATAATTGCTACATTTGGCATTGACGGAAAGTACCCTGCGTGCTATAATAATAGCACCTATGCAGGGTATTTTTTTATGCTCTGAAATGCAGAGCCGTCCTGCAAAGGGAGGCAATTATTTAAGGAGGTGCCGTTATGCGCGTGAAAGTAACCCTGGCATGCACCGAGTGCAAGCAGAGAAACTACGACACAATGAAGAACAAGAAAAACAATCCGGAACGTCTCGAGATGAAAAAGTACTGCCCGTTCTGCCGGAAGCATACCGCCCATCGTGAGAGCAAGTAACACGGAGGAAAGGATCGGCTTCTATGGCTAAAAATGAGCAAAAAGCGCCGGAAAAGAAAAAAAATTCCGGCAAGGAAAAGAAGCCGGGCTTCTTTTCCAGAGTGGGAAAGTGGTTTGTTGATCTGAAGAGCGAATGCCGCAAGATCGTCTGGCCCACTCGCAAGCAGACTAGAAATAACACGCTCATCGTTATCGCTACGATTCTGGTCATTGGCGTGTTTATCTGGGTTCTCGATGCAATCTTTAACCTGGGAATCACTACCCTGATTTCCGTGGCTGCATAAGCGGAAAGGTTTGAGAACAAATGTCTGAAACACCAAAATGGTATGTCGTTCATACCTATTCCGGCTACGAAAATAAAGTAGCCTCTTCCATCATGAAGGCGGTTGAAAACCGCAAGATGCACGACCTCATCACCGAAGTAACCATTCCGGTCGAGACTGTCCGCGAGGTAAAGGACGGCAAGACGCGCGAGGTGGAGCGCAAGCTGTTCCCGGGTTACGTACTGGTGAAGATGATTGTTACCGATGAGAGCTGGTATTTGGTGCGCAATACGCGTGGATGTACCGGCTTTGTCAGCCCAAACTCCAACAAGCCGCAGCCTCTCACCGACGAGGAAGCGATGAAGTGGGGCGCAACATCCCGCGAGGCTGAGGTCGAGATCAATTACAAGGTCGGTGATTCCGTACGCGTCTGCGGCGGTCCGTTTGTTGATTTTGTCGGCGTGGTCGATGAAGTCGATATCGGGCAGAACAGGGTCCGCATTACCATACCCGTGTTCGGGCGCGAGACACCGGTTGAGCTGGAGCTCGATCAGGTGGAAGCCGTCGAGGAGTAAGTTCCTCGTTTTCCTGCCCGCAGGCAGGTATGCAAAACACCTCGCAAAGCGAGCCGTGCAATGCACGGGAAAGGGCAGCGGACGCAAGGACGCTGGAATTGTTTTGTTTTGGCAGGTGGGAGAGCGCGTCCATCCATTGCGGTGACAAGCGTCTCGCCATTACCACATTTTTCAAGGAGGTGCTATACAAATGGCACAGAAAGTAGTAGGATTTATTAAGCTTCAGATTCCGGCAGGCAAGGCAACACCGGCTCCTCCGGTAGGTCCGGCGCTGGGCCAGCACGGTGTGAACATTATGGCGTTCACCAAGGAATTTAACGAGCGCACCAAGAATGACGCAGGCATGATCATTCCGGTCGTTATTACGGTATATGCAGACCGTTCGTTCTCCTTCATCACCAAGACCCCTCCGGCAGCAGTCCTGATTAAAAAGGCTTGCAATATCCAGAGCGGTTCTGCGGTTCCGAACAGAACCAAGGTTGCATCCATCAGCATTGATGATGTACGCAAGATTGCGGAGACCAAGATGCCTGACCTGAATGCCGCTTCCCTGGAAGCTGCTATGAGCATGATTGCAGGCACCGCCCGTTCCATGGGCATCACTGTCGCTGAGTAATTCGGCGGACGCAGTCATTCACAATTCATTTGCTTGACGGCAGCTTGTGCCGTCTGGTGGGAGGGACGGAGGTTCCGAATTCACCACTAAAGGAGGATATTTATCGTGCGCAAAGGTAAAAAATATATTGAGAGCGCAAAGCTCGTAGAACGCAGCAAGCTCTATGACACCGAAGAGGCTCTGGACATGGTCGTCAAGACCGCCAAGGCCAAGTTTGATGAAACTGTAGAAATCCACGTAAAGCTGGGCGTTGACTCCCGTCATGCCGACCAGCAGGTTCGCGGCGCTATCGTACTGCCAAACGGCACCGGTAAGAATGTTCGTGTACTTGTTTTCGCTAAGGGCGATCGGGCACAGGCTGCTGTTGACGCTGGCGCTGAATTCGTGGGTGCAGAAGATATGGTTCAGCGCATCCAGAAGGAAAACTTCTTCGATTATGATGTTGTTATCGCAAGCCCGGATATGATGGGCCTGGTAGGCCGCCTTGGCCGTGTGCTCGGCCCGAAGGGCCTGATGCCGAACCCGAAGGCTGGCACCGTTACCATGGACGTTGCAAAGGCAGTTCAGGAAGCGAAAGCTGGTAAGATTGAGTACCGTCTGGACAAGACCAACATCATCCACTGCCCGATCGGCAAGGCTTCCTTCGGCGTAGAAAAGCTGACCGAAAACTTCAACACTCTGATGAACGCAATCATCAAGGCAAAGCCGGCTGCTGCAAAGGGCCAGTACATCCGCTCCTGTGTCGTTGCTTCTACCATGGGACCGGGCGTCAAGGTCAACGCTGCGAAGATCGGCAACAACTAATTTTACAAAAAGCCCTTGACAGGATTGGAATGGGCTGTTATACTATAATAGCTCGTTCAAAGACAGCAGGAGATGGACAACCATCCTAACCGGCGTATTGCCATCCTGCCGAGGCAAGCATGACGATGAATGCATCGAAATGATTTTTCATGCCCTTCTGTCTTTGAGCAGAAGGGCATTTTTTCATGTCCTTATCATTTTTATGGAGGTGAAACACACTATGCCTAATGCAAAGGTTCTGGAAGAGAAGAAGGCGCAGGTCGCTTCTCTGGTAGAAAAGATTCAAAATTCCCCGGCTGGCGTTCTGGTTGACTATAAGGGCATCAACGTAGCTGATGACACCGCTCTGCGTAAGGAGCTGCGTGAAAATGGCGTTGAATATTCTGTTGTAAAGAACACCATGCTGAAGTTTGCCGCAAAGGAAGTTGGCTTCGACGACATGATCGAGCACCTCAATGGCACCACCGCCATTGCTATCGCTTCGGAAGACGTTGTCGCTCCGGCAAAGATCCTGGCTAAGTTTGCAAAGGATCATGACAACTTCACCATCAAGACTGGCTTCCTCGAGGGTGCTGTCGTACCGGTTTCTAAGATCGATGAACTGGCGAAGCTGCCGAGCAAGGAAGTCCTCATTGCGCAGACCCTGTACAGCTTCAACTACCCAATCATGCAGCTTGCAATTGCACTCAATGCAATCGCAGAAAAGGGCGAAGCAGATCAGGAAGCACTGGTTTCTACCCTGGCTGGCAAAGCTGAGGCCGAGGCTGCTGAAGAAGCTGCAGAATAATTTTCTGCACATAGGGAATCGAATTCCCGAACACATTTGAATTTGAAAATTTGGAGGTTATTACCATGACTGTCAATGAAATTATTGATGCTGTCAAGGAACTGAAGGTTCTGGAACTGGCTGAGCTGGTTAAGGCTCTGGAAGAAGAATTCGGCGTATCCGCTACTCCGGTTGCTGTAGCTGGCGGTGCTGCTGCAGGCGCAGGCGAAGCTGCTGCTGCTGAGCAGACTGAGTTTGATGTTGTCCTGACCAACGCTGGCGAGAAGAAGATCGGCGTTATCAAGGTTGTCCGTGCAATCACCGGCCTGGGCCTGAAGGAAGCAAAGGCTAAGGTTGATGAGCTGCCGTCTACCATCAAGGAAGGCGCTTCTAAGGAAGAGGCAGAGGACATCAAGAAGCAGCTGGAAGACGCTGGCGCAACTGTAGAGCTGAAGTAAGTTTCTTACATCGTTTTTACAAAGGAATGACCGCAGGTTTCGATAGGAAGCCTGCGGTTTTTTGCTGTTTATCAAAAAATCTATCTGTTGGGTCAATCATTTTGCGGTGTGAAACCGTTCTATTAAGTGAAAGGACGCTTTCATATCGACAGGGAGGGACATCTTGACGCGTGAAGACCAACTAATCAAACGATATCGGGAAGGGGACGGATCTGCACTGGATGAGCTGGTCCGTATGTATTATGCGGACATCCTGCGTTACTGCCTTTGGCATGCGCCGGATCGGCAGTGCGCAGAAGATGCAGTGCAAGAGAGTTTTCTCAAAATGATACGGTATCTACCCAGCTATACCCATCGCGGTTATTTCCGTGCATTTTTATATCGTATTGCCGCCAATACCTGCGTGGATCTGTATCGCAGCAAATGGTCTGCAATCGAAGCATTGCCGGACGGCTTATCCCGAGAGGAATGCGGTTACCGGCAGGCAGAAGAAGAGGCAGATTTTCGGCATCTCGTGTCATGCCTGCCGCCGGAACAACGGGAACTGGTGTTGCTCCGGTTTGCGCAGCAGCTTACACTGCGCGAGATGGCAGAAATCACCGGATTGCCGCTGCGTACGGTGCAGTCACGCCTGCGTGCGGCATTGAAGAAAATAAAATCCAGCCTTTTGGAAGGAGGATGGGAATGAACCCTTTGGAAAAACGTTTGACCGATGCCTTGCACGCAGAAGTTGCTGTCGATCCCGCGCGGCTAGAGCGGACAGTATTAGAGGTACGTGCTATCGCACAACCACAGCGTATCGGGTTTGGAAAATTTATACTGATGCAAGTCTGGTTTTCTGGTGTGCGTATGTGGATATGGCAGGGGGCTGTGCTGCTGTTCCTGGTTTATGCGTTGAACCTGGTGCAGGTCAATGCTACGCTTTTGTTTACGCTGCGGCTGTTGCCGTTTTTGCTCGGCTGCTGCGGTGTTGTAGCCGTCACTGCTGCGGTGCCGCTGGTATATCGTTCGGTCCGATACCGCATGCGGGAAACAGAATTTCCCTGTTATTTTTCCGGCGGGCAACAGCTATTGGCGCGCTTGCTGTTTATCCTATTGGGGCTACTGCTTACATGGGCGGTCGCAATCGGCATGGTCGTCGGACATCGATGGCTCGGGTTTGGCTGCGCGGTGTTGTATGTATGCGTACCGTCCTGCGTAGCAGCATGCGGCTATTTGACCTTGCTCACACAGACAAAATGGGAATGGCTGCCTGCCCTGGGAGGTGCCCTCAGCGGGGGCATGATGCTGGCAATGCGGCTGATGTTGCATTTCGAATGGTATCCGAAGCAGTTTGGCATGGGAAGCGCCGTACTGTGTGTGGGGCTTGTATTGCTGTGTGCTGTACAAGTGCGCCGGCTGGTGCGCACCGGCAGTGCAGCCATGGGATAAACCGGCAAAGGAGGAATGGAAATGGAATTGACCATTGATCATATGACCAAACAATTCAAAGATGTGACGGCTGTGGATGACGTCAGCTTGCAGCTGACGCCTGGCGTGTGGGGATTGCTTGGCGCAAACGGTGCAGGTAAAACGACAC
>JAUNIY010000133.1 GCA_030523305.1 Eubacteriales bacterium
CTGTACGCCGCTGGAAGCCTGGCCAACTGCGTTTTGGAACACGGTCGCCGACATTTCGCCGTCCGCAATTGCCTTGAGCCCTGCATTGGTGCCGTCGATGCCCACCACAAACAGATTGCTGGTATCTACGTTATTCTGTCGCAACATTTCCAGCGCACCCAATGCCATTGCATCATTGTTGGCGAGGATAACGTCTACTTGGGATAGATCTACGCCGTCCGCCAACATCACGCTCATCTGTTCCATCGCGGTATAGCGGTCATACCCACAATCTACCGGTTCGACGACGGCGTTTGTGGTGATCCCAGCATCCTGCAGCGCCTGAAGCACGCCTTCGCTGCGCTTAACCGTATGCAACAGCCCTTCCGTCCCCTGGAACATGATATAATTGACCTCTGTCTTGCCGGCTGCCTGGAGCTGCTCTGCCAGCATTTCGCCCTGCATGGTGCCGGAGGTATCTTCATCTGAGCCGATGTAGACATGATCTGCATCCAAAATGGAAGTATCCTGTGGGATCCGATTGACAAATACCACCTTCATGTCACCCGCCGCTTCGATGATCTCATCCGCACGCATGTCGTCCGCCAATACAACCATCACGACGTTTTCGCCCGCCGCATCCGCCGCACGGACATATTCGATCTGCTTATCCATATCGTCTGCACAATCGACCGACTTCAATTCGATACCCTTGGCATCTGCCGCAGATTTTGCCGCCTGGTCGAGCGCGCCCAGATATTCATCCTTGTGGGAGACCACAAACGTCATCGTCCCTTCATAGCCCTTGGATGCTGCAATTCCCGTTGCAGAACCGCCCGCTGCGCCTGCCGTTCCGCCGCTGCCGCATCCTGCCATCATACCCACGCACATTGCGCCAGCCATCAACGCTGCACATGCTTTGCTCCATTTCATCATTGTTTCCTCACTTTCTGTCGTTCTGTAAAATATACCGAAATAACGATATTGTGTCAAAAGGTTGATATCCAATACAAAATCGCCTCACAAATCATATCCCAATTTATGCTTTGTTTTGTCAAAACCCGCCGGTTTTCCACCAGAAAGGGCAGTTTTCTTTACTCCGGAACCTTCTGCTTATTTTCTATATTTTTTCTATTTTTACCATATTTTTTGTCTATTTTGTAAAAATAAATCTGATTTGATACGCTTATACACCAGCATTTTTCCTTTTCAGACAAAATGATATTTTCGCCTCCCTCTTCCGGGTTACATGGCAAAAAAATATTTTTATGCGCTGTCTCTTTTCTTCTTCTTTCTGACGAAAGTATACCATGATTTCAATTCGATTGTCTTTCATTATCGCGCCATAAAATTGTACAATATCGTCACAGCATCCCGTTCTCTTCCCTTTTTTCCGCCGCATATATAAAATCGATTTTTTTCAAGCAGAAAATCATATATTTCCTGCTGTCTTTTTTGTCCAGCTTGTGTTATACTGTCCCTAGCTTGAACCCGGAAGGAGCCGCACCGATGTATTACACCTATTTCCTGCGCTGTGCAGACGGTTCCCTCTATGCCGGCATCACCACAGACCCTGCGCGGCGCTTTGCCCAGCACACCGGCGACAAACCTGGCGGTGCGAAATACACCGCCCCGCGCCATCCAGTGCGGATGGAAGCCGTGTGGCACGCCGCTGACCGCGCTGCTGCGTCCCGGTTAGAATACCGGCTCAAGCATCTGACCAAAGCGCAAAAAGAACGGCTGATCCGCGGCGATCTGCCGGAACAGCCGTTTTTATCAAACCATCCGCGCATGGCAATTGAACCGAATGGAAGGATGATCCCTATGTTATTTCTGTGTTACCCCAAATGCTCTACCTGCAAAAAGGCTGCCGCATTCCTGGACGCGCGCGGCATCCCCTATGACCAGCGCGACATCAAAGCCGAAAATCCCACAGCCGAAGAGCTGAAGGCCTGGCATGAAAAAAGCGGCCTGCCGTTAAAACGGTTTTTTAACACCAGCGGGCAGCTGTACCGGGCCATGGAGCTATCCAAAAAGCTGCCGGACATGAGCGAAGAGGAGCAATACGCCCTGCTCGCGTCGGATGGTATGCTGGTCAAACGCCCCATCGTCGTCGGCCCGGATTTTGTCCTCGTCGGCTTCCGGCAAAAGGAATGGGAGCAAACGCTGTAACCGCTGCACAGGCTGCGGCAATGCGGCCGGGATATAGAACAAGACCTCTGACTGCTGTGAAACAGCCAGAGGTCTTTCTTTTGCGCTATTTTGCACAGCTGTATCTGCGCTGTACAATCCTTTTTTACTCCGACGTGGTGATCCGATACACGGTGGATTCATACGGCCGCAGCGTCAGCTTGCCGCCGTCAAACGCCTCATCCGGATAGTTGCCGAGAATTTTTTCCCTATCGGACGGCAGCTTCTCCAGCGTAACCGTTTGTGCGCTCCAGTTGTTGAATACCAGCAGGGATGTATGCCCCAATGTGCGCTGAAATGCAAATACCTGCGGATGTGTCATATGGGTAAACACAATGTCACCCTCTGTGATAGCTGTTTCCTGCTTACGCAGCGCGACCAGCTTTTTGTAATAGTTTAGGATGGAATCTGCATCATCCTGTTCCGTCTGTGCGTTGATCGTATCGTCATTCCCCGGAAGCGCAATCCACGGCTCGCAGTCAGAAAATCCGGCATACGGTCCATGCGCCCACTGCATCGGCGTGCGCCCGTTATCCCGGGAGCGCGCATGCAGTACTCGCAGCGCTTCGTCTGCGCTCTTCCCATTCTCCTGCATGATTTCATAATAATTCAAGCTTTCTACATCGCGGTACTGTGCAATATCGGTGTACCGCGCATTTGTCATACCCAACTCTTCCCCCTGGTAGATATATGGCGTGCCGCGCAGCAGATGGATGCTGGTCGCCAGCATCTTCGCAGACTGCTTCCAGTATTTCGTATCATCACCAAAGCGGGATACCACCCGCGGCTGGTCGTGATTGCACCAGAACACCGCGTTCCAGCCATGTTTGTCCTGCATCTCGGTCTGCCATGTGCTGAGCAGCCGCTTCAGCTCGAGGAAATCCGCGTCCTGAAGCTCCCATTTGTCGCCGTTCTTGTAATCCACCTTCAAATGATGGAAGCTAAACGTCATGGACAATTCCTTTTCTTCCGGGTTGGAATACCGGATACAGTCCTCCAGCGACGTCGAAGACATCTCGCCGACGGTAATCATATCTGCAATACCGGTGTCCGCAGTCAGTTCCTTGAGATAATCATGCACGTGTGGGCCGTCGGCATAGAAACGCCGGCCATCGCCCTCCCGGTCGTCCTCCAACACTTCCGGCTTCGAAATCAGGTTGACCACATCAAAACGGAACCCCTTGACACCCTTTCGCTTCCAAAAACGGACGATCTCCTTCATCTCCTCCCGCACCTGCGGGTTGTCCCAATTCAGGTCGGCCTGTGTCCGGTCAAACAGATGAAGATACCATTTTTTGAGCTGTGGGACATATTCCCACGCATTGCCGCCAAATTTGGAAACCCAATTGGTCGGCGGCGTATCCGGTTCCCCATCCCGGAAAATATAGTAGTCCTGATATTTCTGTTCTCCGCGCAGCGCGCGCTGGAACCATTCGTGTTCGGTGGAGGTATGGTTGAATACCATATCCAGCATCACACCGACGCCGCGCTTGTCCGCTTCGGCAATCAGTTCTGTCAGGTCTTCCATCGTTCCATAGCGCGGGTCAACCGCACGGTAGTCCGCCACATCATAGCCATTGTCGTTCTGGGGCGATACAAAGAACGGAGTCAGCCAAATATAATCAACACCCAATTCACAAATATAATCCAGCTTCTGAATGACGCCCCGCAGATCTCCCAGCCCGTCGTGATTGCTGTCACAGAAGGATTTCGGGTATATCTGATATACGGTGCTTTTTTTCCAATCTTTCACAGTATTTCATTCTCCTTATATCTCGGCAGCACAAGCGGCTTTCGCATCTCGCGCTTGCGCCCGTGTTTTTTATTCGTAAGAGACCACAACGGTTTTACCCGCTTCTGCCTGCATTCCGGTGTGGAACTGCACATTGCTTGCATCGCCTTCGTCGGTCACGGCAAACACGGTAACCGTCGGATGTCCCGCCGCCTTGATCTTTTCGGGATCAAACGATATCAGCTTATCGCCGCGGCGCACCGTATCGCCAACCTGGACGAACAGCTCGAAGCCATCACCGCCCATATCGACGGTATCGATCCCCACATGAATCAACAGCTCCATGCCGTTGGACAACGTCAACCCGCAGGCGTGCTTGCTGTCTTCCATCACAACTGTGACCTGGGCATCCGCCGGCGCGTATACCGTGTTATTTGTCGGTTCAATTGCGATACCATCGCCCATTACCTTTTGTGAAAATACCTCGTCCGGTACATCTTCCATCGGGATGACTTTGCCAGAGAGCACGGCCGTCAGTTCGCCGTCTACCGCCACTTCTGGAATTTCTTGCGTTTCTCCCTGGTCTTCTACCGGCGCCCGGTCAGCTGGCGCGAGCTTCCGGCTTCCAACAATCGTGGTCAACACAAACGGCACGACAATCGCAACGGCCATGGCAATCAAAAATGGTACATAGAACTGTGGATAGATGGATAGGATACCCGGCAGGCCGCCGACGCCGATACTGATGGCCTGAACGCCCGTGCCCACGGCGATCATCGCTGCGAGCGCAGAACCGATCATACCGCAAACCAGTGGGAAGCCATATTTCATATTGACACCGAACAACGCCGGTTCCGTGACGCCAAGGTAGCAGGAGATGCACGCCGGGACGTTGACCTGCTGTGCGCGTTCATTCTTCTTTTGCAGCATGGACATAGCCAGCACGCTGGAGCCCTGCGCAATGTTGGAAAGCGCAATCATTGGCCACAAGATGGTGCCACCATACAGGCTGATGAGCTGGGTGTCAATCGCATTGGTCATATGATGCAGTCCAGTCATGACAACCGGCGCATACAGCAGCCCAAACACACCGGCAAACAGCCAGCCTACCTGGGACATCAGGCCGCTATACACAACGCTGGCGATGGCGCTTCCGATTTTCCAGCCAATCGGCCCGACGATCGTATGCGCGATCAAAACGGCCGGAACCAGCGAACAGAACGGGACGACAATCATGCTGATGACTTCCGGGCAATGCTTTTTGAAAAACTTCTCCAGATAGACGAGGACAAATCCCGCCATCATCGCCGCAATGACCTGGCCCTGATAGCCGATCATCTGCACCTGTGCAAAGCCAAAATCCCAAACCGGGATTTCTGCTGCCGGTGTGCTTGCCACTTGAAAGCCGTTGAGCAGCTGGCTGGAAACCAGTGTCAGGCCGAGGATAATACCGAGAATCTGCGTGGTTCCCATCTTTTTGGTGATCGACCATACAATGCCGACCGGCAGCATATGAAAGACGGCTTCGCCAATCAGCCAGAGGAAGTTGTACAAACCTGCCCAAAACTGCGAGATATCGGCCAGGCTCTGCCCATCAAAGAACCCGATTTCACCGATGATGTTGCGGAAGCCGAGAATCAAGCCGCCGCAGATCAGCGCCGGAATGAGCGGTGCAAAAATCTCGCCCAGCGCACCCATGATCTTTTGCACCGGATTCTGGTTGGTCTTTGCCGCCGCTTTCACCGCGTCCTTGCTGACGCCTTCAATGCCCGCATAGGCGGTAAATTCGTTGTAGAATACCGAAACGTCATTGCCAATGATAACCTGGAACTGACCGGCCTGTGTGAAGGTTCCTTTGACGGCCTTCATCTTCTCAATGCCGGCGACATCCGCCTTGGACGGATCGCTCAGAACGAACCGCATACGGGTCATACAATGTGAAACCGCTGCAATGTTCTCTTTTCCGCCGATCAACCCGAGCAGTTGCGCGACGTCCTGCTGATACTTACCCATATTTTCCTCCTGATTCGTTCAAACTTGTTTGAACAAGTTTCTGTGTTGACTTAGTTATACCATATTTGTTTAAACAAGTCAATTCCGTCGAAACAAGTTTTTCTTTTTTGTAACATCGCCCAAAAAATCCGCTTACTTTTTATACAAAGTGTCTATATACTTATATTGTTCAAACAAGTAGAATGGTACTGTATCCCATTCCGGAATTTCTATTTTTTATGGAGTATCACGTATGCCAAAATCAAAATATGAAAAGATCTATCACCATTTAAAGCAAAAAATCGAATGCGGCGAATACCCATACGGCGAGCTGCTGCCATCCGAACATACCTTGGTGCCCGTATATGCCTGCTCGCGCAATACGCTGCGCCGCGCACTGGCCGAGCTGATTGAGGACGGCTATGTGCAATCCATCCACGGGAAAGGCGTGCGCGTGATTTATCAGCCGGTCGCCCGCACCAGCTTCACGGTGGGCGGCATTGAATCCTTTCAGGAAACGGCGCGCAGGAACCAATTCAAACCGGAAACCAATGTCATCCGTTTTTCCCTGATGGATGTAGACGACGACCTTTCCGCCAAAACAGGCTTTGCCGTCGGGGAACAGGTGTACTATATTCAGCGCGTGCGCTATCTGAACGGCATTGCCCGTATTTTGGATACCAATGTGTTTATCGCGTCGCTTGTCCCGGGATTGACGCCGGAAATTGCAGCGCAGTCCATCTATGCCTATATTGAAGATCAGCTCGGTATGCAAATCGTCACCAGCAAGCGCCAGGTGACAGTGGAACGCGCTTCCGAACTGGACGAAACCTATCTGAACCTTGGTGATTACGACTGTCTGGCAGTCGTCACCGGGCAGACCTTCAATGCGGACGGCATGATGTTCGAATATACCCAGTCGCGCCACCAACCGGATTTCTTCTGCTTTCAGGACATCGCCACCCGCAAGCGGGTATAAACCGAACAGACCAAAAAAAATCCCGCCAGAATCGCAGCCTGACGGGATTTTGCTTTGTCTACGGACGGGTTCCCCGTTGTCCTCCGCACGATGCGCGAAGAAATCAGAACCACTAGTAAACTAGTGGTTTGCACTAGCCCTGAAAGGGCATATGA
>JAUNIY010000014.1 GCA_030523305.1 Eubacteriales bacterium
GGGCAACAACCCGATGGTTGGCGCTTCCGTTGCTGTTGCAGTTGATGTAAATGCTGCTCTGAATGGCTAAAACGTCGATTTTTACAACTTTTTGAGGATTTAAAAATCTGAAAGAATAAATTTGACCGCGTCCTGGCCGCAGAATTTTTATCTGCGGTCAAAGGATGCGGTCATTTACTTGCTGTATATTTCGTCTATGACATCCCCGGCAACATCACGCATGTGGTCTGTAACGTCGGCGTAGATATCAAGCGTGGTCTGAATATTTTTATGGCCTAGTCTTTCTTGTACAACTGTTGGGGAAATACCGGCCTCAATGAGCATGGTCGCGTGGGTATATCGTAGCGAGTGGAAATCAAAGTCAGGCATACCCAGTTCTTTATGCGCAACACTGCAAAGATGTTGCGTGACGCGGGGTTGAATGAATGCACCATTTTCGCGGATGTTTACCGGAAATACGGGATTGCTAGTTTCAACAGAAGTGATAGCTCCGGTTTCGTTTTTATATAGATGTGTATAAAAGTCCCCGTAGTCAACCTGTGATTGATTTTGTATTGCTTGTGCTTCTTGAAGAACAGACAGTAGTGTTGAATCAATTCTCATCGTACGATAGGATTCATACTTTGGCTGGGTAAATGTCCAATGCTTATTTATCTCTTGAATCTGTTGATTTACTGTTAGTGTGCCGGCTTCAAAGTCGATATCGTCCCAGCATAGGCCGAATACCTCACCGAGGCGTAAGCCGCAATGATACCCAAGCATAAGGGGTAAATAACAGGATGAACCGACAGAAAAGCGCGAGATTAGTTTTTCCCACTGTTGTGTGGTAATTGCGTGCCGGACTTTTTTCGCTGTGGCACAGGCGGTGTCGCTCTGACAGATGGTAAACGAACGCCAATCATAGGCGAAAGCTGGATGTAGTGCAGCGGTTCAACGGCATAGCCAAAGGCATTGGTGAGGATTCCTTTTATGCTGGTCAGTGTGTTACGGCTAAAGCCCTGGTTAAAAAGATCGTTGATGAGGGCTTGAAGATTTGAAGCTGTAACGGCTTTTAGCTTATATTTTCCGATCACAGGCAGTATGTAGTTTCTGGTACGTTTTTGATATCCTGAAAGCGTAGTCTGTTTCAGCTCTACAGAACGTAATTTAAGCCATTCATCAAAGTAATCCGCCACGGATATCTCGGAAGCAACAAAATGCCGTCCTGCCTGCGTGTACTCTGTTAAGGCCTTGTTACCGGCAAGCTGCGCTTCTTTTTTGGTGCGGAAACCGCCCTTACAGATTTCTTGGCGTTTTCCGTTTATGGTTGCTCCGTAAAAGCGATATTGCCAAAATTTACCCCGCTTGCGTGTAAAAACTTCTGCCATTGCAATTCCTCCTATTATCTGGTATAATAAAAGGGTAGATTGATCACGAAAATTATCTACCCCCTGTCCCGCCTTGGTGTTGACGCGCCAGGGCGGGATTTTTGTTTGTATAGCTAATTGTTTTTGGATAATACGCTTAAGAAATCTCGCATTGCGAAAGAGTAATTCCGTCATGCTCCATCATTGGAGTAATGTACGGTTGAGCTTTTTCATATGGAATCAAAGACTGGTAGTATTTAATTTTCCGATTTTGTTTTCCACGTTCTGTTTTTAAAGTCATAGCTTTTAGTTCCATTTGCTGGTAAGACCTCTCGACAAAACTGCTGATTTCAGCTTCTTGATTATTACGAACTGCCTCCAACCTATATGATGGAGACCAAGAAATATCTACAACTCTTTCGGCGATAGAAAGTTTTTCAAGGGTGTCAAGCATGAGGTCATACCGACTGAAAAATACTTCGGGATTAACTGTTTCATGTATGAGCTGGTTGCAATCGGATACAATCCTTGCCCATTGAGGCGCTTCCATTTGGGCAGTTGCTACCAATTCACTCCATGACGCCTCTTCGGATTTGCCGGGAATCAGAACGGACTGTATGACTTCCAACGGAATATCGGGGGCATTCTTAATTTCATCTTGTGATTTAGGAGTTTTTTGCTTATTCTGTGTCCAGCAATGCCTCGAATTAACATAATAATTCCGAACAGCAATGCTACGACAGAGGCAGTAGGCATCAAGCCAGACATTATACGCCATATGGCAACAAAGATGAAACCAATTACATATGATTTCACATAAGACCGATACCAAGGGCTGGATGGTGCCGGCTTTGCCTTGTAATCAGAAGTATCTACATCCGGGAGAGCCACGTCGGATTGATACTTTTTTGTTTTTTTGTCGCTCAAGTTTGCAGTATATGATAACCCGGAACCCGGGATTCCTACAGTTGCAGATTTCCTTCCGCTTGAATTGATAGATACCTTTGCGCCTTTTCCTCCAATAGTCACACCAACGCTTTTCTTGTTAAGATTCACTCTCACACCTTTTGCGATTTTGATACTTTTTCTGAATCGAAGACCCATTTCATTACCCTCCCTACTTCATCATCATAAAATTTATTTACGCTTAGCTTATATCATATTATGATAAATTATCACATATTTTTTCACAAAATTGCAACATAAAAAACATATTTTATCATAGAATTGCAAAAATTTTGTTAATTTATCCGAAGAAATCGGACATAATAGTTGCATGATTACTATGACCATGAAGAAAAGGCGTACCGATTTAAGGATTTCGCTGCGTAAACTTGAAAAAATGACTGGCATATCACGGTCAACGCTGAGCCGGATCGAAAGCGGGAAACGCTCCCCTACACTAGATGAGCTGGAAGCTCTTGCCATAGTGCTGAAATGCGAGATGTCAGATTTGTACAAAAGGGAGAAAATGTAACTTTTAAAACAAAAACATTGAAATTTTTGAATTTTATGGTACTATAAAAACACAGGGGGTATCTGTCGGGGATGCGGAAATCCGCCCGACCGCAAATATCATTTGGAGGGGGAAATACGCCGATGAAAAGACAAGGAAAAACGCCGGAGCAAAAAACTCCGACGCGAGAAGAACTGATAAAAGATATAAAAGTGAAGTTATGTTTTACAGACTACAGGCAAACTTGGATGATACATAGATTTGTGAATTCGATTTTTTTCGACAATTTTGACGGCCAGAGATTCCAACAGCTCCCATTCCGGTTCATCTAACTGCGAAAGTGCCGATATAAGTCTTTTTTTAAAGCTATCGGACTCGCCGGACAGCACATCGCCAACGAACGCCGCTATTTCACCATCGCGGGATAACTGAACAAACATTTCGCCGTCTCCTGTGCGGAGCCAACTTTCATTGACGCCGAACTGATCGCAGATTAAACGATACAGCGGTTCTTTCCGTTGTGGATTTTTAAGCCGATTATTTTCAATGTTCGCAACGACATCCCGGTTAATACCGAGCTTTTTACCGAATTCCGGTTGAGTTAACCCTAGTTCTTTGCGCAATATTTTGATTCGATCATAAATTTCCAAAAATTTCACCTCCATCCTTAAAAGGATTGTATCACATATTTTCGTGTTTTTCAACACGAAAACTATGAAAAATTTTATACAAAAAGTGTTGACATACGCTTTCGCATCATGTATTATGTGTATATAACACGAAAAAGATTTATATCAACACGTTAGGCAAGATGAAAAGAGGTGATTTCTGTGAAAAAAACGCTTACGGAAAAAGAACGGAAAATCCTTGATGTATTCGCCAGAGTCATTCCGTCCATGAACGAACTGGAAAAAGAGCGAATGCTTGGATACGTAGAGGGCATGAGCGCAATCAAAAGTATGCAAACGCGAAAAGATGAAGAACGGGCGGGAAAGTGAGGTGAGAGCAGTGCATGAGGAATTGTTAACTGTAAAAGAAGTAGCCGCTGTGCTGCGCTCCAATTCCGGTTATGTGTACCGGCTGCGGGATGCCGGGCTGCTAAAGTTCATGAAGCTCGGCAATTTGAAATGCCGCCGTAGTACACTGGATGCATTTATCCGCAGTATGGACGGCATGGACGTGACAGACCCGATGAATATAAAACCGTTGGAGGAAGAAAGGACAAGCAGATGAGAGTAAACCTTTGTGATGGAATTTAGGAGGAGCAAAAAATGAAAGATTATCCATGCGACGCTTGTGCTGCATGCAGAGGATATGCCCCATGTGCCGACGGAAGAAAATGCGCTGCATGGAACAACTGGTTCCATGCAGCATGGACAGATATCACCAAACATGCCGCAGAGCGTGCAAACTATAGAGAGCATCTAAGGTACATGCTGCGGCGCTGTATGCTGAAAGAGAAAGAGGAGAAGAAGTCATGAACAAAGATATGATCGCCATTACACTGGCGGGAGCAGTTACATTTCTTGCTACCATCGGATCAGCGACGATCCTTGGATTTGTGTTGAAAGTATTAGGAGGATGAAACATGAATAAATACCAACGCGCCGGACAACGGGCCAGACGGCAAAGGGAAGCACATCGGCAACGGATTCTTGCCGCTATCACTGCGATACTGCTTGTAGTTACAGTATTTCAGTTTGGCTATCTCTGCCGACAGGTGACGCATCCGGAGCGCGGTCTTATCATTCGGGTCGTAGATACCAATGGAAGAACCCTGGATACATCTGAAATCAGATATGATGTGCAGGAATAAAAAATGCCCGGCGGGATGCTGCAAACATCTCGTCGGGCTAAAAACATAAGTTTTTCCAACCATTTATAGTATATCGTATTTGCGTAGAAAAGTAAATATCTGCATGAAAATTGAACCGGTCCGGCACCGGTTTGCAGCTTGATAAAGATATTAAAGATAGACGCAAAGCGCGTGAGGTTATTCAAAAATGTATATCAGAGGGGAATGTGTCGCCGGTAAAACCAAAGAGATTTACAAACGATTCCGGCAACAGTGCGAGATGAAGAATGGAAAACCTGTCCGATGTCAGAGACGGAAGAAAACAAATCCGACAGCGGAGGATGTACAGAAATACAATGCGATCATAAGAGAACGCAAGGTTATCCGTAAGGCCAATGCCAATTTTGGAAAAGGAGATTTGTATTTAACCCTTACATATCCAAGAGGATCCCGACCGACACCTGAGCGAGCCAGGAAAAATCTCAAGAACTTTCAAGACTGCTTGCGCCGTAGATACCGGAAGGCTGGCCAGGAATTGAAATGGATGGCCTGTACAGAAATAGGCAGCCGGGGAGGCATCCACCATCATATGCTTCTGAATCAATATGATAACCTTCGAGAGATATCTGAGCTATGGGAGCGATATGGAGGATATGCACATATACAATTCGTCCGAGGTAATAACCTTGCAAAATTGGCGTCATACATATCAAAAAACGAATATTCGTGCAGTCGAAACCTGGTTGATCCGAAAGAGAAGACAAGGAAGGTGAAAGCCAATAGCTGGAAAGAGAACCCTGTGATTCCCGATGGGTGGATGCTGGATAAAGATAGCGTTGTGACTGGAATCAATCCGGTCACAGGACATGGGTACCAGTTTTATCGACTGGTACAAATAGAATAGGAGGTCGTCATGGATTATACACAAAGAAAGCCAACAAAAGAAGAAACGATTGCACAGGCTCTACGGTCTTGCAATGACAGGAATTGTGATGCTTGCCCGTATGGCTACGGATATCCGTCGTGCCGAAATCTTTTACATGAAGCTGCGGATATGATTGAAAATTTAGAAAAGCAGGTGAGAAAGAATGGTTAATGCAACGAAAAGCTATCGTTCAGCAATGGCAAATGACCGGGGTCGGATGTTTGAAGCAATGCTGCTGGCAGGATGCAGATGGTATCGCAAGGCGGGCGTTGCCGAAATTGATAAGACACCAGAACCTTTTCGGGTAAGTCGGAAATTGGGAGAAGGTAAGTTTGAAGGACGTTTCGGACATGCCGCACAGCCGGATTTCCAAGGCACATTGCCGGGCGGGATATCTGTGATTTTTGAGGCCAAGAGTACAGGCAGTGATCGGATCCAGAGATCCGTACTGACACAGGAGCAGATGGACGTCCTTCAGAGGCATCATGAACTGGGAGCGATTGCATTTATAGCTGTAGAACTGGACATGCATATGTTTACTGTGCCGTGGCCGATATGGCGGGACATGCGTACCTGGTTTGGCCGAAAGTATATCACGCATAATGAGTTGAAAATGTTCGAGGTTCATTATGCGTATAGTCGTGGCGTGATGTTTCTTGGTCGCGTTGATCGGATGCAGGAACTACGAGAACGTAATATTTGGAGAGAGTGAGAATATGCCTTGCTACGATTGCCTTTGCGAGACTTGTGTTAAGAGTAGTGGACTTCCTCACAAATATTTTACAGCGGAAGAATCAAATGACGTCGAAATGTGTTATGCCTGCGAAGATGACTGCTGGGAATATGACCATGCAGCAGGGAAACAAAGCTGTCGCAGACATGAATGTAAAAATTATATTCAGGCACAGAAGTACACGCAGTTCCGAAAAGAAAATGATGAAAAGGTGGCAGAAAGGCGAAGGAAGAAATTTTACAGACTGAAATAACTGAAAATCCCATACGCATGGGAAAGGAGATACACATATGGATTACGTAGATAAAATTTGCCAGGCGGGAGCGGGCTACAAGGAAGGCTCCCTGGAAGCTGGCATTACAGAAATGCTTCTGAACATTGCAGGACGCAGCCCGGCAGCTGCGGAACTTATCGCACAGGATTTGCGTGTAAAAAAAATGAGCATTGCCGCAGCTGCGAAGCACCTGACAGATTACGCGCGAAAGAACAAATCCGGCAACGGATACTATATGACGCCGAAGAAAGCGGAAGAGCTGCTGAGAGATTTTTATAAAATCCCAGACGTCCGGGAAGAGCCGGCGCGGACATTGAAACCGGAGGCCAAAAAACGCCATGGCAAAGTCGTTGATCTGTTGGATTTCTTGTGATGTGAGGCGGGTGATATCATGAGCAAATGCAAATGTGACTGGTCGGCTGAACATACGGCTGATTTATTCAAGCGAATCACACCAATCACACACAAAGAAGAGGAACAGATGGAAGCAATGTTCCGTACATATCTCATTGTTGAAGTTGAGGACCGCCGGACGAAACACTTTTACTGCACGAGCTGTAAGGGAAGCTCGGATTTTATCAAGCCACATAACATGCCGGAATTGGACTACGATCCATACAATGATTTCGCCGACTATTACAATTTAAAGCATGGAGAGCAGACGCATTGCCCGTTTTGTGGAAACAGTGCGGAAATTGTATATGCCGGTAAAATGGGCAGATTATGCGAAAAAATGTGGCAGCAAGTAAAGGTCATTGTATTTCATGCGGAGGCCGATGGATGGCTTTCGGCACAAGCCGGGTATGCAACAAAAAGCTACAGCGGGAAAAATTGGAGAGCTGATATAGAATATTGGCCCCAAGAGCAATACATGTTTCGGCCGCATTGCGCATTGCAGTGGGAACGGCGTTATAGGTATATCCGAGGAAATTGGCAACTCCGTTGGTCAGAGACCGCAACCATACATGAACCCTTTCGGCCAGGTTCGAATGATTATTGGACTGGAAGAGACGGCAGAAGCTACAGCGTAATCGGATTGTGCGATTGTATTGAAAAAACAGATCTGAGGTACAGTGCGGCAGATCAATTTATTGAGAAAAAGGAAAGTGGTTTTGGCCTGATGCGGTATCTTGGCGAGTATTGTCACAGGCCGCAGCTAGAAATGCTGGTAAAGCTGGAATTCAATGATATTCTGCGGGAATTGATTTATTGTCATCGATCCAATCCACGTCTGGTTAACTGGAAGGCGACAGATCTGTCAGGCTTCCTCCGGTTGGATAAGCGTTGCACAAAGCTGTTTATGCAATCTGAACATAGAAGTGTTCAGGAACTAGAAGTAATGCAGATGTTGAAACGTGACAATAGCTATGACCCGGAAACAACAGCATATTTGGCTGGCCTGCATATCGAAACAATACGTCAATTAAAGGAAGCTGCTGATGCACGCCCTATTGCCGAGGCGGTGCGCTACCTGAGAAAACAGAAATCGAAGGATGCTGCACAGCTGTGGGTTGATTATATCCGCATGGCAAAGGATTTGGCGTACGATCTCACAGAAGAAACCGTTTTTTACCCGAAAAGTCTAAAAGAGCGGCATGATACGGCAGCGGAAATGTTTGAATTAAAAGCTGATGAAAAGAGTGCGAAGCGGTTCCGCAGACGCGCCAAACTTTTGCAGCAACGGTATGCGTTTTCTGACGATGAGTTTACAATTTTGATTCCAAAGACAATGCATGACATTGTTTGTGAAGGCAAAGCGTTACATCATTGTGTCGGAGGCTATGCCGAGAGACATTGCGATGGAAAAACCACCATATTGTTTTTGCGCCGGAAAGAAAATCTAGAACAGCCATACGGAACAATTGAAATGTCAGTTGAAAATGTTGCCAATATGATCCAGCTGCGTGGAGATCATAATAATGATATTCCGAGACAGGAGAGCAAGGAATTTATTGCGATGTGGCTGCACTGGGTAGCAGATGGATCTCTGCGGGATGCACAGGGGAATCCAATTGTTCCAGAAAATGAAGAAACCAGAATAGAAATGAAGGTAACAGCATGAGCAACGAGATTCGGAAAAAAGAACGCACAGCGACAGATATTGCGATTGAAATTAACATCATTAAGCAGCAAACCTTGCAGACCGTTGCCGCGGCCAGCTTTCAGATTGGTAAGCGCCTGTGCGAGGCAAAGGCGCTGGTGCCGACAGGAGAATGGTTGACATACCTGCAGGAGCAGCTGGATTACAAACCCACGACAGCGGAAAACCTTATGCGAATTTATCGGGAATATGGGGACGAACAGGTGGATTTGTTGTCAGGAAAGTCACCTGCTGAACTGTTTGGAAACCTCAATCAGTCCCAGATGGTTGCTATGTTTTCACTCCCGATAGAAAGCCGGAAGGAACTGTTGGAAGATCATCCGGAGTTGCCTGAAATGTCGGCGCGTGAAGTCCAGAAGCTGGTAAAAGAAAAACAGGAGGCAGAGGCCGAATGGGGTAGGGAACGAAAACAACGGGAACGAGCGGAAAAGCTGGCAACAGATCAAGCGGATCGAGCTGACAAAGTGGAAGCGAAGCTGAAAAAATTAAAGGATGAACGGGACCGCTTACAATCCCAGACGTCTATGATTCAGGAGGATGCAGAAGAAAAGAATAGAAAAATTGCAGAGCTGGAAGAGCGGCTGACGTATCTGCAAAATCAGCCGATTGAGGTAACCTATACCGAGTTCACAGAGGAAGAAAAGGAAAAAATCCGGCAGGAAGCAAGAGCAGAAGCGGCGAAAGAATTGGAGACGGCAAACAGAAAAGCGGCAGCTTCACATGCGGTGCAGCAAATCAATTTCTCTTTCAAAGAAATTCAGCGGCTATTTGAAACCATTCAGGATGCGCTGAAAGAGTGTGCAGAAAGGGAGCCGGAAACTGGCAGGAAATTGTCCGCTGTAATTGTGGACACATTGCGAAAGATGGCCTATGAAGTAAATGGAGATGAGTAAAATGTTTGAACGCTATATAGACTATCGCCGGGCGGTAATTGCAATACTCCAAAATCGCCAACAGGCTGCGGTTGAATTGGAAAATGCGCGTGCAGCATATGCGGATGTTTGTCAGACACTGGATGGCGTCGGAGCCGTGGATTCTGGGGCGGGCGGAAGTGGAGGGGGAGAAACGACATTTATAAAAAAGTTAGAACGCAAGGAAATGCTGGAACAAAAAATTGCGGTGCTGGAGACGGAAGAACAGTGCATACAGCGTGCGTTAAATGCGCTCAGTTCGGAAGAACGTGCAATAATTGAAGCATTGTATACTGTCAAACACAAATCCAAGCCGCATGCGCAACAAGCAGCTTGTGAAGCTGCTTGTTGCGAACGAAGCCAGATGTATCGTTTGCGTGCAACTGCGTTAAATAAGTTGGAGAGAATGATATTCCTGGGATGATGGGACAAATTGGGGACAAATCTGGGACGAAATTCAGCAAAAACCATGCTATACTAATATCGTGGAATTTGGGAAATAATCCAAGAAACCGTAATGAACGGTTGGCATAATTCCTTTCACACTCCTGCCCGACGACTTTCCCCCTACATCGGGCGGGATATGCCAGAGATCAGAGTTGACTTGCCGACAGGCAGCAGGTGCAAGTCCTGCCTCTGGAACCAGTAAGTTCGTGCGCATAGGGAACAGCGTGGTAAGTTCGCGCAGCCCCACGCCCGTAGCTGCAACAGGGTTATAGTGCTCGTACAGGCGTTTTGTTGAGTAAGCATGCAGTTAAGAATAAACGCTGACAGCCGGGAAAGACCGGCAATATGGCGACGTGCGGTCACCAAGACCATGGATAGCTGTGCTGGTTCGACTCCGGCGGTCGCCTCCACGGGTTTCTGTTTTTCATTTTCTTTCCCCATCTTTCTTACAGCGGGCCGCTCCAATCGGGGGCGGCTTTGTTGTGTAAATATTTATCCGGCTGGAGGTGATCGCTTTGCCGGAACTGAAAAATAAACAGCGGGAACGCTTTTGCCTAGAATATGCATCCGGTCAAAACGGTACACAGGCCGCCATTGCTGCCGGGTACAGCGAAAAGACAGCAGGGTCAAAAGCAAACCAGCTATTGAAAATAGTTGAAGTAAAAGATCGAATTAACGAACTTATGACGCAATTTGAGTCCGAAAAAGTTGCAGATGCGCAAGAGGTTATGGAATACCTGACATCTGTAATGCGCGGAGAATCAAGATCGAGTGTTCTTTGTTTCGCGGGCGAAGGCGTTCAAAGAATCATCGAAAAGCCGCCTGACGAACGGGAGAAATTGAAGGCGGCTGAAATGATAGGAAAGCGTTACGGCTTATACACGGACAAAATTGATCTAGATGCAGATGCAGAACTGCATATTACGGTTGATTATGGAGGCGACGACGGTGGAAATAACGATCCGAGCTAATCCATGTTTCCGGGAGGTCGACCGGTCCCAAAAACGCTATATCATCATGAAGGGCAGCGCGGGCAGTGGGAAATCTGTTGACACTGCGCAAAACTATATCTTGCGGTTGATGCGAGACAAAGGACGCAACTTGTTGTGTGTCCGCAAGTCAGACATCACAAACCGCGATAGCACGTATGCGGAACTGACGGGTGCAATTTATCGCATGTTTGGCGATAGTGCAAAGCAGTATTGGATCGTTAAACAATCCCCGTTGATGCTGGAATGTAAGGCGAATGGAAATCAAATCATTTTTCGCGGCGTAAACGATGAAAGTCAGCGCGAAAAATTGAAATCCATCACATTTAAAACCGGCAAGCTGACGGACGTGTGGATCGAGGAAGCGACCGAGATCACACAATCAGACTTTGAAATCATCGATGACCGTCTGCGCGGCATTCTGCCGGACGGTCAATTTTATCAGATTAGATGCACCTTTAACCCTGTGAACAAAAATCACTGGATCAAGAAGGTGTTTTTTGATACGCTTGACCCCAATGTGCTGACGCATCATAGTACGTATCTGGATAATCGCTTTATTGATGCGGCGTATCATGCCAGAATGGCGCGCCGCAAAGAAGTTGATCCAGAAGGGTACCGCATTTATGGTCTGGGCGAATGGGGCGAAATCGGCGGACTTATCCTGCACAACTGGGAAACCGCCGAGGTATCGCAGAACCTGAACGATTATGATGATATTGCGTTGGGACAGGATTTTGGATTTAATCATGCGAACGCAATATTGCTGCTGGGAATGCGGGATGATAACATCTATATCCTGCGCGAACTATATGTTTTTGAACAGGAAACGTCTGAAATCATTCCGGTAGCTATGAAAAACGGGTTTCCGACAGATCGCGTCATGTGGTGCGATTCCGCCGAACCGGATCGCATAAAAATGTGGAAAAGCGCAGGCTTCCGGGCGCGCCCGGTGCAGAAGGAAAAAACCACGGAGAAAAAATATCAGGTGTCACAGATCGACTGGTTGAAAGGCGTTGTCAGCAGGGATAAAGCTGTAAAACGTCAGATATTCGTTGATGCCTCTTGCGTAAATACGATCAAGGAGTTGCAGCAGTGGAAGTGGAAAAAGGATGAAAAAACCGGGCAATATTTGGATGAGCCGGTGCCGTTTCAAGATGATGCGATGGCGGCGCTGAGATATGGCGTAGAAGGATGGCGCAAGTCGGGAGGTGTAAGCGTATGGAGATAAACAGCAAGACGATTCTGCGCCTGAGAGAAGGACACGGGGAATTCATCAAACAGGCTGAGGAAGCAGTACGATATTATGAAAACTGCAATAAGATCACGCAGAAGGGCGCGAATTCAAACAGCGACATGGCAACTGAACAACACCCTTTGCGGCTGGCGGATAATCGTATATCTCACGATTGGCACAGGTTGCTTGTGACGCAGAAGATTGGTTATCTGCTGACATATCCGCCGATATTTGATGTCGGTGACGCAGCGATAAATTGCAGAATCATACAAACACTGGGCGACAATTATGCAGAGGTATCCACCGCCCTCGGTGTGGATGCATCCAACTGTGGTGTTGGATGGCTGCATTACTGGCGTGATAGCAGTGGGACGTTCCGATACCATACTGTTGACCCATCGCAGGTAATACCGGTATTTTCTGATCGCCTGGGATCAGACTTGATCGGCGTGCTGCGCTGTTATACGCAGTTGAATCCCCAAACGGGATGCATTGAACAAATCAGCGAATATTGGGACGATCAGAGGGTACGGTTTTACAAGCGAAACGCAAACGGAAACTATGCATATTTTGACTATCCAACGATCGGAACCGAAATGCGGCATGATCTTGGCGCCGTTCCGTTTATTCCGTTTTATAATAACGGAGATCATACATCAGACTTGATTCTGTATAAAGACCTGATCGACGCATATGACAAGGTCGTTTCCGGTTTTGCCAATGACATGGAGGATGTACAGGAAGTTATTTTTGTCATCAAGAACTATGGCGGGCAAGACAAGGGGCAGTTTATTCGGGATCTTAAGCTGGAAAAGACGATCAAGGTAGACGGAGAAGGCGGCGTAGACACGATTCGCGCAGAAATCCCGTTTGAAGCACGCGGCGCTTTTCTCGATCGGATCCGAAAGCAAATATTCGTATCCGGTATGGGCGTTGATCCTGATCCACAGCAATTTGGCACTTCGTCTGGCGTTGCCTTGAAATATCTTTACAGTTTGCTGGAACTGAAATCCGGACTGATGGAAGTTCAGTTCCGTAAGGGATATGCGCAGCTAATTCGGGCCATCTGTCGGCATCACGGCATGACTGAACCAGTGAAAATCGCGCAGACATGGACGCGTAATGCAATCCAGAACGACCTTGAAACCGCGCAGATCGCGCAGCAGTCTATGGGCGTTATTTCCGATAAGACGATAATAAAAAATCATCCATGGGTCGAAGATGCCGAAGCGGAACAGAAGCAACTGGAAAAAGAAGCGGCAGACAGTGAAAAGAAGCAGGAACAGTATGGATTTCCAGCTTTGAACCCGACGTCAGAGGGCGGCGCAGATGGACAGTAAAGATTACTGGGTAAAACGTGCGCTACAGGCAAAACAAGCTGAGATCGATAAGGACGAACAACTGTGTGAGAAGTTGGCTGCTGACTATGACACGCTGAAAAAGTCCATCGATGATGAGCTTGCAAAATTTTATGGCCGGTATGCCACCAACGAAGGCATTACGATGGCAGAAGCCAAAAAGCGGCTCAGTAATGTCGAGCTGGAAAACTTCCGTATGTCGTTGGATGAATTCAAGGAAAAAGCACTGAAAGGTGGCTACGACAAGGAGCTGAACGAAATCTACCTACGTAGCCGCATATCCCGCTTACAGGCATTACAGACACAGCTTGACATGATGGTGCAGGGAGTGTACCAGGAGCAGCACGACGCGCTGTCTGATCGTCTGAAAGCGTGCTATACAGATACATACTATCAAACGGTGTATCAGATACAGGACATGTCAGGCGTTTATACATCCAGTTTTGCGCACATTGATGAAGCGGCGCTGAATAAGACACTGACAACTCCGTGGTTGGAAAGTAATTTTTCATCGCGTGTGTGGAACAATCGGGATAAGCTGATCGATGAGCTGCATACGGTATTGACGCAAGCATTTGTGCGTGGGGATTCGTTAGATAAAGTTTCCCGTCTGTTGGCAAAGCGGATGGATGTTTCTAAAAGCCGTGCAGATGCTTTGGTACAGACGGAGGCCGGACACATTGCTGAGCAGGCGACGCTGGACGGTTATCGTGAATGTGATACCACGGAATACCGGTATCTGGCTACGCTGGATATTAAGACATGCGGAATCTGCGGTCCACTGGATGATCGGGTATTTCCGGTTAGTGAAGCGCAGCCGGGCGTTAATTATCCGTTGATGCATACCAGATGCCGCTGCACAACTGTGGCAGAAGTCCCGTATCGGTCCGAAACGCGTATGTCGCGTGATCCGGCGACAGGCAAAAGCACGCGGGTTGAGCGTATGTCGTTCCAGGAATGGCATAAGAAATATGTTGAGGATGTGCCGGAAGGTGTGATAGCAGAGAAAAAACACAAAAACCAATATGCAGATAAGGCACAGTATCAGAAGGAGGTATCAACATGACGAAAGAAAGCCTGATGAAAGCGGGATTGACGGAGGAACAGGCAGACAGCATCATGTCCGAGATTGACAGCGATTATGTCGCAAAGACGGACTACAACGCGCAGGCTGATAAGCTGAAGCTTGCAGAAGAAAAGGTGCAGACAACAGAGGAAGCGCTGAAGAAATTCGATGGCGTAGACGTAGAAGGATTGAAAAAGCAGGTATCTGATTTGCAGGATGACTTGCAGAAAAAAGATACAGAATATCAGCAGAAGATTACCGATATGGCGTTTGATTCTGCTCTGGATGCTGCTATTTCTGCCGCCAATGGCAAGAACGCCAAGGCAATCCGCGCCCTAATGGATATTGATACGCTGAAAGCCAGCAAGAACCAGCAGGAGGACATGAGAACTGCTGTAGCGCAGATTGCAAAGGAAAATGACTATCTTTTTGGAGATATAAGCCAGCCGCATTATAATCCGCCGAAGGGCGGAAAACCTAATGCGGCAACAGATATGGCATCTGCACTGGCTGAACACTACAACAAATAAAATTTTTAGGAGGTACATATTATGCCCGTGACATTAGCACAAGCCAAAGTTGGTATGGCGAATCATGTGGACCAGCAGGTAATTGATGAATTTCGCAGAGGTTCTGCACTTCTGGATGCATTGACATTCGACGATGCAGTTTCTCCGGGTACAGGCGGCAGTACACTAGTGTATGGCTATACACAGCTTAAGACCCCGGCGGGTGCTGATTTCCGCGAGATCAACAGCGATTACACACCAAACGAGGCGGATCGCGAAACAAAAACAGTAAATCTCAAGATTTTTGGAGGTTCCTTTCAGGTAGACCGGGTACTGGCAAACACCACAAATGGACAGATC
Organism: Eubacteriales bacterium; assembly: GCA_030523305.1. Taxonomy (GTDB): domain Bacteria; phylum Bacillota; class Clostridia; order Oscillospirales; family Butyricicoccaceae; genus Butyricicoccus_A. The sequence goes on from JAUNIY010000014.1 coordinate 15,508, forward strand.
AACGAGGTGCAGTTCCAGTTGTCCGAGAAGATCAAGGCAGCAACCAACCTATTCCACTACACTGCAATCAATGGTGACAGCGCTACGAAGGGATTTGATGGCTTGGACACGATGCTGGTGGGATCATCCACAGAATTGAATGCGGATGCCGCGGGAGCTATCGATATTTCTTCAGCATCCGCCATCGATGCAAACTACAAAACGGTGTTGGATGTCCTTGACCAGTTGCTTGGTGAACTGGATGGCACACCGACAATGTTGTTAGGTAATAATGCGCTGCTGACCAAGCTCAAGGGATGTGCACGACGCGCCGGTTATCTGACTCAGTCCGAAAATGCTTTTGGAAAAACGGTTGAAGGATATGCAGGAATTCCGTTTGTCGATCTGAAATATTATTATGATCTGACGAGCAAAACAGAAAAGCCAGTTATCCCGATCATAACAAGAGGTTCTGCCACCGGACTGACTGATTTGTATGCGGTGCGCTTTGGGCTTGACGGATTTCATGCTGTATCCCCTGCGGGTGGCAAGATTATCAGCACCACACTGCCCGATTTTTCTCAGGCGGGTGCTGTAAAGAGTGGCGATGTTGAGATGGTTGCCGCAACCGTTCTGAAGAAGACCCGTGCGGCTGGTGTACTGCGCAATTTTAAGGTAAAGTGAGGAAACTGCTGTGAAGTACCATATCAAAGCACCAAATAACAAATATGACCGGACATTGAATGGCGTTCGGTTTTCTGATGGAGTCGCAGAGACAGATAATATGTGGATGGCGCAGTGGTTTTCCGGTCGTGACGGATTCTCTGTAGAAGAAATCTCGGAGAAGGAAATCGAGCAGCCGGACAAGAAACCTGACCCGGGCGCTCAGTTCACCGAAACTATATCGGAAAAGACGCCCCGTGCGCAATCTACGAGGACAAAGAAATGATTGACACGATCTATGATACTGCGATACAGCTTGCGCCGGGGGCAGATAAGGATGTCCTGCGGGTGTCCGTATTGAAAGTCGAACAGATTATCTGTAATTACTGCAACGTGGATACTATACCGGAAGGACTGTATTATGTCGCTGCTGATATGGTGGCGGAGGCATGGAATCGCATACGCATGGGAAACGCAGGTGCAGATGCAGACGGCTCTGCCGAAGTGAAGAGCGTAACGCGCGGGGATACGTCGTATACCTTTACAACGCAGTCGGAGAGCATGAAAGCGGTATTATCTACCAGCGGATTTCTCAATGACTGGAAAACGCAGCTGAATCAATTCCGAAGGATGAGGTGATAGCCGTGCTCGGAAACGTCGCGTTAGAGCGCAGGATCCTAGAGCGGACCTATGACGGTGTGATGAATGTATACGGATACGGCGATGAACTGACGCAATCCGGCGCAACACGTCCCGTGGAAAAGCAGCTGCATACCAAAATCCCTTGCGGTCTGTCTGCAAGCGGACAGGCCGATACTACTCAAACAGATGCTTCTGCCGATGTGGATCAACGGTATATCGTGTTCTGTGCGCCAGAAATAGAAGCCCCCCCGGGCTGCCGGGTCGTGATCACGCAGTATGGAGTAACGCGGGATTATACTTGCAGTGGTATGCCGAATGTCTATCCGACGCATCAAGAACTGACTGTGCTGCTGGAGGATAGAGCATGAGTAAAGTTGGATTTGATTTCTCCGAGTTGGAAGAATTAAAGGAAAATATCGAGAAAGTCGCAAAGAGCGACGGCGCGCTGGAGCAGATGTCGGAATGTGTGCTGAATCAGCTGGCAGATATCGTGCTTGCTGCGACAAAATCAAACACACCTGTTCGATCAGGAAATTTACGGCGCAATTGGCGACGTACGCCTGTAAAGGTCAAGATATCTGGCAATGAGATATTCGTGAAAATCTACAACAATACAGAATACGCACCGTATGTAGAGTACGGGCATCGTATTGTTGTAAAAGGCGTCACGGTTGACTTTCAGCCCGGTGTGTTTATGTTGACTATGGCAGTAGAAAATGCAGATAAAATCTTTCCTAAGATGGTCGAGGAACAAATCGCTGCCGCATTGGAGGGGATTGCAAAATGAATCGCTTTGATGCACTGGTCAATGTACTACATGGTGCGTTCCCAGATATCCCGGTTTACGACGAGAAAATACCACAGCATTTTCGTCAGCCGTGTTTTTCTGTCCTGCTGGTGTCTGAGCAGCACACGCCTATGACCAATACATTGCAGCAGGAATATACGGTGTTTGATGTCCGGTATTTTCCGCCTACGGGCATCCCGCAGCGCGAGAACTGTCGCGCTGTAGCAGAACAGCTAAAATATGAGCTGAAAGCGATGTGCGAAGAGCGATCATGTTTGCTTGATATGAGCTATACCATTGTAGACGATGTACTGCATTTTACATTAGATGTAGATGGGTACGAAACCGCTGACCGTGATACCGTCGTAGATCCAATGGAAAACTTGACGGTTACGGTGGATACCGGAAAACCTGCAATGGGTGATTTTGCAAAGGAGGCGTAGACATGGCAATTGCAATGCCAAAGATTTTAATTGAATTCAAGAAGCTGGCCGAAACGCTTTCTACCAGATCGGCTTTGGGGGCTACGGTGCTGCTGATGCGGGATACAACGGCTGAGGACGCGGTTTCGTCTTATACAACTGCGGCGGAGGCCCAGGCAGACAGCGCAAAGTACACGACCAGCAATGCACAGTATATCCAGGACGCCTTCGGAGGCGGAGCTGCTACTGTGCATGTTGTCCGGATCGGAAATGCGATTGATACTGCGCTTGCAGCAGTTCTTGCGCACGCACTGACTGGATGGATCACAGTCTGTGATGGCACGGAGGCGGACTTTACTGCCCTGACTGCATGGATTGCCGTAAGGGAAGGCGAAAAACAGCCGCTGTATAACGGCATTGTCTTTAATACCGCCAAGCCGAACTGTAAGCATGTTGTGAATTTCATAACTGAATCTGTCACATTCGCAGATTCCCGTGGTACATGTGACGGTGATAGCTTCCTGCCGACGTTGGCAGGCATTCTGGCGTCGTGCGGCGTGAACAGTAGCTGCACATATTATAAATGCACGATGCTGACGGCTGCATCGGCAACGGAAGGACAAGACGCTGCACTTGCAGAGGGAAAGCTGTTTCTTTTTGCTGATGGCAAGGATATCCGCATTGCGCGTGGCATCAACAGCCTGACGGATGACGATGACGATGACTTCAAGTTTATTGATACAGTAGCTGTTATGGACTTGATCCAAAGCGATATCATGTCACTTTGGAAAGAAAACTATGCAGGAAAATACCGCAATACGCTGGATAATCAAATGCTGTTTATCAGCGCGGTGAATAGCTATTTTCAAGGGCTGGTTTCGGAAGGCATTTTGGATAACGAAGCGGACAATACAGCGCAGATTGATGTCACCGCGCAGCGGCAGGCGTGGGTTTCTGCGGGAAAGACGGAAGCAGGGCAATGGACGGATGAAGTTGTCAAGGTCAAGACGTTCCGGCGGGACATGTTCCTGACCGGATCGATCCGCATTTGCGGCACAATGGATAATCTGACCTTCCCGATTACATTGCAGTAGGAGGAGCAAGACAATGGATGTTAATGTGAATGACGTTTTAAACGGAACAGGTGGACGGGCGTGGTGGAATGGACGGCTGCTGGCGTCGCTGACAAAGTGTGAGGCAAAGATGACAGGCGATTTTGAGGACGTTGCTGTTTGCGGCGATGCCGCTGCCCATACGCTGTTTAACGGCTGGTCTGGTTCTGGAACACTGACGCTTCTTAAAACGGACAGCGAGATTGCCGATCAGATGATTGCGGCGTATACAAGCGGAGATATGCCGGATATCCAGATTGTGACCGCACTGACCAATGCCCGGACGAAAAAAAGCGCCAGATATCAGATTTCGGGCGTTGTGGTTACCGAGGTTATGGTTGCGGCGTTTGAAGCGAAAAAACAAACTGAAGAGGAAATTCCATTTAATTTTTCCAAAATTCAACCGCTGGAAAGCATTTCTGTATAGTGAGGAGCAAAGATGAGCAAAGCAATGACATTAGATACGCTGCTAAACCGAGCAGCTGCAAAAGAGCGGGCAAAGGATGATAAGTTGGAAATCCAACTGCCCGGCAGTGAAAACGTGTTAATTTTTCACCGATTGTCAGATGCAAAAATTCTGGAAATTGTTGACCAGATTGCATCCGGAGCCAAGGACGCAATGCTGACCGGCGCAATGGAGGCAACAGACCACATGATTTACGCATCCTGTGAACTGCTGCAAAATCCTGAGCTGCATGCGCAGCTGGGTGTAGCAGAGCCGTGGGATGTTGTCCCGAAAATATTCACGTTGGCTGAACGGAATGAGATCGGCGGCAAACTGTTTGCATGGCTTGGCGTCGATGCCATTGCTGGTGATGTAAAAAACGCATAGCGCATGATCCGGATTTAGATCTATGTGCATTTTATGCTGTACATGGATGGGATGTGGAAGCATTGGACGATATCGCTTCTGCATCCCCGATGCGAAAAATGTTTCTGGATCATGCGCGGGAACAGTATTACAGTGACATGCAGAATCTGATTGGTTCTGCTGTTGCAAAGGCGTTGGGAGGATAGGCGTATGGCAAAGGCAATATCGGTTATCCTCAATCTTCGGGATAACGCAAGCAAAGGCTTAATCGGCGTTGCGAACCGTACCAAAGGCGTTAGCAAGGAAATGAAGGGCGCCACACGGACGGTCGTCAGCTGGAAAAATAGTTTCAACAAATCGCTGGACAGCATGACCAGCAAGGTCGTCAAATGGGGATCAGCAACAGTTGGCGCTATTGCGGGCTTTGCTGCCAAAACCGGCTTTTCGGAAGCGATGGACTTGGAAGGGTATCGGATGCAGCTGGAGACAGCTACCAAGGATACCGAAAAAGCGGCGTCCATCATGAAATACGCGATTGATCTTGCGAATAAAACGCCGTTTGAGGGCGGACAAATGGTCGAAGGCGCAGCGAAATTTGAAGCGATGGGAATGTCAGCGAAAAAATGGCTGACGCTCACTGGCGACATGGCTGCCGCGACCAACAAAGACTTTGACCAGGCGACGGAGGCACTGATCGACGCACAAACTGGCGAATTGGAACGTCTGAAAGAATTTGGCATTACCAAAGCCATGATCCTGGAGCAAGGCGAAAAAATGTTCTCCGGTGTACAAATCGCCAATAACAATGGCCAAATCGTTAACCAAGAAAAGTTTAACGAGGCGTTGGTCGCACTGATGGAAGAAAAGTATGCCGGTGGTATGGAAAAACAGGCTACAACCCTAAAGGGTGTTTATTCCACGATTACCGGTGTAACCAAAAGTGCACTGGCAAAGATCGCCGGTATGAACGAAGATGGTACTGTGCGAGCTGGTTCTGCATTCGATCTGCTCCGGCAGAAAGCAAGCGCGCTTTCGGAAAAGCTACAGCAGTGGCAATCCGACGGCACCATCGATCGCTTATCGGATCAGTCTTCTAACTTTGTGCAGCAAGCGGCAGAATTTGCGGAAAACGTAGGCGGTAAGATCATACAGGCACTTGACTGGATTTCGCAGCATTCGGAGGGCGTTAAAACTGCGTTGACAGTTTTAGGGATTGTGTTTGCAGCATTTAAGATAGTCGGGTTTATCGGATCTATTGTTTCCGCGGTAAACACACTTAGTGCGTTTGCTGAAATGTTGGGCATTGCTGGCGGCGCGATTACTGGTATTAGCTTGCCAATTCTCGGCGCTGTTGCCGTCATTGCGGTACTCATTGCCGCGGGTGTTGCACTATATCAAAATTGGGATACGATCTGTGCATATGCGGCGAAATTGCGGGATTGGGTTGTTGAAAAATTTAACGCAATCCGTGACGGTATCACCGGCGCGTTTGACACTGTGAAATCAAAGGTTTCCGGTGTATTCAGTTGGTTTTCGGAAAAATTTGAGTGGATTTCCAGTAAAATCAGCTGGCTGCGGGACGCGGCGTCCAATCTGCCGGGAGTCGGCAGTGCGTTGAGTGCGCTGGGCATCGGCGAGAATGCCAGCGGCACGCCGTACTGGCGCGGCGGTTTGACGCGAATTAACGAACGCGGCGGTGAGATTGTAGACCTGCCGTCAGGTACGCGCATCATCCCGCACGATATTTCCAAAAAACAGGCGGGAGGAAAATCTGTTGTTGTGAACTTGACCATTCAGGGCAATGTGATCGGAAACCGGGAATATATGGAGGAAACCGGAGAGTACATTGCAAGAAAAATCATAGATGCGCTGGACATTGCATAAAGGAGGAGCAAATGCTGATTGTTTTATCTGCAAATAATTTAGCAGAAGTGTTTGTTATACCGTATTGCCCTCCAGACGTATCAATCAGCGAAGGGCAGACGGTTGATGAATATAACGGCCTGTCCTTCTATCTGACGATGCCGGGAAACCTTGAACCGAGAAAGGTATCTTGGTCAGCTACCTATCCGCGTGTGAAATACAGCTGGTGTGAGCCGGACGCTGGTACGGATCCAGAAGCGTTTGTGACCTTCATTCGGAAATGGCGGGACAAGCACTGGCCCATCCGCGTAACGATCACCGATGGAGGACGAACGATTTTGAATGTGGCTGTTTTGATTGATTCATTTTCCTATTCGTACACAAAAATGCGAAATCTGGAGTATTCGATATCACTGATCGAATACCAATTTATCTGAGGTGCTGTATGGATACATATACAGTAGAACTGATACAAAACGGCATTGCGCAGGATATCACAAAGTATGTGGCGGATTTTTCTATGCGGGATGACGCGGAAGCATACAGCGTTGATGTCAGCTTTTCGGTAGCAGTCAATTCAAAAGATCACTTTCTGAAGAATCTCAACATTGAACCAAAGGACGGCATACTGCTGAAGAACAAGGGGAAAACCGTCTGGGAAGGTTTTGTCACAACGCGGACAAAGGCCGGGCAGATCACATGCCGGGATCATGGATTCTACTTGAAGTCCGATGTTACTGTACAGTTCAATTCCAGCACGGCGGATGATGCACTGTATACGGTGTGCAAGCAGGCAGGCGTTACATATAATCGGAACAGTAGCCTGTGGGTCGGCATCAGCGGTGAATATATCCGTCAGCAAGCGTCCAGTGTGATCGATGACATACTGGATCAGGTCAGTGCAGTGACCAACCAGAAATATATCCATCGGATCATTGACGGCAAGCTGTGCGTCCAGGCATATGATTCCAACATATCCACGGTTACGGCAACGAGGCCCGTCAACCTGCCGTTTGACATTACCTGGGCTCTAGGCGAGGTAGAAGTGGAATCCAGTATGGACGAGATGGCTACCAATATCATTGTCCAGGTAGATGAAAATGAACAAACGTCTACATTGGCCCGGCACTACAACGAACAATTGGCGGCAAAGTACGGATATATGACCAAATGTATTACAGTAGATGCCGACCAAAAGGGAACGGCAAGTGCGGTGTTATCTTCTGCGGTACAGGAGTATGGTGCGCCGAAAGAAACCGCGCGCATCCCAAAGGTATGGGGAAGCGACGCGGTTTTGCCTGGAACTTTGCTGAATTTCAATTCCAAAGACTACGGATTGTCCGGCAAATGGTGGGTGACAAGTGTTACGCATACCTATGCGCCATACCACACAATGTCGTTGGAGCTGCTGCAATACTATGTCCCGAAGGCTGTTACAGTTACAACAGAGTCGCCGACGCAGACGACATCAACAAAGACGCTGCTGGGCAACTTTAAGCTGACGTTCTACGCAGGCGATACGTCAACGGCTTCCGGAGTAAAGCCGAAGGTCAATCATACGATTGCCGTGGATCCGAAAGTGATTCCGCTGGGTACACAGGTGTACATTGACGGCTGGGGAACATATACCGCAGAAGACACCGGAGGCGCGATCAAAGGCAAGATTATTGATATTTTTGTTGCCAGCAATGCGATCGCACGGCAGTATGGCGTGAAGTATGCCGATGTGTATAAAATTACGGCTACAACAACGACAACTGGTTCTGTATCATCGCTGGGACAGAAGATGGTTCAAATTGCCTTGAAAGAAGAGGGATATCGGGAATCTGGTAACAACAACACCAAGTATGGCGCATGGTATGGATATAACGGCGTTGCGTGGTGTGCCATTTTTGTCAGCTGGTGTGCAAATCAGGCGGGCGTATCAACGGCAGTGATTCCAAAGGCCGCGAGCGTATCATCCCTTATGTCTTTTGCGAAAAGCCATAACAAATGGCAGCCCAAAGGAAACGGGTACAGGCCGAAAGCGGGGGATATTTTGATTCAGAAATCCGCAGGCGCGTCGCATACTGGGATTGTTGTGAAATCAGATAACAGCCGATTCTATACCATCGAAGGCAACAGCAGCAACCGGGTTGCACAGCGGAACTATTCCTATTCAGATTCTAAATTAACCGGATTTTTTACCCCGTGGGGATAAGGAGGGACATAGCATGAGTTGGGATATCGCACTGGCTAAGAAATTAAAGAGACAGGCGGCTGCACGAGTCTCTGGAGGATCGCTTTCGGGAACCGTCGTACAGGCATCACCGTTAGTTGTGTCCGCTTGCGATGGAGCGATTATGTTGCAGGGAAACCGCCTACAGGTTTCCGATGCAATCGGTGCGTTGCAGGTTGGCGATACTGTCTGTGTGGTTGGTAATGGCCCATATACTATTGTAGCGAGGATGTGATGGCATGAATATCGGACGATCTTTTATGTTCGACTATCAAACGCGTCGATTTGCCATAACGGGCGGAGCGGTAGAGGAATGCACTGGTATAGATGCCTTAAAGCAATGGTTGCAGCTGTTGATCCGTACATCACCAGGGAGCGCGGCGGTATATGAAATTACAGATGATACGGCATTTGGCGTCTCTCTGGATCGGATGATTGGGCGACGGTACTTGCCCACAGAGTTTGTCCGTGCAGAGCTGGAACGGCAAATACGGGAAGCGTGTGCGCTTAATCCGGCTATCGAATCCGTATCAGATTTCAAATTCAGCCGACATGATATGCATACCATGCAGGTTGCATTTACTGTGCATACCGTTTCGGATGAAAACGAGGAGGTGACGCTTGAGTATGGCATCTGAAACAGCAGCAAACTTGTTGAAAACTATGTTGGATACCATAGACGACAGCTATCAGAAAACAATCGGATACCCGACCTATGACATCCTGGCTACGTTTGCGCTGTCGCTAGAAGATACATATAGCCAGTTGGAAGACGCGAGGAATAGTTTGGATCCGGATACGTTATCCGGAGAAGAGCTGACAAAATATGTGTATCAACGGCGGGGCATAGTGCGAAAGTCGGCAACATACTCCTCTGTGATGATAAGCGTGACAGGGACGGGGGCAGTGCCATCCGGGAGCATTTTTGAAACCGACGGCGGCATGCAATTTGCAGTGGATGAAGACACAGAGATCGAAGGGGCTGGCGATGTTTTCGCAACCTGTTTAACCGCTGGCAGTATAGGCAATGTTGCCGCTTTAGCTATAACACGGATGCCGGTAACCATTCCGGGCATTGTTTCTTGCGTGAACAATGCAGCTGCATCTGGAGGTTATGACGAAGAATCCGACGGAGATTTGCTCGATCGCTTCTATCTGGCATTACGGGAACCGGCGGTATCCGGGAATGTCGCGCATTATAAACAATGGGCGATGGAGGTTCCGGGCGTTGGCATGGCGCAGGTTTATCCGCTGGCGCGCGGAGCGAATACGGTAGAAGTCATGATTCTAAACGAAGCAAATCTTCCGGCGGATGAGGATTTGCTTGCAGCAGTACAGCAGTATATCGATCCTGGAAGCTCCGGGACCGGTGCAGGCGTTGCGCCGATCGGTGCGTATGTTTACGTGATTGCGCCTGAAACAATGCAGATCAACATTTCGGTGACTGTGACAGCAGAAGAAGGCGCTGACCAGGATGTGATACAAGCATCTATAGAGGAAAATCTGTCCGTATACCTAGCTGAGATCTGTATGGAAAAAGATTATGTCAGCTATGGCAAGACGGCGGCATACCTTGCAGCATCGGACGGTGTGGAGGATTTTGAAAGCCTGCGTCTGAATGGAAAGATGGAGAATATCGCAATCCCTACCAAAACGGTTGCAATTTTGGGGGAGGTGAACATCACATATGTTGGATGAACGATCACTGTTACCAGGTGTGTACCGGAGCGATCCATGGCTGAAGGAACTGTTTCAGAGTTCTGATATCGTGCATCAGAGCCTGTTAGACGAGATTTTCCAGCTGTACAAGGATTTGTTTTTCGATACCCTGTCCAAAGGACAGGTAGCTGTTGAAGAGAGAATATGCGGACTGGATAATTCTGTATTCGATTTGGACACACGGAGGGCGTTGATTGAAGCGCGCTGGAAAACAACCGGTACATGTGGTGTTGAACTGCTGCAAACAATATGTGACAGCTGGGAAAATGGACGATGTAGCGTATCCTTTGTTGATGGCGCTATCGTTCTAAACTTCACAGCAGAACGCGGCGTACCGAACAATTTATCGGCATTGGCTACAGCGATCGAGGCAGCAAAGCCGGCACATCTTCCAGCGCAATTCAAGTTCGAGTATAACACCCATGATGTGATCGGCAAGTATACACATGCGCAGCTTGCTGCTATGACACACGAACAGATCCACAGCAAGGAGGGATTGTAGTGCCGGAATACACTGAAAATTTTCATCTGACTAAGCCGTTGCTGTCTGAGTATTATGATGTTGATGTATTTAATCAGAATGCAGATGCGATCGATGCGGCGATTAAATCGGTTGATGCATTTTGTGGTACAGAGCTATCGAATCTCAATGACAATAACTTGCTATCTGACACAAAAACATTTGCGAACGTATCTAGTGGAAGTGCTGAAATCATAGACGAGACATATAAAGGTCTTTCTGTGCGGTATCTAAATACAAAAAGTGCATCATTCACGAGTACTTTTATTACTTATCAGAACATTTCGATTTGGGGACACGATAGTTTTACATTTTCTTTTTATGCAAAAGGCACGCCTTCAACGAAACGTTTACAGTGTTCGTTCCCCACGGGAGGAAACACCACATCTGCGATGACATCCCAAGGAAGTCACAGCGACAATTCTACCGGCCTCATAACTTTTGAGCTTCCCGAGGAATGGCAGCGGTATTGGGTTACGTGGACAGTATCACCAACTTCGGAAACTAATACTGGTGTAGTTACAGTCAATCTTCTCAATAGTGCAGAATGCTATATGTGCGGCTGCAAATTGGAATATGGAATGACTGCTACAGATTGGTGTCCAAGCGCAAGCGAATCCTTGTTGTCTGGTGGTTCAATCCCAATGAAAGACAGCAATCATGAAAAATACAACGTGGATTATAACGCTTTGGCCGATGCGATTTTAGAAAAGCTAAAATCCAAACAATATACAATCGGAGAAGCGCAGACTTCGATTGTTGATGCTTTGAATACGCAAAATTCTGAAACTACAACCCTGGAAAGCCGAATAGATGCGCTGCTCGCGCATGATATCTATGTAGGTTCTGTTATGCTAGCGCCAGAGTGTCATGTTACATATGAAGAAAATGGGCAGTCTGAGTACGTTATGCAGCCGTATATCGTACAGGCATATAACTATCATCTGATAGACCAGATTTTTGAAAACATGACCATCCCGGATGGTTATAAAAGGGCGTATCGGCTGTCGGCGGTAATCAACACCAACAACGCAGGCAAGTTATCAATTCAAATAAATGATCTTTTGCTCATCTATGATGGCACGTGGTCTACGTCGGAGTATCGCATGCCGCATATGTCCCGAAAATTTTACGAAGACGAGATTGCATATAAAGAATTTGGGAAAGGCGCAGGCTTAGAGCTGAAGGTATCGGTAGAAAACCAAACAAGCGACGCTTATGCGTGGGGCGTTACCATACACGGATATCTTGAGAAAATATGACGGAGGTACATATGGACACACCAATCACACGCGCGGAGCACGAAGAGTTCCGGCGAAGAATGGAAGAGGAAAACAGCAGACAAGACAAACGGATTGAGCTGCTGGAAGAAAATACAAAGCAGATCGCCGCCCTGACAACGTCGGTCGAGAAGCTGGCGCTGAGCGTTGAAAGCATGGTAAAGGAACAAGAACAGCAGGGATCACGTCTTGAAACGCTGGAATCGCGAGACGGAGAAATGTGGCGCAAAGTTACAGGATATGTTCTTACCGCGGTCACAGGTATCGTTGTAGGGTATATTTTCACACAGCTAGGAATGTGAGGTATAAAATGGAAAAGATTAAAAACATGAAGTGGTTGAAAGCTGCGGGTATCCGCGCAGTAAAAACGATTGCACAGGCTGCTATCGCCGGGATTGGAACGGCGGCAGCCATGGGCCAGGTTGATTGGAAGTATGTTGTATCTGCGTCGGCACTGGCTGGTGTGCTGTCCATCCTGACCAGCGTCGCAGGTCTGCCGGAGGTTGAAGACGAATGAGTTATGATGTAGCACTGCAAACGCAGTACCCAAACGTGGCATACCGCACCAAAAGCGGCTTACCGAAAGGGGCGACAATCAAATCCGGCGGCTGTGGGCCGTCTTCCGTGCGCAATCTGGGCAACAATCTGCTGGGCTGGGGCACTACAATTCCGGCGGTGGCGCAGATTGCCGTGGACTGCGGTGCACGGTACAACGGCGGCACGACGATTGGCACCTTGCTGAAAGCCATGCGGGAGAAGTACGGCGGCTTTACCTGTGATTACATAACCAGCGATATGGACGCGATCACAGCAGTCAAAGCCGGTGCCATGGCTGTCATCCACACAGCTGGAGCGGTCGGCGGTACATATAACAAATTGCTTTCCACCTCCGGGCATTTCTTATGCCTGGCTGATGTATCCGGGACAACTGCAACCGTCATCGACAGCAATGCTTATCCCGGAAAGTGGTCAGAGAACAGCGTGCGAAAAAAGTACATTAAAACCACGAGCCAGACCGGCGTTGTGAAGTGCAGTATAGCGGCCCTTTCGGCAGTCGTCGACTATTACTATGTGGTAAAGAAAACACAAATATCAGGAAAGGAAGTTGAAGACATGACAGAAGCAGAAGTACGTAAATTGATCGACAAGTCAGCGGAAGAAAAAGCCGCAAAAGCAGTATCCAGCTGGGCAAAAGAAACCTGGGAAAAGGCTGTAGAATGCGGCGTGCTGGATGGAACTGCACCACAAGGAAGTTTGAGCCGCGAGCAGTTTGCCGCCGTCCTGGACAGGCTGGGGCTGTTGGACGGACAAGTTCCAAAGGTATATAAGACCATCGACGATGTTCCGGATTACTACAAGGACGCCGTTCAGAAGATGATCGACTGTGGTGCGATCTCCGGGACCGGCGACGGTGAACTGAATCTTAGCGCGGATGTGTGCCGAGCGTTGGCGATTTTGGACAATGCAGGGCTGCTGGGGGTAGAGTTCACCGGAGAGGAAACACGGGAGAAGATTTATGGAGATGCTACGTAAGCCATATCCCTTTTACCAGTGGGACACAGGCCGTGTGCTTGAGCTGGACGAGCCAGAAGGGTTGACGGTTCTCCGGGTTGACTTTGCGCACGCAGGCGATGCAGAGGCGTTGTCGGTCGATCCAGACCGCAGCGCGTCGCCGCCTGCTGTAGCGGTGCCGAACATCTTGCTGCAAAGCGGGGATGATATCTTGGTATACCTTCGCACGGTAGACGACCAGGGAAACCGGACGATATGGAAAGATAGGTTGTATGTCCGCGAGCGCGAACGGCCGGCAGATTATGTGTATACCGAAACGGAGGTTTTTACATATACGCAGTTGGAAACGCGAATCAACGAAGTGGCGTCAAAGCTTTCTGAGTATCGCACCGCGGAAGAACAGGACGCTGTGGACGAGGTACAAACAGCCCGGTTCGAGCAAGCTTTGACCGGCTACCGCACTGCCGCAGATCAAGACAAGATCGATGCCACGCAAAACACAGCGATAGAGACCGCGCAGCGGACAGCCGACAGTAAGCAACCTGCCGGGGACTACGTGTCACAAAACGAACTTGATACAGCGGTACAGGATGCGGTTTCACAGATACAGGGAAGTACGTCTGCCATCGTCAACGACGCTTCCGGCGAGGTTATCACGCTGCCAGACAGCGCAGATGCCCCGCTTAAAGATCTTCATGTATACGGCCGCACCACGCAGGCAAGTACGACGGGAGCGCAGCTTTTCAATGCAAATCTTTATACGACCCAGACAAGAAACGGTGTCACAGCCCAGTACCTGCCAGAAGAAGATTGCTTTGTACTAGATGGAGCTGCAACCAATGGTGTGCTGCTTTTTTCTAGTATACACTTCAATTTACCCATCACTAAGGGCGGCACATATAGCATTTTGGTACAGTATGTATCAGGTACAGTATCACGCCCCGCCGGAACTGAAAAAGCAGTTGCCTACTTCGGCGCATCGGATACAATTGACACATCTACGAACTGGAAAGATGTTAATTTGGATAACGCAGACGCACAGGGGTTTCGTGTGTGCAACTATGATTACATTACAAAATTTTGGTTTTATACCACTACCGGCGCAACTTTTAACAATTATAAATGCCGAATTATGTTAGCAAAAGGATCTTCAATCCCATCTTACGAACCTTACACCGGCGGCCAACCGTCGCCAAGCCCGGAGTATCCGCAGGAGATTGTTAGCGCGGGGAATAGTGGGAGCATTGAGGCACATATATCCAAATCGAATTTACTTGATGTATCGTCCGGCGCATTAAACGGTTGGAATATTGAAAAGATTACGAACACCTTACGCCCTGGCTATATGTACACCTTTTCGAATCCTGCTGAATCACCTGTAGCTGCAGCACTATATGTTGACGACACGAACTTAACAGGATATATAGATCCCGGAACCACAAAATCTTTTAAGATGGTAGCCGGAAACGATTTGCTTATCGGTGGAGGTTCTGAAGGAATCACTAAGGAAATGCGATTTTGCGTTAATCCAGGAGATACTGCCCTATCCTACGAGCCCTATACATCGCAAGCCCTTCCCATCCCTACCCCTAACGGCTTGCCCGGCATCCCGGTCAATTCCGGCGGAAACTACACCGATGAAAACGGCCAGCAGTGGATATGTGATGAGATCGATTTCGGGCGCGGGAAGTATATGCAGAGAGTATGGAAAACAACGCTTGATGGGAGTGAAGACGAAGGATGGGTTGTTTCCTCACGTAACGGCTTTAACGCGAGGGTTTTGCCAGAAGTTTCGCGTTTCAGAGCAGGGTTTTGTACTGCGCTACCACAAGGCAATTCCATAATTCCAAATTCCTTCTCCTTAGGGAACACTAATTTTTTATTTTATGCACAAAATTTAACATCTTTTTATGATGGAGCCCTTGAGGATAAAGGCCTCTCTGGTTGGAAAAATTATCTGTCAGAACACCCTCTTGAAATCGCGACTTATTTGGACACCCCCATCGAAACTGACCTATCAGCCGAGCAGATAGCCGCATACAAAGCCCTGCGCACATACTACCCGACCACGGTTATCACGAACGATGCGGATGCGGGACAAGCTGTCCGGTATGTGGCTGACACGAAAAACTACATCGACGGCAAGATTTCCGCACTGGAACAGGCGCTGGTAAGCGGATAAGGAGGAAAAATGTACGAGATCATAAAGAACGTGATCGCGTCCGGCAACTTTGACCTGACTGCGATCCTGAACAAGATTAACACACTGTGGTTGGAATCATCCATCACAGACAGCCAGCGGGACAACTTGGTCGCAGCCGCACGCGCTGCGGCAGACCCGCAAAACAGCTATGCGCCGCTGCAAGAACAAATCGACAAGTTGGCGTCGGATATCGCTGCACTTGCCGCAAGAGTGGCAGAACTGGAAGGCGGTACGGCAGAAACGCCGGAGTATCCAGAGTATGTACAGCCGACCGGCGCGCACGATGCATATAACATCGGGGACAAGGTTACATACAACGGAAATCGATACACTTGCCAGATGGACGGCTGTGTTTGGTCGCCGGATGTGCATCCGGATGGGTGGAAAGAAGATAGCCCTGCTGAGTAGCAGGGGTGGAACGCGGGAGCAGGCTTCGGCTTGCTCCCTTTTTTATCAAAAAAAGTTAGTTTTCTTCTTTTTTCTTAGCAGAAATCCCAGTAACCGTGACAAACGGACTTTCCGCACTTCCGTTAGCATGAATGAAAGAGGGAGCTACCCACTTTAACACGCGCTTGCGCTCTTTTGACCCGTGCTTTCCTGTCCAGAAGTGGTGCCAGTGTGCTCGACGCACGTGTGGAGCTTTCGTAGATCCGGCGGACGATCCAGAACGCGGAGTGGCAGACTCAGAGGGTTCACGATAAGTGTGCAGGCTGCGAAGCCGAATCGCGGTTTCTGTTCCGAGGTCCCAGCTTTGGATTTCCCGTGGCTTGTCTTTTATATACTTCGGTGAAGAGGGGGCACGATGGATTTTTGCTTGCTGCGAATTCTCGCGAACTTCTTTGTTTTCCGCGCAGATGTATAGAATCAATTGCAAAAGCTGTGGGATAAGGGCTTTTTGTATCCGTTCAAAGCCGTCCAAAAGGGAAGAAACTTGTTGCTGGGAAATCTTTGGCAGGTTCCAACCGGCGGCGTTTTTTCTGGATTCTTTTTGCCCTTCTTTGATGCCGTCATAAATCGTCGCTCCTGACTTTAGGTGCAAGTATAAAGGAAGCTCGTGTCCGTCATACATAAGCAGGAAACGGAGTTCCATGCCGTACCCTTCCCGGAGGTCGTCTTCAAAGTGCACGAAAAAACCGCCAAAGTCTGTTGTGCTGGTTTGGATATAGATACAGGGATACGGCATACTGTACAGAACATCGGTAGGAACGCGCATGTCGTC
>JAUNIY010000134.1:0-3010 GCA_030523305.1 Eubacteriales bacterium
TGTGCTTTTATTCTACACTGCAATGAAGGTTTACACAATCCATGGGATACTCCCGATTATTGCTGCGCCATCCATGCTTTCAGGCTGGATACATCGATCCTGCCGTTGAGCATCCGCCCCTCTGTAATCGTGGCAGAGGGAGCAATTTTCTGCAATCTTTGCGCTGTTTTTCCAAATCCGCTTCCTCCGGAGGTTGCAAATAGAACAATTTTCTTTCCGGAAAAATCATAGCTTTCAAGGAAAGTATCGATGATGCTCGGCTCACGATACCACCAGATGGGGAAGCAAAGAAAAACTGTATCATAATCTGCCATATGGATGGGTTCTACGGAATCGGAAATTGCAGGCCTCGATGAGAGATCGTTCATTTCCACACTGCTGCGGCTATTTTTGTTCATCCAGTCCAAATCCGCTTTTGTATACGGTACAGCTGATCGGATTTCATATATATCGGCGTTCGACGCATCGGCAAGTATCTTCGCTGCTTTTGCCGTCACGCCGCTTGCTGAAAAATAAGCCGTTACTATTTTTGCCATATGATGTTCCTCCATATTTTTATCGAATTATATGTGTTCCAACTACAGCGTCCTGCGCTGGATTTTTGTTTATTGCTCCTACAATCGGGTGAGGGACATACAATTCCTCCAGGTAGGCAATATCCTCCGCAGTCAGTTTAAGCGCACATGCGCCAGCAGCATCGTCTAAATATTCCTTTTTTGTAGCACCAATAATTGGAGAAGCGATCCCCTTGGCCCACTGCCATGCAATGGCAACTTGGGACATTTTACATGCATATCGTTCTGCCAGCTCCTGTACACGCTTTACAATAAGAATATCTTGCTGTTCCATCTGGTCGTATTTGTCCTTAACAACACGATCTGTTTTTCCGCGGAGCGTATCCGAAGCCCAAGTTGCTCTTGCCAGGTGGCCGCCCGCCAATGGGCTGTATGGCATCAGGGATACATTCATTTGCTTACAAATCGGAATCAGTTCTTTTTCATCCTCTCGGTACAGCAAATTATAATGATTTTCCATTGTGGAAAACGGCGTCCAACCATGCTCCTTTGCAGCAAACTGCATATTGTGGAATTGATAACCATACATCGCAGAGGCGCCGAGTGCCCGCACCTTTCCGGATTTTACCAAGTCGTGAAGCGTTTCCATGGTTTCCTCTATCGGCGTATTATAATCAAAACGATGAATGATATACAGATCCAAATAATCCGTACCGAGACGCTGAAGCGTACCGTCTATCTCGCGCAAAATCGCTTTTCTAGAAAGCCGTCCCTTATTAAAATATACTTTTGAGGCAATGACAACCTTATCTCTGGCCACATTGTTCCGGATAGCCTGCCCGAGATATTCCTCACTTGTTCCTGCGGAATATACATTGGCTGTATCGAAAAAATTTATGCCAAGTTCCAGCGCATGTTTGATCACAGCCTCGCTTTTTTCAGCATTCAAAGTCCAGTCGTGCATGGTCCCAGCTTTTCCAAAGCTCATACATCCGACACACAGCCGTGATATTTCAATGTTGGTGTTTCCTAATTTTGTATACTGCATATCGTTTCTCCTAGTTATAGGCTTTGTACGATGAATGATCGATCAATCGTGTATCTTCCAACCATTCAGCCATTTGGCCGTTTCTGCTACACTGTGATCAATGATTTCACTGTGCCCCAAATCCAAGGTACGGATAACCGACATGTCTTCTTCGCTCAACGAGAAATCCCAGATATCTAAATTTTCTTCCATACGGTTCTTATGAACGGATTTTGGAATGATGACGACACCACGCTGAACATTCCAGCGAAGGACAACCTGTGCTGTACTTTTTCCGTATTTTTGAGCAATTGCGGCCAATTTTTCATTGGTGAAAATACCATGTTTGCCCTCTGCCAATGGTCCCCAGGCTTCTGGTTGGACACCAAATTCCTTCATATTGTCCAACGCATCTGCCTGCTGGAAAAATGGATGCAGCTCTACCTGGTTGACCATCGGCACGATGCGTGCGTTTACGCACAGGTCGGCCAGACGTTCTGGATAAAAATTGCAAACACCGATGGCACGGATTTTGCCTTCCTCATATAGTTCCTCCATCGCACGCCAGGAACCATAGTAATCGCTCATAGGCTGGT
The DNA here is from genome assembly GCA_030523305.1 of Eubacteriales bacterium. Classification (GTDB taxonomy): domain Bacteria; phylum Bacillota; class Clostridia; order Oscillospirales; family Butyricicoccaceae; genus Butyricicoccus_A. The sequence goes on from JAUNIY010000134.1 coordinate 2,139, forward strand.
GGATCAAATACAGGTCGAGATAATCCAATCCTAACTTATCCATGGACGTTTGAAAAGCTTTTTTTGCATTTTCATAGCCAGCATCCTGGATCCAAAGTTTGGTTGTGATGAAAAGCTCTTCACGGGGAATACCACTCTTTTGGATTGCCCGGCCGACAGCTTCTTCGTTGAAATATGCAGCAGCAGTATCGATCATGCGGTATCCTGCTTCAAGTGCATCCGTCACAGCTTGCTCACAGACTGCGCCGTCCTCTACTTGGAAAACGCCGAAGCCTTCCATCGGCATTTTTACGCCATTTGCTAACGTTGTATATTCCATTTGATGTTCCTCCCGTTTTTCTTATTTGTTTGGGTTCAAAGGACCATAATAGTAGCTTGCCGTTGCGCCACCGTCACAAAGAAAATCTGCTCCTGTGATGAAGGAAGCTCGGTCGCTCATCAGCAGTTCCGCTACATTTGCAACCTCATCCGCTGTGCCAGGACGTCCGGCAGGACAATTTGCAAACATGTTCTTATAAAAGTCACCGCGCGGGCCATGGAATTCGTCCTTTGCCAATGGGGTCACGATGATACCCGGCGAAATCGAATTGATTCTGGCTTGACGCATTCCCCACGAAACAGCTTGTGCCATCACACGTTTTTCGTTACAGCGTTTTGCCAATTGATATGCATGCAGGCTATCCCGAATATTTTCTGGTGACAGAAAGGGGAGAGACAACAATTTCTCCGTATCCGTGCACGCAAGTTGTTCATCCTGCTCCTGTGTGAGTTGCGGCATGCGTTTTCCGGATTGGCTGGAAATTGTTACACCGACACCGCCAGCGTCTATTACTTTTCCAACTTCCTCCAGCAGGACTGCTGTGCCATAAAGA
>JAUNIY010000134.1:3020-6859 GCA_030523305.1 Eubacteriales bacterium
GATGCCTGGCTCGGTGAAACACCGGCGGAATTGACAAGCATTTTGATCTTGCCATATTTCTGTCCTTCGGCAATCATGGCAACAATCGAATCTCGTGAGGATAAATCCATTTGCACAGGCGTGACATCAAATCCCACATCGTTCATGATCGTTGCCATTGCGCGGGCATTTTCTAGGTTTTTATCACCTGCAATGATTTTCATGCCATAGCCTATCCGACGAGCAATTGCCATGCCAATCTGTCCTGCGCCGGTCCACAACATAACAGGTTTCATTCGGCATCTCCCCAGACTTCTTGTGCCATACGAAATGCTGCCCATGCTTTGGGCCATCCTGCATAAAAAGCAGCATGTGTCAGGATTTCTGCAATTTCCTCCTTTGTCACGCCGTGGTTTTTGGCATTTTGCAAATGGAATTGCAGAGAACTGTCAAGAATACCACTTGCCATCAGGGAAACAACCGTTACGATGCTCCGATCTCTTGCAGAAAGCTTGTCTTCTCTTGCCCATACTTCACCGAACAGGACGTCGTCGTTCAGTTCTGCGAATTTAGGGGCAAATGCGCCGAGCTGATCCCGGCCTGCCGTTACTTTAGCCATGTTGGTTCCTCCTTGTCTTACATCGGTTTTCCGCTAAATACCGGAAACACATCGAAATCACCATAAGTTTCAATTTTCTTCGTTTGTTTTAGCGTTTCCATATCTGTGGAAGAAATTTCAAAGTTAACATCTGCATTGTCTGCCATATGTGCCGGATTTGCCGTCTTTGGAAGGGCAACCGTACCAAGCTGAAGGGCGTAACGAATGCACAGCTGGGCGGCAGATACGCCATAATCCTTTGCCATGTTCAAAATTGTTGGATTTTTGAATGCTTCGCCGTGTGCAATCGGAGAATATGCCTCTACTTGGATGCCTTGGTCCTGACAAAATGCCAAAAGTGCATGATCTGTATTGCTGATGTGCAGCAGAATCTGGTTTACCATCGGTTTTACCGTGCAGTTCTCCAAAATATTTTCCAGATCATCCTGCAGGAAGTTGGAAACGCCGATTGTTTTTACCTTTCCGGCTTTGTATGCGTCTTCCAATGCGCGCCATACTGCTATATTTTCTTCAAAATATCTCTTTTCTACGCGGAATTCATTCCATGGCTGTGGGCTGTGGATAATCATCTGGTCAAGATAAGAAAGTCCCATCTTATCCAGTGTTTCATCGATAGAAGCGGCGACAGCTTCATAGGTTTTCAACTCGGCTGCAACCTTGCTGGCCACAAAAAGCTGCTCGCGTGGGATGCCTGCGGTTCGTACGCCTTCACCTACACCGCGCTCATTTCCATATGCCTGTGCGGTATCGATCAAGCGATAGCCGATTTTAACTGCTTCGCGTACAGCCTCAGCTGCTTTGTCATCGTCGATAAACCATGTGCCAAGCCCTAATTTCGGAATCTTCTCTCCGTTTGCAAGCGTATAATATTCCTCTAACATCATGGAACACATCTCCTTTTGATACTTATAGGTTGTTGTAGTCTTCCTCAGCTACCGGCTCACACCACTCGTTTTCGCAGCCTTCGCCGGGAACTTCAACGGCAATGTGAGAAAACCAACTGTCTCTCTTCGCACCATGCCAGTGTTTTACATTTGCCGGGATGGTGATAACGGTTCCAGGCACAAGGCTGACCGCTGGCTTTCCTGCCTCCTGATACCAGCCCTCTCCGGCTGTGCAGATCAGAAGCTGTCCACCGCCAGTTTTGGCGTGATGAATGTGCCAATTGTTGCGGCAGCCTGGCTCAAATGTCACATTGGCAAGGAATACGGTTTTTTCAGGGTCGGTCAACGGATTCAAAAAGGATGCTCCGCTAAAATACTGCGCATAACCGGTATTTTCTGCGCCGGTTCCGAACACATTGCTTTGTTCAAACTGGTTTCTGTCTACAATCTTCATGGATATTGCTCCTTCCTCATAACAGGGCTTTTACACGCTGTGTCCAAGCTTCGATTTCTGTTTCCGGTGTTTCGAGATGGTCGCCGCCGTTTGCATCAAACTGCACGGCAAGCGGTTCTTTGATGGAAGCTCCCTGGCAAGCTTTTTCCATGTCTTGGATGACATGGCCAGGCCATCCGCCGTTTGTCATAAAGGGGATGACTGTTTTCCCGTTCCAGTCATGCTGATGCAGGAAAGAGAGCACCGCGGGAGCCATCGTATACCACCATGTTGGCGTGCCTACAGCGATGATATCATACTGGTTTACATCCATAGGAAGAGGCTGGATATCTGGCGCAAAGCCGCGCTTTACTTCATCCTGCCCTTGTTTTACCACATCATCGTAGCTGCCTTGATATGGTGTAACGGTATCGATGTGGGCAAGATCCGCTCCGGTTGCTTCTTGAAGTGCTTTTGCAATCCGAGCCGTATTTCCATTTGACCAAGAATAATAAACAATCAACATGTGTTTCACGTTGCTTCACCTCGTTTTTTCAATCCATGTTCCGATTTTGCTTTGGCAATGCTGTACGCTGCCGCCGCGGATGGCAAGGCCTTCGCCAACATGTGCGTTCGGACATAACTTTTTGATATCGTCCATGCTGCGTCCAAGCCCGCTGCCTTCATGTGTACAGAATGGATGGATTTCCTTTCCACTGAAATCAAAGTGTTCTAAAAACGTAAAGACTGCCATGGGCATTGTGCTCCAATAATTGGGATATCCAAGGTAAATCACATCATAGGAATCTAAATTCTCCGGATAGGCTTTCAGCTGCGGGCGAGCATTTCGCCGCTGGTCATCCTGCGCCTGCGCAATGCATGCGTTATAGTGTTTATCATACGGCTTACACTGTTCGATTTTGAACATGTCAGCACCCGTCAACTCTTTGATCATACCCGCCGCGATTTCCGTATTTCCAATGCTGAGCTGTCGGATCTCTCCGCTGACGTAATTTTCATCTGCCCTTGAATAAAAAACGATCAATTTCTTGGACATATGATCTCCTCCCTCGTTTTCTTGCATTTATTATAACAAGTGTTTGGTTGACATGGAATCTCCGATCTGTTATGATTTTATTAACCAAAAGTTTATAGATTGTGGAAGGTGAGGCTTATGTATCATCCAGCGTTGGATACATTCATTATGGTCGCAGATTGCGGCAGTTTTACAAAAGCAGCGGAACATCTGTATCTTTCGCCAACAGCAGTGATGAAGCAAATGAACGCTTTGGAAAAACATTTAGAGCTGAAGCTGCTTGATCGCACACCGGCTGGTATTCGTCTGACTCCCGCCGGAACCGTTATTTATCGCGACGCCAAGTTTATGATTGATTATTCGCAAAAATCCATTGCGAGCGCAAAGGCATCGGAGCTAGACTACGATACGACATTTTGTGTGGGGACCTCGCTTTTAAATCCTGCAAAACCGTTTATGGACTTATGGTATCGGGTCAATCAGGATTTTCCGGGATACAAGCTGCATCTTGTGCCCTTTGAAGACAATCATGAGGGAATTATCTCTGAGATCAGACTGTTGGGAGAGAAATTTGATTTTTTGATCGGCGTGAATGATTCGAGGATATGGCTTTCTCTATGCAACTTTTTTCCAATTGGCAAATATAAAAAGATGATCGCTGTGTCCAGAGATCATCGGTTGGCTTCCAAAGATATAGTCCAGGTGGAAGATTTATATGGTGAAACGTTGATGATGGTTCCGAGAGGGGATTCTGGTGTCAACGACTTCTTACGCAATGATTTGGAAAACAATCACCCGCAGATCCGCATAGAAGATACATCGCAGTTTTATGACTTATCCGTCTTTAACCGCTGTGCGGAGACTGGGAATATTCTTCTGACCCTTGCA
>JAUNIY010000135.1:0-4783 GCA_030523305.1 Eubacteriales bacterium
TGATCGTTGCAATCAATCCCTGCACCATGTCAAAGATGGCAGTCATCAGCTCCAAACCATATGTGACAACAGCCTTTGCCAGCACAAAGCGGATGAACAGCTTAAACGCCAGCTCCGGTCGCTTCAACTCCACAAAGCTGCCACATGTCTTCATAACGCCAACCACGAAAAACAAAACCAGCAACGCCAGTCCAATTGCCATCACGGCATCGTGGATATTGACGATGACTGCCCAGATTGCACCGCCCTTAAAGTCCTCCGGCGACTGCGTGACCAGCAGCCAGATCTCTGCCAGCTTCGCGTTCCATGTGTCGAGTGCGTTCTGTAAATTCTGAACTACCCAATTGTCAGACAAATGATTTGACACCTCTTTTCCAAAGAATAACGGGCATCTCAGTCCTAAAACCAAGATGCCCGTTCCAAATGTATGCATTATTCTTCCAGCAGAAAATCAATGATATTCAGCTGATTGATTCCGTCTTCTCCCATTGGGAACTCATCCAGCGTCAGCACATATTTCGGAAAACTGTCCCGAATGGCTTTGAGGGGAGCAAACTCCCGTTCATATGTCGCCGGGTCAAGAATGCTTGCCGCTACCTGATAATAAATTTTCTGACCATTTTTTTCTGCAATAAAATCTACCTCCAGGTTTCCAACTTTACCGATGCTGACACGGTATCCCCGTCGGTTCAGCTCCAAATAGACAATATTTTCAAGGACATGACCGAAGTCTCGGATTCGATCTCCCAACAACATAGTCCGCAAACCGTTATCCACGATATAATATTTTTCCAGTGACTTCAGATGCTGTCGTCCTTTCACATCATACCGATTGACCTCATATAAAATGAACGCATCTTTTAACGCCTGAATGTAGCTGTCAACTGTAACTGCTGTGGTTTTTCGCCCGTCACTGGTCAGACTGTCGGCAATCTTCTTCGCAGAAACAATGCTTCCCACATTGTCAAACAAAAAACGGATCACAGATTCCAACAGGGGAACATCAGAAATTCGTTTACGTTCTACAATGTCCTTGAGAAGCACCGTATTGTAAATTCCGCGCAAATACTCGTTTCTTACCCAGGTATCCTCAATGGATGCTGCATAAGGAAATCCGCCCCGGCTAAAATAATTACGGAATGTTGTCTTTTTATCACCGCCAACCAGTTCATAATATTCCCGAAACGACAGCGGAAGCATACTGATTTCAATATATCTGCCAGACAGCAGCGTAGCCAATTCTCCAGACAACATGTACGCATTGGAGCCAGTCAGATATAAATCCACATTATCCCGCAAAAATAAGCTGTCTACTGCTCGCTGAAATTCTGGTACACATTGTATTTCATCGAGAAAAACATAGTTCATTTTCCCCTCGACCAGATGTTCCAGAACATACTCATATAGTTTATGATATTCCCTGAGTTGTTCAAAGGAAATATCTTCAAAATTGATAGCAATACAGCAATCTGCTGAGACACCGTCAGCGAGTAGTTCATCCCGATACATCTGAAGCAGTGTGGACTTTCCACACCGTCGCACGCCAGTAATGACCTTAATAACCTTTTGATCTCTGAGTTTTCGCAGTTTTTCTATATACTCTGTTCGCTGAACCATCTCGATCACCTCGCTGATTCTATGATAACAAAACCCTTCAATAAAATCAAGTTTTTATATCTTATTATAAAAACTTTATAAATGAAAATATTTTTAATATCACATCATCAGTATACGCAATCTTTATTTTTTCTATTCCTGCTTTTAAAATTCATCCTCCCGTAATCAACGTCAAAATCTCCTTCGCAAAAGTAATGATGATACCACCTGCCAATGTCAGAAATCCATTGGAACGCTGGGATGGATCGTGCGACTGCAACGACAACCCAACCTGTACGATACCCCAGCCCAGCAGGATCAGCCCAATCGCCCGGATCACGCTGAAAATAAAACTGGAAAGATTATTGATTACCGTCAGTGGGTCATCCGCTGCAAATGCCGTGCACACCAGAACCACGAGCACCAGCAGAATGATACACACATAACAGAGAAAGCGGATTTTTCCAGCTCTACTCAACCGCTTCGGTTGCACTTCGACATAAATCAGCCCATCCTTTTCCACTGTCTCCAAAGTTTCTTTCTTTTTCTTCTTACGAAACCGCTTCGATAGAAGCTGCTTGCATGCAATAACGCTTTTTCTAAACCAATTCATTGTGTTGTTCCTCCTCAAAGGTCAAAATATTCTTCCAAGTCCTCCTCGGAAAGCAGCTCATAAGATGTCTGTCCCGGTTCAATCCGTTTTGCATTCTTTGGAATCCGTGCATCAAAAACAATCGTTCCGGTTGACCAGTCTGCTTCGCCATGTCGATAGGGCGGTCGTCCTCCATCTGCTGTCCTTGAAACATTCGGATGCTTCATGATGTCATATTTCAAATCCATAACCGGACGCTCACCGCGGATGAACAGCAGCGCATACCGGTTGTCCAGCATCCGCACCTCGTCTGGCGTCAACAGCTCACGTCCCGCATTTTGATAATTGGTGGAATAATTGCCGCTCCTGCCGGTGCTTTTTCCGTGCGTGTCCACGTCGATCGTTTCCTTGCCAAGCAGCTCGGAAACATATTTGTGCGTCGCCTGTTCGTTGCCACCGAGATAGAGAAATTCGTCGCAATTGCCGACAACACTTTCCCATTGCTTCTCAAACAACGCCTTTAGTTGCGCCAGATTTTGCAGGATAATCGACACAGAAACCTCACGGGATCGCATAACGGAAAGGATTTTATCAAAATCATCCGGCAAGGAAACATTCGGAAATTCGTCCATCAAAAAATGAACATGAACCGGCAACCGTCCGCCATATTTGTGATCGGCTGTCCAAAACAATTGTTGAAACAGTTGCGTATACAGGATCGAAACCAAGAAGTTAAAACTGCTGTCGTTATCCGGTATCAACGCAAACAATGCGACCTTTTTCTCGCCCAGGCTACCTAAGTCCAGTTCATCTGTCATCGTCAATCCGGCAAGGCTGCCCAGATTAAATTTTTCCAATCTCGCGGCGAGTGTGACCTGAATAGATTTCAATGTTTTCGCACTGCCAGAATGGTACGAACGGTAATATTTCAGCGCAATGTGATCCGGTTGCTTTAACTCCAACCGGTCAAACAGTTCATCCAGCGGGCTGCGGTAATCGTCGTCATCCTCACGCACTTCACCGGCCAGCAGCATTTCTATGACCATCGGGAAATTCTGCTCGTCCTCCGGCGCTTCATACTTGAGGAAAAAGATCAGCGCAAGCAGAAGCATAGAAGCAGCGGTATCCCAAAATGGATCTTGCGATTGACTGCCCTTCGGTGTTGTTGCTTTAAACAGATTCGTGACCAGCCGCTGCACATCGTTATCTGTCCGCAAATATACGAACGGATTGTAGCAATGGCTTTTTTCCATGTTAATCAGATCGAGTACGCGAACTTCGTACCCTCGTTCCTCCAGCAGCATACCGACATCCCGCAGCTGCTCGCCCTTCGGGTCTAAGATCACAAACGATGTGTTGCACTGCATCAGATTGATTTTGCAGTAAAAACGTGTTTTGCCCGCGCCGCTGCCGCCGATGACGAGAACATTCAAATTGCGCCGGTGTACCCTACCGTCCAAACCGATGCGGACGTGCATCGTCAGGATGACGTTTTGCGCTTGGTCAGGTAATTCGTATTTTTTGCACAGTGTTTTGGCGTCGCCCCACTGGGCAGAGCCATGCTCCTCACGCCGTCGGTAGTTCTTTGGAGAAGACAGCGCAATGCCGATTCCCAAACCATAGGCAAGCAAAAATAAAAGGACGGTTTTCAAACTGTCCTGGCAAAGTGTGATATGGAATGGTTGGTTTATGGCGTCCGGCAGCTCCTGAACGATCTTTACTAAACCGCCCTCTGCAAAGGGCGCGGTCAGCAATGCCAGCCAGACAATCGGAACGATACTGATTAAGCAAAAAATCAGCAGCGCTTTCCGGTTGTAATTACTTCTCATAGCGCTTCCCTCGGATTCGTTTGATCGGCGCTCTGGATACCTTGAGAATTAACTCATCGACCGGATCGGTCGGACGTTCTTGCGCAATCTGCTGATTCCGCAGTTGATTCAACGCATGTAAAAGAATGTTCCTATCATACGGATCGAGTATGATAAAATAGCGTTCTTCCTTCACAATCTGCACCTCCAATTACCGTGCCTGCCCTTTGTCAGGCTTGTTTTTTTCCTTATGCAGTGTCTTCTGCATATCCATCTGCATTTCTACCAGCACATCCCGCATACGGTTCAGCTCACCTTTGAATGCCTGCGGGTCAAGCCCTTTCAGCTCTCCGGCAACCTGTCCAAACTGAAAATCAGAAATATCCATGCCATATCGCTTGCTGAGCATATAGGCAACACAATAGGATTTGAATGCGGATGTTTCTCGGTTTTCTCCATGCCGTTTGTCGTAAATTGCTGCGGCGATTTCCTTCGACATTCCTGTGAACAGTTGCATCTCTCCCAGTCCATCCTGAATAAAAATTACATCCTGTTCGCTGTCATACAATGCAGGCATACCGTTCAGATCATCTGCAATTTGAAAGGGAACCGGACTGGCATCAATCAGCGCCGAAACCAGTGTTCTGACATCCGGTTCTTCTTGCTCTGCTTGTTTCGCGCTGGTCTGCGAGATATCGTAAACCGCCTTGGCATTGTAGAAAACACCGGTGCTTCCGTCCTCCCGTGTGTACTCCTTGCCCGGTTCCAGAATCGTGATTTTCGCTGC
>JAUNIY010000135.1:4883-6781 GCA_030523305.1 Eubacteriales bacterium
GCGGTTTTCGTACCGGCTGCTGGTGTGTGATTGGCTGCTGGTTTTGTTGCTTTCTGTTGGGTTCCGGCACAGGAGGCTTGCTCTCTTCCTGTTGCTTCCGCTGCGCCTTAATCTCCCGAAGCTCGGCACGGACGGATGGCTTTCGTACCTTCCGCTTAGTACCCTCGTCTGCTGTGGAATCTCTTGGATTCGCGGAGGAAGGCGCGGACAGAGGATCGTTTTGTGTCGTCTTGAGAAAAGGGGCTTCCGTTTCCTCCTGCTTTGGCTCGCCAAACAGTGCGTTCAACAGATCTTCCTTGTCCTGCTGCTTCTGCTGTTCGGCCTGTGTTTCCACTTGCTCCGGTTGTGCAGCCGCCTGCTCCGTTGCCCGGTTATCACGGCTTTTCTCTGCCTCCGCCACAACGGATGCCACATTGACAGAAGACAAATGGAATCGTTCCATGATGCGGCTGATTTTTGCTGCGTCCTCCGCACGTGCGATAATATCCACGGGTACATTTGGGTCCTGCGTCTTGCGGTCTGCCAGCACGTTGTACAAGACGCCGTATTTTTTTGCCTCCTGTGTGAACTTCTTCAGATCGCTGTTTTTGACCGTGAACACCTTCAGCTCCTTGCCGGAACGAAGCATGGAATTTAATCGTGCCTTCCCTCTGGTTTTGCTCTCCTCACGGAGCACAGAAACCAGAATTGCCATGATCCGGGTCGCGCCTTCGCCTGCAATACGGATGGCAAATTCAGCGCCCTCTAAACTCATCTTCACAACCTGATCGGCTGCTTCTCCGCCTGTCTGCATGTTTTGTCATCTCCTTTTTCTGCTGATTTTCCTGTCGGATTGTTTCTAATTTCTCGCGGATCACGCCGCTGCGCGCTGCAATGTTGTCACATAGTTTTGCCTCCTTGCGGATTGTTCGTAGACGTTCAGAAATCTTTGTAATTTCCAACCTGACTGTTTCCTTTTGTTCGCCATTCGGCAGCTTACGAAGTTGTTTTCTTAGCTTCGTCCGCTGTTCGGTGAGTCGCTTCGCTTCTGTCTGAATGGAATCTTGAAACGAAAAAAGCTGCTCCGTCGTATCAATCCGATACTGGCAAAGCAGCCGTGTTTCTTTTGCAATTGTATCCATCTTCATGAGGTCGTCCCACAGAAGATAGTGCAGCCGCGCAGGATTTATTTTTCGTTTTTGCGGCAGAAAGCCCAACCGGTAACAATAGTATAAATACAGTCCGCACAAGCCTTTGTGCCGATGTACTTTCTTTAATGAACCACGCACACGATAAACCTTGCATACGGTGTGTTCCAGTGCAAAATCTGCGAACCGGACAGAATAACTATTCTGTGCAATGCGCTCCATGATACGGTCATTGGTATAGTCCTCGCCCAGCTTGTGCATCCGTTTGGGACGCTTCCAGCCTTTGCCGATGATCGTCCAGTATTTGTGGTTTGGATCGAAATTACAGCGGAATCCCATCTCTGCCATATACCGGTCAAAGTCACGCAACGTGAATGATTTGCCGATTGCTTCGTCAATCGCCTGCCGCGCAATATCGTTGCGGGTTGGGATACCCTGCTTTTCTGCCTGAACCATGGCATACGGTTTCTTTCTGCCGTCGGGATATTCTACGATGGACAGCTGATACTGTCGGCACAATTCATCTGACTTTTGGCGCATGAGATGAATATTGGAGAGATTCCCCAGATACCGCTTTCCATCTGCAAACGACACCGCATTCACTACAAAATGATTATGCAGACATGCTGTATTGAGATGTGTTGCAACAACCACTTGAAAACGATCTCCCCACATGCTTTCTGCCAGCTTAACACCGATCTCATGCGCCTGCTCCGGTGTCACTTCACCCGAACGGAAGCTCTGATAACCGTGATAGCATACAATTTCTTT
>JAUNIY010000136.1 GCA_030523305.1 Eubacteriales bacterium
CCTCAAGTATGAAATGTGCCAATGCATTGTATTATAGTACGATTTCGTACTTATGTCAACCACCATTTTCATGATTTTTTCAACGCAACAGCTTGAATACCCTCTATCCTCTACCAATGCATGATAAAAAGTTTGAGCTGCCGCACTCCTGCGTGCGGCAGCTCATTTTTTGACGTTGCTTTAGCCTACCGGTAATCACATTTAGATAACACAGCATCGTTTCTATATCTTGCCGATCAAGAAACAAATTTAGTCTATTAGCAGTTAATCCACCATACCAAAACGCAACCTCTCATTCCATACTTATATCAGCAGTTTCATAACCCTGATCAATACACCGCTGGCATCTCTGACATCATTTGATAAAACCTATGTGCGCCTAAAACATCACCATTGTTTCATCCGGGCGAATTACACTACCGCATTGGTATTAATTTGATGGATAATTGCACGGATGCCCATCCATACCGACAAATCCGTAAATACCTCTACAATACTTCCCTGATCAGTAAACGGCGGTTCCTGAAGAACAGAAAGATCCTTCAGTATTCCATTCTGCACGATGTATTCAACAATCTGGTTTACAAAATAAATCTGTCGGCTGTCCATATTGGTTTCGTCCAGGTAGTCCGAAAATGCTTCCTTTGCAGCATTCATATCCAGGCCAACAATTTCCCGAACAAATTCACCCAACGGCTTTTCTCCATATTCCGCCTCATAATCCTTTTGGGTTCCAACCTCACTCCAAAGAATTTCTTCTAGGACATCCATGTCCTCTGCACAAAGCGGTATATTTGCTTTCAGCTTCGCAATAACAGCATTATCCTGATGCTGACGCACATAATACTCTGCCTTTGCCTTATAATTCTTCAGATCGTCGTTCTCTAACTCTGCTTCCTTCCAATCCATAGAAAGCAATGCATCATCAAAATTTGTATCATATCGCATTGATGTAATCGGAATGTATTTGATCAGATTACGTAAGCCTTCGCGAATTTGCTCGAACTCATTGATTCCAGCTGTTTCCACATAATCGGTATGTAAAATCCGGTTAATCAGTTCCGACTGCGCTTTAATTTCAGGAATATTTGCAACTCTCGCGATGGCTTCGGTCTTCTTCAGCAAATCGCTCCGAGCACGCTTATATTTCTTTCCCATTAAATACGCAAGCTCTATCCCATATAGCAACGCATCAAATCGCAATGCTTTCGGATCATCCTGCTCCGCAATCAGCAAATGAGCAAGCTCTTGCTCCATCATCAAGGTATCCTCATAGGTCAATGTCTGATAATTGTCCACATTGGAATACAGATCCACATATTTCATATGCTGTCTGACAGCAAAGCTTTCTCGATTTAATTCCGATACCTTATGCGCCAGATCATCCACAAGCTGTTTGCGAAATTCCATCAAATCCGGTGTCTGATATGTGATATCCTGCAATTTGAATACAAGTTGTGCCTTTAGTTGGAAAATAGCTCCTTGCAGCGCAAGCACATTGGCCGTTGCTTTGCCCTTATTCATGCGGAAGAACTCAAAATTTCCGCAGAAATCAAAAATGTAAAACTTCTGCTTATCTTCCCCATCAATGAGCTGTGGGCATAATCTTGTTCCCCGGCCAATCATCTGCCAAAACTTCGCCTTACTCATAACCTTTTTAAAGAATACCAGATTCAATACCTCCGGTACATCAATTCCAGTATCCAGCATGTCAACAGAAATGGCAATCTGCGGCAGCTTTTTCGGGTCGGAAAACTCATCAATTGCGCTTTGCGCATAGGTGATATAGTTATCAATGACCTTTGCATAACCAGTCAGATGAGGATATTCTTTCCCGAAAACTTCGAGAATCTTTTCAGCATGTGTATGATTCTTTGCAAAAATAATCGTCTTTCCAATTTTCGATCCATAGTCGATTTTCAGACCATTTTCCATCAAAACATGCAGAACCTGACGAATGGTATCTTCATTAAATACCCATTCATTCAAAGCAGACGAGCTAATACTCTTTGGCAGCTCGCCATTCTCGTCTTTAAATGTTTCCTCAAATATCTGCTTATCCTCTTCCGACAGTTCATCGTAAGTAATGCCTTCTTCAATAAATTTTAATTGCGTTTCCACCGAAAGATAATCAACCAAATAGCCGTCCTTTACTGCCTGTGCCAACTCATAGCCATAGGTTGGGACGCCATTTTCCAGTTCAAATACTTCGTAGGTGTTCTTATCGATTTCATCCTTTGGTGTTGCAGTTAAACCGACAAGTGGTGCATCAAAATAATTGAAAATATCCCGATATTTATTATAAATGGAACGATGTGCTTCGTCACAAATAACCAGATCAAAATGGCCGCAGGTAAACAGCTTTCCCTGCTCATCATGAACCGAATCAATACAATTCATCATGGTCTGATAGGTTGAGAACACACAATGCGCAGTGTAGTTATCCTTCTCCTCACAGAGATTTGTAACAGACAAATCCGGCAGCAGATTCACAAAGCTGCGTTTTGCCTGCGTCACCAGTGAATTCCGGTCTGCAAGGAACAGGATATTTTTCACCCAGCCTTGATCGAGCAGCACCTTGCACAGGGCAATCACTGTTCTGGTCTTTCCGGAACCGGTTGCCATGACCAGCAATGCCTTTCGCCGGTTCTTCTTTCCGAAGCTATCACAAACAGCTTTCACGGCGCCTTCCTGATAATATCGTCCAGCAATATTCTTATCTACTACGATATAATTCAGACCGGAACGCATATGCTGCAAATTCAACAGTTTTTCCAGATCCCGTTTGGAATAAATCATCGCAACTTTGCGTTCCGGATAGATATTATCATTGATACGAGTATCAAAGCCATTGGTCAAAAAGATAACTGGGCGGCGTCCGTGCTTGCGTTCCAACAGATCCGCATAGAGCTTTGCCTGTTGCCGTCCTTTAGACACATCCACACAAGTTTTCTTCGCTTCGATCACGGCTAGGGGCTTGCCGTCATCTCCATACAAGACATAATCCGCATAGCCCATTTCGGACGGATTCGGCATACCTTCCAGCTCTACCTCATTCAGCCAGTCCTTCCCCTCGGTCCATCCGGCATCCTCCAGCATAGTATCAATATAGATTTTCCGGGTCTGATATTCGGACAAGTCCAACGGCTTTGGAACATAGGTCTGTTGCTGTTCTGCGCGGCGTGCAGTCAGCTCTGCTTTCAGCGCCTCATTCTCTGCCATCAACGCCTTAAAATCAATCTCAGAAACCGTATTTTCCTGCACTACAGGCTTTGCTTCTTCTGGCTTCAACAGAGACGGATCATATTCCCGGTCTGTGTACTCATCCGCATAGCAGTACGCCACAAAATCCAGAAAGACAAACAGATTTTCCAGACACAGCTTTGCCTGCTCCATTGTGATCTTTTTATTGCTGTGCGCCGTTTTATTTCCGAGTTTGCGAATGAAATCCATACGCCGCCAGATATCGTTCCCGACAATATCACGGAACTCCTCGGCATTCATCAGGCTGACCAACTTATCATCCCACGGCATGACAAGAGAGCTGTCAACGGAATACATCCATTTGACCGCAAATTCCATCGCCCGACGGCAGTTCAATACTGCAGCATCCACATCAATATAGAGAATCTTCTCTGCGGAAACAGCGATATCCGCGAAGGTATGAAATTGAGATTCGGATTGGAGGAAATCAAAGTTGGTCATCATTGCACCTTCCTACATCAGATATATTCCAGCTGAGAAGCATACTGCTCCTGAATCGCATCTCTCAGCCGAATGAACTCCGGAATATACTGATCCAAAATAATTTGAACCAGTTTGAATGCTTCTGCCCCATCATAAATATGTGTCATACTGTTTCGACTTTTAAGCATTGAAATCCAAACATCTTCATCTATAAAACCATAAATCGTATATGCCGCCTTTAAAATCTCTCTGGGCGAGCCAGTATTGCCCTCCTGCCGGCCTTCATACTTTAGGAGTTCCTTCAGCACTTTCCAGCCAAGTTCAAACTGAATATGAAATTTATCAATAATGCCGCCGATGATGAATTCATTCGTCAGGTCTTCTTGTCCTGCGCGGGACAGCACATTGAGATTTGAACAGTAATTTTCAAACTTTTTCATATAAAATCACCCCTTCCTTCTGAATTCGCATCAGCAATTCCGGTGATACTGGTTCGTCCAAATTAACCACGTCATAAGACAACAATGTCGAGGTTTCCTCTTCCACATCCAAAGCAAACCGCGTGATATCGCCGCCGGAAACTGCGAGATCAATGTCACTGGCTCTCCAGTAGTCTCCCCGCGCACGGGAACCAAACAGGATGACTTTATTCAAATTGTGTTTTTCCGCAAGCTGACGGATTTCGGTTTGTACTTGCGGTTTGATTCCTGTATTAAGCAACATGTGAATCACCCAAAACAATCCTGCATCAATTTTTTCTTTAATACTTCCAGTTTATCCAAGGATTGCTGGATTGTCAATTTTGATTTGTCGGTCTGTTCGACGAAGGTGTAATAGGCTTTTTGCACCTCTATTGGCGGTTTAATAATTTGAAATCTTGACACTATTGGGACATTCAAATTTGGCATTGTCTGTCCCACTGCCATATCCTCGATAGTTTTCTTAAAAGACGTGAAAGAGATAATTTTCTGCAAATAATCAGCGGTCACATCACCTTTAGTCCTAATCAAAAGACTTCCTGTGCCACACAGTAAACCGCCCACTTGAACGACAGCACATCGTCCCATCTCACCCCTTCGTCCCATTACTACATCTCCCACTTGAAGATGATAGGCACTCAATTGGCTGAATTTATCATCCGAAACGGTAAGTTTGTTATCAATTGATATTTCTCCATCGACAATATGTGATGGATTCACGAGTGCATGACCATTTACAATGTAGTCCTCTTTATGAAGCAGAGAGCCAAACGGTCCAATTTTGATTTCTGCCAACTCCGAAAGCGACACTTTAGGATACCCATGTGGATTACTCACAGGATCACCAAATAGTTCGATAAATCGGGATTTCACCAATTCATCTAGCTTGTTCAACTGCTGTTTGCGCTTGGCAATTAGGCCGTTGACTTTGTCCAGCACTGCCACAACTCTGCGTTGCTCGTCTAAGGAAGGAAGGGGACAGTTTTCATTCAAATATGATTTTACTTGCAAGTTGCGAATACCAGTGGTTTTATTTTGGAGTAAGTCTGTTCTACCCGAAGCATGGAGATTCCACATAAAATAAAACACATATTTGGGGATGGCTATAGCTTGATTTACCCGCATTGCTTGGGTAAAATTGTTGCACAAATATATAGAATTTTCGATAGCTTCATCGCAAAATACTACCCGGCCAACTGGTGTTTTTTCTGTCCCACCCGATTTTTCTAAGATAATGTCACCAAAGTGAAGTCGTTTCTTTTTCACTTTGGATTCGCTGATACTGCGTATCACTATATCATCATAATTGATTTTACCTTCTGATGTAAAATTGGTAGTCCGCAATACTTTGGTACCATTTTCGCTTTCAGTGCATTCGCTGCCCCATTCACCAGTAATTTGACTTTCAAAAGCATCTCCCAATCTCGACATCACAGCATCTCCTCCAGCTCCGCCAATCCCTTTGTAATCTCCATTTCCAGCTCATGCAGCTCTGCCATAATTTCCATAGTCGGTGGATATTCTACCGGCACGTACTCGATCTCCTTGTACTTGTTAATGGAAAGATCATAGCCATTGTCGATAATCTCCTGTACCGGTACAAAAAAGCTCTGCTCCGTGCGCTTGCGGTCAGCTTCCGCATCCAGATTGTGAAATCGCGCAATGATATCCGGTATATCGTTCTCCTGCACTGGTGTCCGCTTATCATCCAAAGACAATCCGTCCGCCTTCATATCATAAAACCATACGCGATCGGTTCCTCCGTGTCCGGTCTTTGTGAAGATCAATACTGCGGTCGAAACGCCTGCATATGGCTTGAACACGCCGGACGGCATGGAAATAACAGCCTCCAAACGATTCTGTTCTACAATTTCCTTTCGGATCGATTTGTGCGCTTTGGATGAACCAAACAGAACGCCATCTGGTACAATACATGCACACCGCCCGCCAATTTTCAGCATCCGCAGAAATAACGCGAGAAACAGCAGCTCGGTTTTCTTGGTCTTGCAGACCTTCAACAAATCCGCTGAAACCGTATCGTAATCCAGTGATCCCTTAAACGGAGGATTTGCCAGAATCAGCGAATAGCATTCCTTGTCCGGATTTTGGTCACTCAAACTATCACGATATTCAATATATGGATTGTCCACGCCATGCGTCATCATATTCATTGCGCCGATGCGCAGCATGGTTCGATCCATATCATAGCCATGGAACATCTGATTCATGTAATGCTCCTTATTTTGGCGATTGAAAAATACATCCGTTTTATGATTTTCCTTTAAATATTCTCCTGCGGCCACAGGGAATCCGGAAGTGCCACATGCCGGATCGCAAATAACATCATTCGGTTTTGGTTGCATCATATCCACCATCATCTTGATGATATGCCTCGGTGTACGGAACTGGCCATTTACGCCGGATTGGCTCAGCTTATTTAACAGATACTCATAGATATCGCCCTTCGTATCGGTTTCATGCAGCTGCTCCATCATGGAATAAATGACATCCATGCTGTCCACAATGCGGGAAAGCATCAAGGGCGTCGGCACCTTAAAAATCGCATCATCCATGTACTTGGCATATGCACTGTT
>JAUNIY010000137.1 GCA_030523305.1 Eubacteriales bacterium
TCCTGGATATACAGCAAGAAACCATATCGTTTGACGTTGGACACGGAGGCGGATTTGATTGGGGAAGGGGCATCCACCAAATGGATCCTGCTTGCCAATACCATTGATGCGTCCAATTTGCGCAACCGTATCATTTATCGATTGGCTGATGAAACGGGAAACTGTTGGAATCCTGCGACACGATATGTCGATTTGTATGTAAACGGCGAATACCGGGGGTTGTATCTCTTGTCGGAGAATGTGGAAGCCGGGGAAGGAAAGCTGGAGCTGGGCGCAGATGATGTCTTGATGAACTGGGATCTTACCAGCAGAATACAGGACGAAGTGAGTATTCTGAATATTTTTGACAGCATTTCAGCCGAAATATGCTATCCGGAGAATATTTCCAGCCAGCGGTTGGCAAGCATCGATCGGGAGTTAAAACGCGTCATCGATGGCATTGTGTCCCATGATACAGACGAAACGTCTTTGCAACAGGAGATTGATCTGGATTCCTGGGTGTGGAAATATCTGATAGAAGAGATTTTTGAAAATTATGATGCAGGCGCGTGCAGCATGTATTTTTATATACAAGATGAAAAGATATATTCCGGCCCGGTCTGGGATTATGATAACACGCTCGGTGTAAGCGTACATGACAACCCGGCGTGCTTTTTGGCGCAAAGAGAATGGAAGGATCGAAATACGCCTACGCCGTGGTTTGCTGCGTTGTGCGATTACACGGTATTCTATGACCAGGTGAAGGAAACCTATCAGCGCGAATTTCTGCCAAAACTACAGGAGTTGTTGGAACAGGGGATAGAGCAGCAATACCAAACCATTGCCGCCGCTTCTGAGATGAACGCAGTACGGTGGCAGAGCGGCACAACACCGCAGGACGCTGTGGAGCAGCTGTGCACATTTTTAACTCAGCGAATTGCTTTCTTAAATTCCGCATGGATTGACGGGACGGTATACTGGACCATATGCGTACAGCCGGACAACAGTGAGCAATACCGGTATTATGCGGTAGAAGATGGTGGGTTGTTTGCCGATTTGCCCGATCCAGAGGAATTGGACATGACCAATTTTGTCGCGTGGTATGATGCGGATACGGGAGAGGAATTTGATCCGTCGCAGCCGATTACCGGGGACAAAATCATTTATGCGGTGACGGCGGAAGCTGAGGATGGGGAAGAAATCAACGAGCAGGAAACAGACGAAACGTCAGCAGGATACTTGGCGGCAACCGGCGTATTGATCCTCGCATTGGGCGTATTGATTTTCCTTGACTGTAAGCGGAACCGTTGTGGTGCGAAGGGGGATGGGAAATGAAGTCAGAGCCGAAATTCCGTCATGAACTGAAATATGTGATTTCCAACGGACAGCTGGCATTGCTGCGGCATCGGATGGAAGGGCTGATTCCCAGGGATATCCATACAGGTGTTTCCGGCCAATATAACATCCGTAGCTTGTATTTTGATGATTATGACAATCGGTGTTATTATGAGAACGAAAACGGAACGGATCTGCGTGAAAAATTCCGTATCCGTATTTACAATCATACGCATGACCGCATCCGACTGGAATGCAAGCGGAAGGAGCGCGGAAAGACGTATAAAACCGCCTGTTCCATAACCGAAACGCAATGTCGGCAGTTGATCCGGGGACAATATTTGCCTGACATTTCTCAACAACTGCCCGTTTTACGCAAGCTGACGCTGGAAATGATGTGTCGCCGCATGCATCCGGTTGTC
Organism: Eubacteriales bacterium; assembly: GCA_030523305.1. Classification (GTDB taxonomy): domain Bacteria; phylum Bacillota; class Clostridia; order Oscillospirales; family Butyricicoccaceae; genus Butyricicoccus_A. Next base: position 1,737 of record JAUNIY010000137.1, read on the forward strand.
ATCGTGGAATATGATCGGATTCCGTATGTCTATCAAAATGGAAATGTGCGGATTACTTTTGACACCAACATTGCCGCGGCATCTACGCTTACAGGATTTTTGGAGGATACGATTGTAAAACGGCCGATCATGCCTGCCGGGCAGCAATTGCTGGAAGTAAAATACGATGAATATCTGCCGGATTTTATTTACCGCGCATTGCAACTCGACAGCTTACAGCAAACTGCGTTTTCAAAATATTATCTTTGCAGAAAGTATTCATGACAAGGAGAGGGAGTTACATCATTTATGAATACATTATCCGATGTGTTTAAAAAATCCTTCCTGGAAGGATACGCCAGCGCAGAAATCGATACGATTTCAGTCATCGTGGCTTTGATGATTGCCTTTGTGCTTTCGATGTACCTGTTTTTTGCGTATCGCGTGATTACCAGGAAGACCTTTTATTCGAAAAATTTCAATCTGTCGCTTGTGGGTGTCGCATTGATCACAGCGGCTATTATTGTCACAATCCAATCCAGCATTGTTGTCTCGCTGGGTATGGTTGGTGCGCTTTCGATTGTCCGTTTCCGCACAGCGATCAAAGACCCTATGGATTTGATGTTTTTATTTTGGTCCATCAGCATTGGCATTATTTGCGGTGCAGGCTTTGCACAATATGCCATTATCCTTTCGATTGTCCTCACGATTGCGATTCTAGTTTTGGATCGTGTCCCAGTTGCCAGGGCGCCGATGATACTGGTCGTCAATGCTTCTGATTTGGATGTGGAGGAGCGTATCATGCAAATCGTCCGGCAATATGCGCAGCATCCGCATGTCAAATCCCGGAATATGACATCGGCGTCGTTGGATCTGATTGTGGAATTGCGGACGGCAGAGGGCGGCGAGCTTGTGCGCAAGCTGATGAAAGCCCCTGGTATTGTGTCGGCATCCCTGATGACGCATGACGGGGAGACAACCTTCTGATCCTATGGATATTGTTTGCGCTTGCATTTGTGTTGTGCGCGCGCAAAGCAAGTGTGATGCCTGTGGGTTGTGTTGTTGACAATTCCGTGCAACATGCATATAATGTTTGTTGGATTTATTTAAAATATCATGTGTGAAAGATGCGTATGCAGCGATATACGTGCCATACGCATGCAGAATGTTGGGATATGAAACTATGGAAAAGAAGCTAACAATTGGACTTCCACGGGCGATGCTGTACTATCGTTATGCGACATTATGGCAAACATTTTTTGAAACACTTGGCATCAAAGTCATCAAAAGCAATCCAACAGATAAAAAGATTCTGGATGAAGGGACTGCACTTTGTGTAGATGAAGCTTGTCTTTCGGAAAAGATTTTTTTGGGACATGTCAAAGCGTTAATAGGGTATTGCGATTATATTCTGGTGCCGCGCGTCAGCAGCTTTGGACACAAGCATATGATGTGTACCCGCTTTGAAGCTATGCCGGATATTGTACGCAATGTTTTCCGCAATGAAACGCAAAAATTTCTGACATACAACTTAGATATTATCCAAAAGCAGGACGAAAAAACAGCGTTCCTGGAAATGGGACAACAGCTGGGCTTTGACAAAAAGGCTGTAAAGAAAGCATATTCAACTGCAAAGACGGTAGAACAGCGCGTTTGGAAGAAGAAAGTTGTAGCTCAGGAAGAGCTGTATAAAGCCGAAGGGATCAAGATTATTGTAGCGGCACACAGCTATGTCATAGAAGATCCGTATCTTGGAAAGCCTGTGATGGATATCCTGCGGAAATTGGATGTCACGCCGATCCGGGCGGATATTACGGATCAGGAACAGGCTGTCAAACGCAGCACGGCGGTATCGCCCACCATCAAATGGGAAATGAGCCGCGAGATTATGGGGAGCCTTGCAATACATAAGGATAAAGTTGCAGGCGTTATCTTGCTCAGCGCATTCCCATGCGGGCCGGATTCCATGGTCAATGAGGTGATTCAACGCCGTATGAAGGGGATTCCGATGCTGAATTTGACATTGGATGCACAGAGCGGTACAGCGGGAGTAGAAACACGGCTGGAAAGCTTTGTGGACATTATACATTTCAAGGAGGGAACGCTATGACTCCGGGTGAGATTCAGACAAATCAAAAAAAGGTCATGTTCCCACGCGTTGCAAATTATAATGGTGTCATTCGGTACTTTATTGAAGTTGGTCTGGAACAGACCTATATCATGCCGCCCAAAATGACGCGGCACACGCTGGAAGTCGGCGCGCGTTACAGCCCGGATTCTGTCTGCACACCGTTTAAAAGTACGCTGGGAAGTATGATTGAAGCGCTGGATATAGGCGCTGATACGCTGATGATGTCGCATGGCTTGTGCCGTCTGGGATATTATGGTGAATTGCAGGAGCAGATCTTGCGGGATCTTGGTTATGAATTTGATTTTATCAATATCGCAGAGTACAGCACAGGAAAAAAGAAGGATTTTTTGAAGGTTCTAAAACGCATTAACCCCAAGGTAAAGTATCCACGTTTCGTGAAGTATGCGATGGATGGCTTGAAGATGTGTGAATATATTGATGAAATCACAGCACAGTATTATCAAGATTGTGGATTTGATCCGTCAGGTCAGTACAAAAAAGCATATCAACAATTTTTGATGGCGACAGAAATGGTCAATTCCCGCGCAGAAATGGATGCGGCATATCGTGAAGTGAAGCAAGCATTTCAGCAGGTGAACCTAGTGAAGCCTCTTCATCCGCTGCGCGTTGGCATTGTCGGCGAGTTTTTCACGGTAATGGATGCGTTTTCTAACTTGGATATTGAGCAGACGTTGGCGGATATGGGTGTTGAAGTGCATCGTTGGATGAATATGACCAACCGTATGTTACATTACCCAGGAGAAAAGAACATGAATGCGAAAATCAATGATTTATGTACTTATGAGATGGGGCCAACTTCAACGGCCAATATCTGGGCGGCAAGGGATTATGCGCGCCGGGGGTTTGACGGTATCATCCATGTTAAGTCCGCAGGATGTACGCCGGAAATTGATGTCATGCCGGTATTGCAGACAATCAGCCAGCAGGAAAAAATCCCTATTCTATATTTGACATATGATGTACAAACCGGGGAAGCGGGATTGATGACCCGGCTGGAAGCTTTTTATGACATGATCGCAATGCGGCAAGCATAAAGCTGTTGTTGCACACAGATAAAAACAGCCTATAGGCCAAAAAAATATCTTTACAAATGTGGTTCTGCTTGTTATAATAACAAATGGACACGCGCCCGTAGCTCAGCTGGATAGAGCGTCAGACTCCGACTCTGAAGGCCATGCGTTCGAATCGCACCGGGCGTACCATGGAAAACCGTCTTTTCTTTGTGAAAGGGCGGTTTTTTTGTACTTTATGATGCCTTGAATTTATTACTACGAACATACTACGAACAAAATCCCCCTGAATCATATCAAATGATACAGAGGGATTGATATTATTTTCTCCATCAATAACTTGCAAGCAACTTCTTTCGGAACGACTCTACATCAGGATGAACATACACTGAGGCAGTAACTTCAATGTCCCTATGCCCCAAGATTTGGCTTATCGTATAGATATCGACACCGTGACGTTGCAACTGGGATGCATAGCTATGCCGCAATTCGTGTGGAGTGCAGCGTAAGTCTTCAGGAAGGCGTGCAAACCAATTTCTTAGTCTGCGGCTGAAATGGTTGGGATCTTCTGGCTTTCGAGAGCGAGGTGAAGGAAATACGTATAGTGTGTCGTGTTTTTGCCGTTGCAGGATTTCAATAGATTCTGGCAGTAAAGGCAAAGTGCGAAAGGAATTGTGCTTTGGCGGTACAATTTTGCCCTTACCCAGTACGATCGAATAAGACCGATTCACAGTAAAAGTGTTTTTTTTCAAAATCAATATCACTCCACATCAGTCCTAAGAGTTCGCCGCGACGCAGCCCTGTGCATAGCAGAAAGGCAACTGCATCAAAATTTCCTGTAGAAGCTCTTTTGACCTCATTGATCTGCGCGTCTGTCAATGCTTTCTTTTTAGCTTTAGGCACTGCCGATGAAAGCTTTATATTCTTGCAAGGGTTTTTGTATATCAGATCGTTATCAATTGCAGTGTCAAATATTGCATGCATACTGTTCAACATTTTTTTCTGTGTGGACAGACTGAATGCAGTTTGATTGGTAAAAAAATTCTGTACATCAATAGAGCGAATATCAGACAAATTTACAGAACCGAAAAACGGCAACAAAAATCGTTCCACTATGTACCGGTATGTTGTTTCATAAGTTTGGGTAGAAACAAAAGGCTTTTTGTAAGTAGTGAGCCATTTTTTAGCCCATTCCTCAAACGTGATGTCGGAAGGTGTCACAGGTGCACCAAGAGTGGCAGTAATGGCCTTGTTCAATTTGTACTGCTCTGCTTTCTTTTTGGCTTCAGCTAAGGTCGAACCGTAAAAGCTTTTCTGGATTCGCTTACCGGAGAAATCCTTGCCAACAGTTGCCTTATACTCGAAGGTGCCGTCTGGTCGCTGGCCTTTCTTTTTTCTTGCCATAGGTTTGTCCTCCTTTACTTTACATTTTGGGTATGATAAAATAAAGGGGCAGATGGAAAGTCGGAAATTTTATCTGCCCCTTGTCCCGTCTTGGTGCGCCAACACTGAGACGGGATTTTTTGTTGAAATTTGTAAAATGTCTGATATAATGGTTGTGTTACCGCTCCAATCTGGCGCAATGATGTGACAGAAAGGAGGTGTACATACAATGTATGATATTCTCGTTTCATTCGTTCTTTCGGACGTGGCAAGCGTAGTATCCTACTACATGTGCAAGTGGCTGGACGGTAAGAACAAGAAGCAAACGGTAACCAGCCCCGGTTCGTTGTTCCGTAAAAACAACAGAAACCCCCAGCAGTCGCTACCTGTTGGGGGTTTCGTTGTGTACATACTATGGCAATTCTCGCTTCATTTGCCTATCTGTAATGTACCACAGAAACGCCCATTTGT
>JAUNIY010000138.1 GCA_030523305.1 Eubacteriales bacterium
TGTGGAAAAGAAGAACGGCCTGTTCATAAAATGCAGTTCTTTTTATCATACTGCTTATTAGCCTGCGAAAAAGCAGGATGGGCCACTGGATGCGATTGCAGCGGATTGCAAGCGCAATCATAGCCGGACGACACGATAAAAACAGGAGGAATTGGAAATGAAATATTGTTATGCCTGTGGGACACAGCTGACAGAAAAATACTTGGAACGGGAGGGAATGGTACAGTACTGCCCCAAATGCGAGCAATTCCGATTTCCCATTTTTAACACAGCTGTCAGCATGGAGGTATTGAACCCAGCGAAAACGCACGTGCTGCTGATCCAACAGTATGGCAAAAAACGGAACGTCCTGGTAGCAGGCTATGTCAACCGCGGCGAGCAGGCGGAGCATGCTGTTGTGCGCGAGGTGCGGGAGGAAGTTGGATTGTCTGTCCACAACGTAACATTCAATGAAAGCCGCTTTTTTGAGCCGAGCAATACCCTGATGCTGAACTTTTCTTGTGTGGCGGAAAGTGAGGATCTCGGCGGCATGACGGATGAGGTTGACCGGGCCGCATGGTATACGTTGGAAGAGTCCGCGCAGGCAATCTTGCAAAATAGCTTGGCACAGCAGTTTTTGTTGGCATTTCTCAGGAAAAGGGAACATAGCGCATGAAACGGCAGGGATATGCATACGTGACACGGAAAAAGATGATCCAAATTCTGGAATGTATTTGCGCCGGAAAGGGTTTACAGAATTATTGACGCATGGTATGATATTTGCATGAAAAGTTACGAAGATATGGCGTTTTCAGCCGAAATAGAGGATAAAAACGGTATATTAGAGAATGGAGGCGTTTTACCGTCCTCCAAGATGTTTTTGCATCTTCCGTCCGAGTTCGCACGTTCCGCGCTGCTGTATGCAGTCTATGTGGGGCATTGTTTTTGTGACCAAACGTATCTTGTCCGCCGGAAACGGTTTGATTATTTCCTATTGGCTGTCATTGACAGCGGCGGGCTGTTTTTTGAGTATCATCAACAACGCTTTGAAGCCCATGCAGGAGAGGTGGTCTTATTGGACTGCCGGCAGCCGCATGTGTATGGTGCAATAGGAAGTGTGGCGTTCCGGTATATCTATTTTCGGGGTGGAAGCAGCGAAAACTATTACCAGCTGTTGGCTGGTGAAAAAGGGTATTTTATGCAGCCTGTCCGTTCGGTTGCGGTACAGAGCGCGATCCAATGCATTTTTGCGCTGGTAACCGACAAGGCGAACAATGAGCACCGGATTTCTGCGCAGCTGTACCGCATCTTAGCAGAGCTGGCAGAAGAGGATTGGCAGAGCCCGATTCAGAATACCGCAGTCCTTCATGCCATTGCTTATATGGAGCGACATTTTTCCGAACGGCTTTCGATTGAAAAAATTGCGGATGAGGTGAACCTGAGTGAGTATTATTTCAGCCGCCTGTTCCGCAAATGTACATCGGCATCTCCCCACGCATACTTGGTGAACCTGCGCATTACCATGGCACGGCAGCTGCTGACGGTTTCCCAAAAGTCTGTGGAACGTATTGCGGAAGAATGCGGGTTTCACAGTACGACCAATTTTATCCGTTCCTTCCGCGAGCATGTCGGCTGCACGCCCAAGCAGTTCCGACGGGCGGCGTTGGCGCAAATCAATCAACTCTATGACGACGAAGAGGAAAAATAGTGTAAACCTTATTTAAAAAACGGGTTGACAATAAGACGCAGCACAGGTATACTATCCTTGTCCGGTAAATCCGGGCAAGGATTTTTTGTATCAGGAGACAAACATGGAACAGAAAAACAAAACAAATGTACGTGAAATGGCGCTGATTGCGCTGATGGCAGCTGTTACCTGCATCATGGGGCCGCTTTCCATACCGATTGGCGTTGTACCGATTTCACTGACAAACCTGGCGGTTTATCTGGCGATTTATGTACTGGGCTGTAAGCGCGGGACAATGAGCTATTGCGTATACCTGCTGATTGGGCTGGTTGGCATACCGGTATTTTCTGGATTTACCGGCGGCGTTGGAAAGCTGTTTGGGCCGACCGGAGGATATCTGATTGGGTTTATCTTCATGGCGCTCATCTGCGGCTGGCTGATTGACAAGTCGGCGTGCAAGCTGCTGCCGAGCTTTATCGGCATGGTATTGGGAACTGTTGTATGTTATGCGTTTGGCACGGCATGGCTGGCATACCAGGGTGGCATGAGCTTCTATGCGGCAATGGCGGCAGGCGTTTTGCCGTTCATTCCGGGAGACCTGGCAAAGATGGTTGTTGCGGCAATCGTCGGGCCACAGCTGCGCCGCAGATTGGCACAGGCTGGTATTGTACAAAATGGGAAATAACGTAGATGTATTCCTGTTTACATCACAAAAAGGATATGACGATATTTTCCATACCGTCATATCCTTTTTATTGATCTTTATTGATTCTTTTGGATTGCGTTCCTCCAACTTGTTTGTCCCATGAAATGGCACATTTCTTCCATATATTCAATATCTGGCTTGGACCAGCGAATGTTGATGAGCCGTTCTGCGTCCGGGCCAGCAGGATAGCGCAGCTTTGTGCTTTTGTCACAAGCTGCAAGATATATTTGTTCTGCGACATGATTCACATCAGCAACACCAGAAGGTGGTGCATCCTGCACGGCCATAAATGAAGTGTGATAGAGCTTATAACTTTCTGGGACAGGGATATCCTTGTCTGCGTGCCGAGCGGCAGGACTGGTCATAAAATTTGTGGTAGTCATAAATCCCGGTTCCACAAGCCGGATGAAAATGTTTTGTGATTCCAATTCATAAAACAAAGATTCTGTTAATCCTTCCACAGCGAATTTTGTGGCAGCATATACAGCGCGCAAAGGAGCGGCTACAATACCAATCGAAGAACTGACATTTACGATCGTACCTCCACCTTGTGTACGGAAATAAGGAATCGCTGCCTGTAGTACGTTTATAACACCAAATACATTTGTTTCAAAAATGGCCCGAATATCCTCCATAGGCGTGGCTTCAAAAATTGCGCCAAAGCCATATCCCGCATTATTTACAACAGCGTTGATTTCTCCAAACTGTTTTATTCCTTTATGTATCGCGTCATATATTGTCTGCGGTTCTGTAACATCGAGCCGGACGACCTTTATCCGCTCTGGAAATTCTTTTTCAAGGCTGTTAACCGGTCTGCGCATGGTGGCAATCACATTCCAGCCGTTCCTTGCAAATGTTTTAGCGGCTGTGTTGCCTAATCCAGTGGAGCATCCTGTAATCAAAATGGTTTTTTGCATGTTGTATACCTCCTGTTGAACCGTTGCGTTCTTTCTGCTATCATTAGTATAAGACTCAAGCATACTTTAGAGTCAATACATATTTCTGTTTTTATGAATCGAATAGATGTGAGGTAGTAGCATGGATTATACGATTAAAGAGGTCTCTAATATGATGAATTTATCCATTTCAACATTGCGTTATTATGATACAATGGGATTGCTGCCGGGATTAAAACGGAAAGAATCCGGCTACCGCGTATTTTCTGACAATGATATTGAAATGCTGAAAATTATAGATTCATTTAAAAAAGCGGGCTTAAAAATAAAAGATATGCAGCATTACCTTGCACTCGCGTTTCAAGGGGAGAACACATTAACCGAGCGCTACCAGCTTTTCTTGAAGCAGGAAAAAGTGCTTGAAAAGAAAATAGAAGAATTGCAGCAGGCCTTAGAAGTGACACGCAAGAAAATTTCATATTATGAAGCTGCGCTCCAAGCAGGAACGGAAAATGTGTTACCGCCTGCCTTTTGTTTACCGTTTACTCAAAAATAAAATCGATACTTCATTCCGAAAAGACTTCTGGAACTGCTGATGCATAACTTGAGCGCAAAAGGCTCATGCTATGGAAAAAAGCAGGAAAGGGAGAGAAAAATGGATTTCGTATTGCAGACGGCGCTTACGGCCCTGTTTTCTTTCGCGGCATTGTTCGTCATTACCAAGCTGATCGGTTACCGGCAGCTAGCACAGATGAGTACGTTTGATTATATTAACGGTATTACCATCGGTTCCATTGGCGCGGAAATGGCCATTGCTGAAGGACAAGAATTTTGGGAATGGGCCATTGCGCTGGCGATTTATGGTGTTGCTACATGGCTTTTGGCGGTGTTGTCGGACCACTCGGTCAAAGCACGGCGAATGGTTAACGGCAGGGCGATTGTGCTGCTCGACAAGGGCAAGCTGTATGATAAAAATTTCCGGCGGGCGCATATGGACATCCATGAATTTCAAATGGAATGCCGCAGCAACGGCTATTTTGATTTGAGCCAGATTCAGACGGCAGTGCTGGAATCTAATGGAAAAGTCAGTATCTTGCCAGTCAGCCGGGCGCGTCCGGCGACCCCGGAGGATCTTGCGCTCGCCGTACAGCAGGAAAACATGTGCGCCAATGTCATTATAGATGGAAAAATCATGAAAAAGAATTTGAACAATATGGGATTTGACATAGAATGGCTCAAAAAACAGCTGCAAAAACAGAGAAAAACCAAACTTTCCAATATTTTTCTTGCAACCTGTTCTTCAGATGGTATGCTGACGGTATTTGAGCGGGCGGACAAGGAGCACCGTGACATTCTGGAATAAAGTGAAAAAATTGTGTATATTTTGTGCATTTTCTTTCTTATAGGGCAAAATTATGATATACTAGCTTCAATTGAAAAGACACACGCAAATTGAGGTGAAGGATTTTCATGAACAAAAAACTGACAGGCAGCACCGCAGCACTGCTGTTGGGGATATGCCTGATGGGCGCGCCGGCCGGCGCTGTCCAGCTACAGCAGACTTCTGGCCAAACTGACCGGATCCTTGCAGCTGCCGATCAGGCTGCGCTTTTGCCGGATAGCATGGATAGTCAGCTGGCGGCAGATGCTGTTACCAGGGAGCAGGCGTGTTCGCTGGCGGTCCGTCTGTATGCATCCCTTTCCAATGTCAGCTATGATGCATTGATGGAGCAGGATGCTGCGCGCCGGATTATATGTCCATTTACGGACACGAAAAGTGCGGATGTGCAGGAAGCGTGGGCGCTGGAGCTGGTAAGCGAAGAAGGAGCAACCATCGACCCGTCTGGCACGGTGACGAGGCAAGAGCTCATTACGATGCTATACCGTGCGATACAGCAGAGCAGCACGGGGACCGATCTGTCAAACAATGAGATTGCACAAGCGATATATACGTTTTCTGACGGGCAGTATGTGCCGGATTGGGCGCAGGCTGCAATGGGATATTTTGTCCGTCAAGGCTTGACAAGCGGCATTGGGGAAAACAGATTGGGCGTCGGGGAGCAGGTGAGCGCAGAGCAGGCTGCGGTATTGACTTACCGCGCGGCCGCGGCGCTGCATACCGGACGTGGTATCAGCAGTTCCGCTGATTTGAGCCAGATTTCCATGCACTCCGGGACGACGGCAGTCAGTTGGTCCGGAAGCGGTGCGGATTATTACCTGGTATATTTCTATCAGAACGATGGTTATACCGATGCCCCGGTACATACCGAACAGATATCGGCGGAGAGCAACGGCGCGCAGGAAATGCAGCTGCCAGACGCCATAGCAGACACACCGGGTATCTGGTATTGGTCGGTGGACGGCTTTGATTGCGACGGCAAGCTGATTGCGGTTTCTAACAACGTTGCGCAGCTGGCAGTCACAGCGCAGCCGGAGATCACGACACAAACAACCGACGATGATATCGTTCCGGGCTTGTATGGTTCATCGGAAAATAATGGGGGCACAACTTCCGAACGCATCATTTCTGCGACCATTCCGGCGGGTATGACCTACGCAGGGGAGAGCTACAGCAGTAAGGTTGCGCGCATTTTTGGCGAGGGCTCCAGCTACCATCTGTATTCCGGTGCGTCTGAGGCACAGAGCCATCAGGTGACCATCACGGTCAATGTCTGGGATTTTGACAGCAATGGCAACAAAGTGACGCGTACCCGAAGCTTACAGATACATGAAGCGTTGGCCGCATCGGTACAGCAGATCTTTGCGGAAATTTATGCCGGGGAAGAACAGTTCCCGATCCGTACGTTGGGCGGCTATAATTGGCGCGGCAACGGCTCAACCTCGGAGCATTGCCTGGGTACGGCAATCGATATCAACTGGGATGAAAATTATATGTGCACAAACAGCGGCCAGGCGTTGACGGGTTCTCATTGGTCGCCAGGCTCCGATCCATATTCCATTCCTGCGAACAGTGAGGTCGTACAGATCTTTGCAAAGTACGGTTTTGGTTGGGGCGGCACATGGAACAGCAAGAAGGATTACATGCATTTCTCGTACTTCGGTACGTGATACGCAAACACAAGAGAAATACAACAGGCGTGCCAAAACAAAAGATGGCACGCCTGTTTGATAAAAGGAGATACAGAGGATGTTTTGATCGTTGTTATATACTGAACAGGAGGGGGAATTATGAAACGAAACGTTCGTCTTTACAACATATTGTTCCCGATGTGGATGTTTTGGCTATGGCCAACACCGGTATGGCTCATTATCCTGCCGGCCAATTTTGTGATTGACAGTTTGGTTTTGCTTGCTGCTATGAAATGGAAACGTATAGCAGATTGGAAGAATGCATGGAGGAAAAGCATTGTAAAAGTATGGTTGCTTGGCTTTTTGAGCGATA
>JAUNIY010000139.1 GCA_030523305.1 Eubacteriales bacterium
AACAACACAGCCGAGGGCGGCGCACTGGTCAAACAGGGGCCGCGTGGCGGCGGAGCTGCCGTCGTCGATGACGACGATGCGCGACAGGCCACGGCTTTGCAGCGCGCGGACCAACGTCACCAGCGTTGCCGTCGGTTCCAGCGATGGGATCAATACGGCGATATCCATGAGCTTACTCCCGATCCGGTTGGTTGAACAGCGACAAAAATTCCACCTGCGGCGTGGAGAAGGTCTTACCGTTCAGGTAACCCAACGCGCCGGCATCGGTGGTGAAATCAAACCGCAGCTTGTGGGAGCACAACGCCTGCGATTTCCGGTGGTATTTCCGGTTCATTTCGTTTTTGCCGTACTTGCTGTCTCCCAAAAGCGGACGGCCCATGTGCGCGAACTGCGCGCGCAGCTGATGGGTGCGCCCGGTAATCAGGTCGCATTCCACCAGCGACAGCTCCGGCGTCTCGCGCAGCACGCGGTATTGGGTGATCGCGGTGCGCGCGCCGGCAACCGGGCGGTCGTGAACGGTGACGCGGTGCTCGGATTCATGGCGCAGGATATAGTTCTGGATGCGCCCTTCTTTGGGGCGGACATGCCCGCAGGTGACGCACAGGTAGCTCTTATGGATTTCGCGGTCACGGATCTTCTGGTTCATGACGCGCAGCGCTTCCGCCGTCTTGGCAGCGATGACGATGCCGGATGTCCCGCGGTCGATGCGGTTGCACAGCGACGGGGTGAACGACGCTTCCGCGTCCGGGTTCCAACGTCCGTACTGGAACAGATACGCCTGGATGCGCGCGATCAATGTGTCTGTTGTGCCGCTGTCGTCGGCATGGACGACTAACCCGGCCGGTTTGTTGACCAGCAAAATATGCTCGTCCTCATAGATGACCGAGATATTCGGCTTGGCGTGGAGGTACCATTCGGTTTCGCTAGGCTTTTTTGGTGGTTCAAAAAAATCATCGGCGATGTACAGCTGTAGGACGTCGCCCTCCTGCAGGCGGTAGGCGTAATCGGTGCGCTTGCCGTTGATCTTGATGCGCTTGATGCGGATATATTTGTGCATCAGCCCGCCGGGCAGCTGCGGGACGGCTTTTTGCAAAAATTTGTTCAGACGCTGCCCACTGTCGTTTTTTTGTATGATATATTGTTTCACAGCCTTGCGACCTCCTGACGGACCATGGTTTTTCCTATTTAGTTTAACTGCCCTGCCGCCGAAAAGCAATCCTTTTGGCGTAAAATGGGAGAAATTTGCCGCCCTTTGGCCTGTCAAATGCGCGTCGCCGTGTCGGCTGTCGCTTTTTCACAATAAAACGGCCGGGCGGCTACGTGTTTTTTTCGGTAAATTTCGCATAAACCGCTGAAATTTTTGAAAATTTATGATATAATACATCAATCCTAAAAATATGGGGTGGAATGCAGAGTTTTCTGTTGACAAACCGTGTTTTCATGGGGTATACTAACAATTGACCGTCAGCGAGGATTGCTATGGAACTCGACTTGAAACGTATCGCGGTAACAGATGGGGCGGTGATTCCGTTCTCCTATGATGCCGATCTGACACAAGAGGAAATGAATGGAGAATATCCATTCCGTACGCCTGTCCATATCGAAGGGAAGGTTCAGAACCATCTGGGCGTTCTCAAGCTGCATGCAACGGCAAACGCACTGTATGAAACACGGTGTGCCCGCTGCTTGGCACCCGTAAAAAAGGATCTGCACGCGGTGTGCGACATGGTCCTGTCCGAAGATGCCCGGGGCGATGACCGGGACGACATCTATCTGCTGGAAGGCGACAGCATTGAGCTGGATGATATTGTCATCCCCGCGCTCCTGCTGGAAATTGATTTTGCATACTACTGCAAACCGGACTGCAAGGGGCTTTGCCCCCAATGCGGGAAAGATCTCAACGAAGGCCCTTGTGGCTGCGGTGGGCGTGAGATCGACAGCAGGCTCGCTGTCCTTCAGAAACTTCTGGACAAGGAAGACTGAAGACGCTGAATTTCATCAAAAAGGATTTTAAGGATAGACAGAGGAGGTGTTACCGAAATGGCAGTACCAAAGAGAAAGACTTCTAAGGCAAGACGCGATACCAGACGCAATAACGTATGGAAGCTTGCAACGCCGGGGCTGGTGAAGTGCCCGAAATGTGGCGAGCTCAAGCTCCCGCATCAGGTTTGCAAGGCTTGCGGCTCCTATAATGGCCGTGAAGTTTTGAAGGTTTCCGAGTGATTTCGGAGCACCCTGATAATTGGAAGAAGAAATAGAGAAGGCGCTCCGGCTTCCTTCTCTATTTTTTTGCCATAATTGCTGCGGGTACGCTTGACGAGAACGCTTAGAAATGCGATAATCGGAACAGAACAGAATGCCTTTGCAGAGACTGTTGGATAATATAGAAGAAAAGTATGAAAGAAACTGTCTGCCGGGACGGGAAATCCCTGTGGACGGAAAGGAGATTGATATGGCCAAGCCAGTTGTAGCGATTGTGGGACGCCCCAACGTGGGCAAATCCCAGCTGTTTAACCGTTTCGCAGGCAAGCGGCTTTCCATTGTTGAGGACACGCCGGGCATTACCCGCGACCGCCTGTATGCAGATTCGGAGTGGCGGGGACGTGTATTTCAGGTTGTCGATACCGGCGGTATTGAACCGAGCACGGACAGCGAAATCTTGAAGTTTATGCGCGTACAAGCGGAGGTTGCTATCCGGGCTGCGGACGTTATTGTTTTGATGACTGACCTGCGCAGCGGCATTACCGCGACAGACGAGGCGGTTGCAGCGATGCTGCGCCGTTCCGGGAAACCGATTGTCCTGGCGGTAAACAAATGTGATAAGCCCGGCTGCGAGCCGCCGGAATTTTATGAGTTTTATAACTTGGGCCTGGGCGAACCGTATGCGATTTCTGCCCTGCACGGCTATGGTACCGGCGACCTGTTGGATGCCTGTTACACCTATTTCCCCGATGAAGAGGAACCGGAGGAGGACAGCCAGTATATTAAGGTTGCGGTTATCGGCAAACCGAATGTCGGCAAATCTTCTCTGGTCAATCAGATCCTGGGAGAAGAGCGCGTCATTGTCAGCGATATTGCCGGCACGACCCGTGACAGCGTGGATTCCCGCTTTGAAAACGACAAGGGCAAATACTTGCTGATTGATACGGCGGGCATCCGCAAACGTTCCAGGGTAGATGAGCGGGTGGAAAAATTCAGCGTGATGCGCTCCTTGATGGCGATTGAACGCGCCGATGTGTGCGTCATCATGATTGATGCGACCGAAGGCGTTACAGAGCAGGATACCAAGATTGCCGGGGAAGCGCATGAAGCCGGCAAAGCCTGCATCATTGTTGTCAACAAATGGGATCTGATTGAAAAGGACGGTAAGACCATGGAGCAGTATACCCAGCGTGTGCGCACTGGTCTGGCGTATATGCCGTATGCGCCGGTGTTATTCCTATCGGCTAAGACAGGCTCCCGCGTGGGAAAGCTGTTTGACAGCATCAACGCCGTCTACGAGCAGAATGGGCGCCGCATCCCGACGGGACAACTCAATACGCTGCTTGCAGAGGCCACGGCGCGCGTCCAGCCGCCGACGGACAAGGGTCGCCGCCTGAAGATTTACTATATCACCCAGTCCGGCATTCGTCCGCCTACATTTGTCTGCTTCTGCAATGATGCGCAGCTGTTCCATTTTTCCTATCAGCGGTATCTGGAAAACCAGATCCGTGATGTATATGGATTGGACGGCACGCCGATCCGTATGATTATCCGGGAACGGAGCAAGGAGAGCAAAGGATGAGCGTAACGTCATGTATCATTTTGATTGCGATTGGATATCTGCTGGGAAGCATCAATTCAGCCATTGTCGTATCCAAGGTCTTTATGGGATATGATATCCGGAGCAAAGGCAGCGGGAACGCGGGCTTGACCAATTCCTACCGCTGTATGGGTGTCAAGCCGACTGTGTTTGTCTTGCTCGGCGATATCGCGAAAGCGGCGGTTGCTTCTGTCGTGGGAGGCATGCTGTGCGGTCCGCTGGGAACCCTGATCTGTGGAAGCGGTGCGATCATCGGGCATATGTTCCCGCTGTATTTCGGGTTCAAGGGCGGAAAAGGGATTCTGGTCGGCGGCACCATGATTGCTGTGTTTGACTGGAGAATTTTCTGCATCATCATGTTGTTTTTCTTTGTGCTGGTTGGCATGACCAAATGGGTTTCCCTGGGATCTATTGTAGCGACAGTTCTGGTACCATTCCTGACCATATATTTTTATTGGGATGACGCGACCATGCCAGTGATGGCGGCGCTGCTATTTGTGATGGCGGCGGCGGTGGTATACATGCATCGCGCCAATATTGTGCGCATCATACATGGGGAAGAGAATCAATTTTCACTGCACAGAGACAAAAAGTGATGTGAACTGGCACATACAGATACAATCAAGGAGTTTGCTATGAAGATTTTTGTAGTTGGCTGCGGCGGCTGGGGCATGGCCCTGTCGATCCTGCTGCATGAAAATGGGCATGACGTGACTGCATGGTCCTTCTTTGAAGAGGAGTGCAGATTGCTGAAAGAAAACCGTGGGAACGAAAAGCTTTTGCCCGGTGTCAAGCTGCCGGAGGAGATTGCGATCACAACCGATTTGAGCGGCGCGGCACAGGCGGATATTGTCTTGATGGCAGTGCCTTCCTTCGCGGTGCATTCTACTGCGGAAAAATTGGCGAAAGTCATCCAGCCCGGGATACCGATTGTCAATGTCGGCAAGGGGCTTGACCGCGACAACGGTTATTGCCGTTTCTCGGAAACCATTAAAAAAGCGACGGGAAACCGAAATCCCGTTGTCGCTTTGACCGGCCCAACGCATGCGGAAGAGGTATCCAGAGGTATTCTAACGGCGATCCTGGCGGCGTCCGATTGCCGGGATGCTGCGACACTGGTACAACAGGCGTTTATGAACGACCGCTTCCGCGTATATGTTTCGCCGGATATCATCGGTGCAGAGCTGGGCGGATGTTTTAAGAATATCATTGCGTTGGCGGCTGGTATTTGTGATGGCCTTGGACTGGGAGATAATTCCAAGGCTGCGCTGATGACCCGTGGCCTGACGGAAATCGCGCGCCTGGGCGTGGCGCTCGGCGGCAGAAGTGAAACCTTTGCGGGCCTGTCTGGCATGGGTGACCTGATCGTTACGTGCACATCGATGCATTCGCGCAACCGGCGCGCTGGTATCCTGATTGGCAAAGGCATGGATGCGCAGCAGGCGATGAAGGAAGTCGGTGCCGTTGTAGAAGGTTATTATGCAACCGAGGCAGGCTATATGCTGGCACAGAAAGCTGGTATTGAAATGCCGATCACAACCGCTATGTACGAGCTGCTGTATCAAGGCAAGCCGGCAAAGGAATGCATCCAAAAGCTGATGTCCCGCCCGCGCAAAAGCGAAATTGAAGATATCTGGAAATAAAACAAACTTTTTTGAGGGCTTTCCCGCGCGGGGAAGCCCTTTTTGTGTTGCGCCGCGCTTCACACGTTTTTAATAAAACCTTAAGACATGAACCGCCGTTTGTATGCTATACTTGAGATAGTACAATTTCATGTAACGGAGGTTCAAATGATGCAAAAAGAAAAAATCGGGACAGGACGCATGGCTGCTACAGTCATTGTTGCGATTGCAGTCCTGATTGTAGAACAGACATTGGCCTTGCTGGCCGGCAACCTTCCAGTTATGATCGGGATACCCGCGGCGGCAGGCAATGTGATCGCTGGAATACTCTATCCGATCTTGGTATATATGGGCATCAAGCTTTGGGTGTCCAGGTTTTTCAAACAGGATATGCGCGTCTATAAAATGGAAAAGGGGAAACCGAAGTTGGTATGGTGTTGCGCGGCGGCGGTGATGCCGTGTGCAGTTGTTGTACTGTTGGCGTGCTTTGCTGCAGGCCAGTGGGAGACGACGCCTATGGGAGCCGAGGAGGTATGGGGAATCGTTACCGGCGGCGTTTTTTATTTGGGGATCGGCGCCGGATTTGCGGAGGAAATGGTTTTCCGCGGCCTGATTATGAGCGCGCTGGAGTATCGCTGGAACCGAGGGATTGCGATAGCGATTCCGTCGGTCCTGTTTGCTGCGATGCACCTGTTGGGAAATCCGATGGACGCCGCAAGCTTTGTTCAGCTGATGGTTGCGGGCAGTGTGGTCGGCATCTTATTTTCGTTGGTTACGTATGAAAGCGGAAGCGTGTGGAGCAGCGCAGTGATGCATGCCGTTTGGAATATGGTGATCGTTGGCGGCGTCTTGCATATTGGGCATGCAGCGGACACCGGAGCGATGTACAATTATGTGCTGCAAACCGATTCCTTTTTGCTTACAGGCGGGGATTTTGGGATTGAGGCTTCCGTTGTGTCAATCCTGGTGTACGGCGGTTTCATCGCGCTGGCTGCCGCGCGGCTGTCCAGGCAGAAAAAACGGGCAAATCTGTGAAAACGCAAAAAAACAGCGAAGCGGCTTCCGGGGCAGGAAACGCTTCGCTGTTTGGTTACAATAAGGTATGAAAAAAGCTCCCCGTCCAATTGAACCGCACCCCATTTGTTAGACAGTATGGTATACTACTAACGAATGGGGTGT
>JAUNIY010000140.1 GCA_030523305.1 Eubacteriales bacterium
TTTGTTTTATGTGATTTCTGTGCCGCCCCATTCGATAACGCAAAAGCACGTGCGCACAAATGGTTCGATATCCGGTTCCTCTATGTCGATCGGTTTGTCCAACGCCTGGTACGCCATAAATACCCGCAACATGCTGTCCGGCTCTGGATTGATATGCAGCGCCGCATGCTCCGTATAAGCATCCGTCTGGAATGTGATTAGATTGTACGGATTGTCTTGCATTTGGGGCAGCCAATATACAATATATTCATTATATTCCCTGGGTGTCAGCCCCATAGCATGCAGCGTCTCTTGCAGGAATTGCGCGGTATCTTCGCCTTTGATAACAAACCCTTTGCTCATATCATATTGCGTATCGATATCGCCTTCCCAGAACAAATACGAATATTCCTTTCCGTCAGCATCGATCAATCTTCCATCCGGCTGCGCGGTCACCGCCCAGCCATTGCCATACGCAGGGTATGTACAGGTGAGCTGTCCGTCACACTCCAGCTTGACGCTGACATCGGTTGTCTGTTCCGGATACAAATAAATGACCGGTTTTGCGGCAAATGTATTTTCAGCCGCAGCCGTGCTCAACACGTAGACGATATAGGCGGTCATGATGCCAATGACGACCACCACAACGGCAGTTGCGATTTTTTTCATTGCTTCGCCTCCTTGCCCTGTATTTGTCTTTATTATATAATGTTACAAATACAACCACAAGGAACAGTTTGGAAACAATCTATCCAACCAGCGCGCCTATTTTATTCCACTGCAATCAAATGCGCGCAACACCACTCTTACGTGCAGCCTCTGCAACCGCAGAAGCTACAGCATCGCGTACACGCGGGTCAAACGGCTTTGGCATAATGTTTTCAGAATTCAGCTCTTCATCCGAAATCAGGTTTGCCAAGGCATATGCAGCGGCAATCTTCATTTCCTCATTGATATCGGAAGCACGGACATCCAATGCGCCGCGGAAAACGCCAGGGAACGCCAGCACATTGTTGATCTGGTTCGGATAATCCGACCGTCCGGTTCCGACAACAGCAGCGCCGCCGCGCTTGGCTTCGTCCGGCATGATTTCCGGCACAGGGTTTGCCATGGCAAATACCATCGGATCCTTTGCCATCGTGCGAACCATATCAGCAGTCAACACATTCGGCGCAGACATGCCAAAGAAGATATCGGCGCCCGGCAAGACATCTGCCAGTGTCCCTCTCTTATTTTCCGGATTGGTGATGCTCGCCATATAAGCCTGCTCGGTGTTCATCTGTTCGCAGCCTTCGTACAGCGCGCCAAATTTGTCGCACATAATGACATTCTTCAGTCCCATACTCACCAAAAGCTTGGTCACAGCGATCGCAGCGGCGCCCGCACCATTGACAACCATCTTCAGTTCGGACAGCTTACGGCCGGTCAGGCGGCATGCATTGATCATCGCAGCCGCGCAGCAGATTGCCGTACCATGCTGGTCGTCATGGAACACCGGAATGTCACACCGTTCCTTGAGCTTGCGTTCAATTTCAAAGCAGCGCGGCGCAGAAATATCTTCCAAATTGATGCCGCCAAACGATCCTGCCAACAGCGCGACGGTATTGACAAACTCATCCACATCCTTGGAACGGATACAGAGCGGGAATGCATCCACATCGCCAAATTCCTTAAACAAAGCGCATTTGCCTTCCATAACCGGCATACCCGCCTCTGGGCCGATATCACCTAACCCCAGTACAGCAGAACCGTCTGTAATCACGGCTACTAAATTGTGCCGACGGGTATACACATAGCTTAAATCTACATCTTCCTTAATTTTTAAGCATGGCTGTGCCACGCCTGGCGTATACGCGATGGAAAGCGCGTCTGCATCCTCTACCTTGCAACGGGAAACAACCTCAATTTTGCCATGCCAATCACGATGGGCCTGTAATGCTCTTTCCTTTTGATCCATGATGACCTCCATTGATATATTTTCTGATTCTACTATTGTACCACTCCCCCGTGCCAAACACAAATGCTATTTTCACAATTCAATGTTACAAATTATTTACATTTCTTTCATAAACTCTTTACCTCCGGAGGGAAATTTCTTCATATTTATCCAGTAAAATAATATCATCAAAAGAAAGAAGGCAATCTAAATTTTGAGATTCCACTGTTTCCGCCGTCATTGCCTATGTTTTATTGCGGTGGACAGACCAACAACTCTCTGCGTTCGATGCAGTTTTTCATATATTCCTTTTGTTTTTACCTATCTTTTACCCCCTTTCTACCGCAGACTCTCCATGAGCCGGACAGGTATCGACCTGTCCGGCTCGTCTTTTTGTGCCTGAAATCGTAAGAGAGAACCGCAAACGTTCTGCCCTCATCGTCTGATTTGCAGACAAAACAAAAAGCAACCGATTCTCTCAGTTGCTTTTCTGGAGCGGATGACGAGGCTCGAACTCGCTACCTCCACCTTGGCAAGGTGGCGCTCTACCAGATGAGCTACATCCGCATATTCCGTTTTGATTGTCATTGCCTGACAACAATATTTATTATACTGAGGTTTCAGACAATTGTCAACCAGAAATTTTATATTTTTCAAATTTTTTTGCACATATCAGCTGGCACGGCTCTTTTGGCTCCAGGCCGTGCCAGCTGCACACATTCCATTTTTATTCCAATAATAGGAGAATCTGCTTTGGCGTATCGACAAGGCAATCCGCACCATATTGTACCAATTCTTCGCGGTTCCGAAACCCCCACGTGACGCCTACAGCAGTCAGCGCGGCGTTTTTTGCCGTCTGCATATCCGTACCCGAATCCCCGACATATAAGACCTCCTCGGGTTTTACACCGAGCTGCTGCATCACAAGCTTGCATGATGCCGGGTCCGGCTTGCGCGGGATATCCTTGTGTTCGCCAAAAATAACATCTACTTTGCCAGGGAAAAAGCTGTGGATCAGCTCCTGCGCAGCGGAATCAATTTTATTGGACAACACGCCAACCTTGATCCCACGCTTTCTCAGCGCCGTCAGAAGCTCCGGAATCCCATCATATGGTACAGTGGCATCCCGGATATGTGTCGCGTAATACCGCTTGAAATCGGCCAAAGCTGCGTCAATCTCAGCCTCTGCAGTGCCGGCAGGCAATGCACGGCGCATCAAATTGCGCACACCATTGCCGACAAACCGGCGCACCTCTTCCAGCGAACGCGGCGGCAAATTACGCAATGCCAGCGCAGCATTGACCGCGCTGCATAAATCCTCTAGGGTATAGAGTAATGTCCCATCCAAATCAAAAATGACTGCTTTTTTCAAAAGCCATCCTTCTTTCCATTGTCCAAGCTAGCTCCTCCTGCTTACTTGGTTTGCGCCGTCAACGGGTTCAGACGCTTGCCGCCATAGGTGGCCTTGCGCAGGAATCCGGAGACATCCTTGTTGATTGCCTCACGACGTACGCGCCAGCTCCAGTTGCCGCCTAATGTAGACGGCGTATTCATACGTGCATCCGCGCCAAGCGATAGCAGATCCTGCATGGTGGTCATGGCAATCGTGCACGGGGATGCAAATGCCGTGCGGATTGCGCTCCATCCCAGCGGTTCGCCGTCGGATACGCGCAGATATTCCCGCATGACATCGCGGTCAGCATCGCTGCATTTATCTTCAAACTGCTCGACAACCGTTTCGGAATCGTGGGTAGAGGTATAACCGACGCAATTTTTCGGCCAGTTGAACGGGATGTGGTCATTGTTCTCATCGGCACGCATACCGAAAATCATGACCCGCATACCCGGGTAGCCGCTCTTCTTGAGGAATTTACGCACATCATCGTCAATGTCGCCCAAATCCTCCGCAATAATCGGCACATCACCCAAGGCAGCTTTGATCGCCTTGAACAGCTTCATACGCGGACCTTTTTTCCATTTTCCATTGATTGCTGTATCCTCGCCTTCCGGTACTTCCCAATACGCCTGGAAGCCGCGGAAATGGTCGATCCGGGTGACATCAAACAGCGCCAGATTGCGGCGTACGCGCCAAATCCACCATTGATAGCCATCCGCTTCTATGACCTTCCAATTGTATGTAGGATTGCCCCACAGCTGTCCGGTAGCGGAATAATAATCCGGCGGTACGCCCGCTACGCCATGCGGCTTCAGCTCGCGGTCAACCTGGAACATCTCCGGGTGCGCCCACACATCGCAGCTGTCCGGCGAAACATAAATCGGGATATCGCCGATAATCTGGATTCCCTGCGCATTGGCATATGCCCGCAGCTTCTCCCACTGTGCAAAAAATACATACTGCATGAAGACATAGAAATCCATTTCCTCCTTCAATACAAACGCATATTTGCGCATTGCTTCTGGGTCACGGCGTTTAATTTCCTCATCGTCCCAATCCCACAGCGCTTTTTGGTCAAAATACTTTTTCAGCGACATGAACATGGCATAGTCCTCGACCCAGTCGCGGTTGTCCCAACGGAATGCAGCGACTTTGCCGAGCAATGCCATATCCGCACGCGCAAACGCGCGGCGCAGGATGTCCAGGCGGGTTTCCGCCAGCTTTTCAAAATCAACGCGATCCGGATCTTCTTCCACATCCGCATCCTTCAGATCCTGCTCCGTCAGCAGCCCCATTTCTTCCAAAGTATCCAGATCAATGAAATATGGATTGCCTGCCGCCGCAGAAAAACATTGGTATGGACTATCGCCAAACCCAGTTTGCCCGAGCGGAAGCACCTGCCAATAGGTCTGTCCGCCGTCGCGCAGGAAATCGACAAAACGATATGCGTCTTTCCCCATCGTACCAATGCCATATGGAGATGGCAGGGATGAAATATGCAGCACCACGCCGCTGGAACGTTCAAACATGATAACACCTGTCCTATATTTATTATTTACAAACGAATTGCATCGATGCAGCTTTTCCGTTATAATCAATTACAGAAACGCTGTCGTTTTTTATTTTATGAATCAACGGAGGAAATGATCCCCATGCGTATGCGCAAGAAAAAAAATCTGGACGCACGGCTGGCAAGCTGTTCGCCTGTGCTTGTCTCTGATCCGGAATCCCACAAAGGTATGTGGCGCGCCCTGTTCCCGACTGGCGGGCCGCTGCATTTGGAAATCGGCTGTGGCAAAGGCCGTTTCATCGTGGAAACCGCCCGCCGGAACCCTGATATCAATTATGTGGCGATGGAGCGCGAGCCGGGCGCCCTGGTCATGG
Source organism: Eubacteriales bacterium (assembly GCA_030523305.1). Classification (GTDB taxonomy): domain Bacteria; phylum Bacillota; class Clostridia; order Oscillospirales; family Butyricicoccaceae; genus Butyricicoccus_A. Next base: position 5,196 of record JAUNIY010000140.1, read on the forward strand.
CAACCGAAAAAGCCATGGCATTGGATCTGCCCAATCTGCTGTTCCTGGATTTCGATGCCGCCCGCCTGACGGAAATTTTTGCAGATGGCGAAATCGACCGCATCTATCTGAACTTTTCCGACCCCTGGCCGCCCAACCGCCAGCGCAAACGCCGTCTAACCCACGCCAATTTCCTTGCGCTGTACGACTGCGTCTTATCCAAAAACGGGCAGGTTCATTTTAAAACCGACAACCAACACCTATTTGAATTTACATTGGAAGAAATGTGCGGCTACGGTTGGCTGATCCAAAACATCTGTCTCGACCTGCACAGCAGTGGTCTGGATAATATTATGACAGAATACGAGGAAAAGTTCTCCAACGAAGGATTCCGTATCTACCGTCTGGAGGCCTGCCGCCGGGAGGAAGACACCCTGACACGTGCGCATACGCCCCCGCGGACGGCGGAACAGCTCGCACAAAAGGCGCGCGGTTCGATCGCACCGACGTTTTTCGCGCCGCAGCACGAGGACTAACCGACACATTGTACACATATGTACAAAAGCGCGGTTTTTTCTGCTGTTCAGCCCGAATCATTATATCATTCTTGACCAATAATAGCAAGATATTATTCATATTTTTTGTGTGATACGCCCACAATATGCGATAACATCCGACGATCCAACCACACAATCTCATAACAACAAGAAGCGGCACAGGACAACCGTCCCATGCCGCTTCTTGTTTATAACATGATTATGGCTTTCATTTTTGATGCTGCGGGTCGCAGGAAGCACAGCCGCCGGAGCAACTGGTGCATCCGGCACACCCCCCGCCGCAATGCCCGCCGCAGGAGTGAATGCCTTTTTTCCTATCCGAATGTAATTTACGGATAATCGCGCCCACAATCACGATCAATACAACCAATACAAAGATGGTGCCTATATTCGATGCAAGCCATGTAAGCATTTCATTTTCCTCCTTTGACGAACTTTTTGATTCTTTTTACCGCGCGCCTGCCGCTGCGGCGTTCCGCAGATCCTTCTTGTCCTTAGACGGACGGAGCAGCAGATAGAAGAACAGAATGATAACCAGCAACGCCACAACCGTACCGATGCCAATGCCGCCACCGGTGAATGCCGTTGCAATCTGATAAATAACCAGGCCTACCAGGTACGCAAATCCGCACTGATAACCAATTGCAAACCAGAACCACTTGCTGTTGTTCATCTCGCGGCGGATAGCACCCATTGCTGCGAAGCACGGTGCGCACAGCAGGTTGAATGCCAAGAATGCATAGCCGCTTGCCAGCGTGAAGGTAGCTGCCATGGTCTGATATACCGTGCCTTCGCCTGCGCCGTACAGGATACCCATGGTGCCGACGATGTTTTCCTTTGCAATCAGGCCGGTGATG
>JAUNIY010000141.1 GCA_030523305.1 Eubacteriales bacterium
ATGTATGCATTGTTTATGTGCATATATAAATTGACATCTATAAGGAATGGAATTGCTGTTCATTCGCTTATAGTATCGAACATTGCATTTATTTTACTCATCTTTGCTGTGTTTGCAGCATGGAAATATGGAATCGTTGAAAATCGAAATCAAGATATACAAGATACTGTTTCTGAGTGTTCGCGCTATGCAGAAATGAGTAGCTACATATTATAAGCAAATGTCCGGTGATCGTTGTGATATGCTCCCTATAGAATAGACACTCGAAATAACAAAAATTTCGAGACTATACTATGGGGAGTGTTTTTATGAGTAAAAAAGGATATACAATCGAAGAAAAGATTAGAGCAGTGGAGCTGCATATCCGGGACGAAATGGGATATGTAGGAATTTCGGATAAGTACGGAGTGCCAATCAGAACTCTGTGCGATTCGATGAGGAAGTACGAGACTTTTTTCGAGGGAGATACTATTTCTGAAATGATTAGATTTGCTTTGACCGTTTTTGTCTTCGCCTTTCCTTTCAGCTCAGGCACAGGAGAAATTTCGTTTCTGGGGTGTGTATGCGCCCGTTCTGGACGCTTTATTCCTTGCTTTGCCATAAAATCATCTCAGGAACAGTATGTGCTCTTACGGCATTTTTATTAGGACGGCATGAAACACTATGACGCTCAGCTTCGGCAGGGCGTTTTTTCTATATTCCCACTCCCAAAATCGCGCGATCTATGATAGAATAATCGCAGGCACTGTCAACAAGTTCCGTTTACGACACTTAGTAACCAAACTATGATGAGAAGTCTGTTGTAAAAGGAGTTAATACATATGATGGAGAAAAGCTTTAGGAATGGTCTTGGGTACACTCTCATGGGTGATTACAACATCACTAATATCGTCCTGCCGGAGGAAAACAGACCTATTGGTCGGTGGGGACGGATATACCGGGAGCATCTCGGAGAACATCATCCGATCTGCTTTAAAGACCTAATTCTCAGCGGTCAGCTCTGGACATATCGGGTTACTTTGAATGAGCAGACACAGGAGCGATTGGTGCTCATCATCGAGCAAATGAAAGCATCCGAGGGCGTGACAGAGGAATTGAAAGCAGCCGACCAGATGGCGTGGGGTGGTGCCATGAACAGCATCCGCAACCTGGCAGAGGAAATCGTCCTCCGTGAACTGATCTACAGGTAGGATGATACTTTCGACATGACAATATTAATGTTAGAGGTTTCTGCTATTATCCTTAAGTCGTATCTTGTTGAATCAAACCAGTAATGGTGATACAATTTTGTACATAAAGGAAGTGTCGCTATGTGTAAGAATGATATTCCTGACGAGAGATTACGTGTTTTCATTAGTTCGGCACAGAGCAATGAGGGCGGTTTTGCGTGGAGTGAAGTTAGACGCAGAATTAAGGATTATCTTAAAGAATGTCCCTATCTCAATCCCTTCATAATCGAGGATGTTGCTTCGCCTACGCAATCAGGGCAATACTATCAGAGGCAGCTTCTTCGTGCTGATATTGTGGTTTTGCTGGTTAAGGGCGAAGTGCGAAATGGAACAGCAACGGAATATGCTCTGGCTACCAAGTATAAAAAGCCTATGCTAATCTATTTTCTGGACGACGGCTCCATTAAGGAATTAAGTGCTGTCACGCTCAAAAAGGACGTCCAGGATAATGACTATTGCACTTACCGTTCAATGCCTAATTTCGATAACATTGAGAAGGTTGTACAAAAAAATGTCATTGAAAGTGTCATTTGCTACTTCCAAGACATGCCTCTTCATGGCGAGTATGTAGGGACTGGTACGGAGGCAACATCTTTGCCTAATGAGGTACAGGAAGCTAAACACAGTGTGCCAACTAAAACGGCAATTGCGTTGTTTAGCAGTTGTTACAGTCACATATTTGATCTGTTGGGCATTCCTCAGATAAAAGGAGAGGATGCTCTTGAACCGTCCGTTCTGCACGATCTTGGTGTGGCGGCATTGGACTGGTTAGTTACCGGTCAGGGCGATATTTCCGATAAGGGCATATTAGATCTGATTGATAGCGTTTCTGATCTGTATTCGGATACACAATGGCTAAGCCGACGTTGGGATGCTGTTCGCCATGAAATAGCTGGAGACATCAATGGTGCTTTAGCGGCAGAGAATCAAGCTCTATCTTTGGCAAGAGAATCGGAAATGCCTTCGTGGATTGTAGCAAACATTCTGATTGACTGCAGAAATATCGAGAATGAAATATTTTCCAGAGACAGAAAGCTTTTTTCTGAGGGTAGTGGACAGAAAGGGTTAGATGAACTGAATACTATCGTCTATTTGCCTGTGCTCGACCGTTACCTTGGCAATGTCTACGGAGCCCTTGCAAAGGAAACGGAAAGATTCAAAACAGCTAAGCCTGGGACGATGTTCATGGGAACCAATATCGGCGGCATTATCAACGATGTGGAGAACTATTTCTTCACAGCTTTGCTGTATGGTTCTTACTCGCATATGATGATTGCACGTGATTTGCTTGCCAAAGTTCTGTATCAGTACGACGAGCTTATAGGCAAGGAGCCACTCCTGTTTGATTGTGTGAAACTATTGGTTTTGCATGGAAATGCAAAATCTTTCAAAAAAACCATAGAATACAAATGGGATGACGTGTACCTTTCGGTTACTTCCAATGCCGATGAACTCTGGCACCTAACTGATAGAGTCCCGTCTTCCTCTAAGGATTCTATGAAACGTGCAGTATTGACTAAGCTTGGAATGTATATGAAGGATGAGTGCTTTGCCGAGGCAGAAGCATATCTGAAAAGTGCCACCAATTCTGTTTATTGGGGAGTATCTGAGGATTTCTTCGACTGCATTTATCAGAATATCAATCGGTTGGATGCGATTGCCGTAACTGAAATGCTGACGGATATTATTCATGAGCAGCATTTTCATATGGGCAGAACATTGGCGAATATTTTGCTGTATCTAAACGTAGAAAGTGTTCCTCATGATACGCAGGTAGCACTGTGCAAAGCCCTTAAGGATAAACTGACTTATATTGTCAGCAACAGCGGACACCCACAGTTTATTGCTGCTTTAGTCACGCAGAACAGGGAAGTTTTTGAGGTTCTTGCATCCGTTCCTGGTAATGGTTTGCATGGAACAGAACGGCTTTTCTACGATATCAACACTGGCAATGGTGACTGGAACAAGGTCATCTCCGACCAAATCGAGATAGCTAAGAATCAGTTTGAAGCCAACAAAAATCCCGATGTATATTGCGGATTCTCTAAAAAACCGTATGCAACAATCAAAAACGCAATCCGTGGGCACTATACGGATGAAATGGCCGGAATTATAAACGAAAAGTTGATTCCGCTGTGCATTGATGTTTTAGCCAGCGAAACGCCAGCCGATGTAAAGGATGACTGCATTGACTGTCTCTGTGACATTTTGGTGTATTCGAATCCAAGAGATGTCGTTCTAACACAAGAATTGGTCAGGGCAATCGAGATTATCGATGTTTTCAATACTCGATCTGTTATGGGTAACTCTAAGAATGCCCTGGCTTGCCGAGTGCTTATGCTGAGAATCATCACCGGAACAGCTGATAAGGAAGAAATGTTGGAATGGTGTTTTGATTTTGCAAAAAAAGATCGTTCTACAAAGGTTGCTCTTGCAGAATGTGTAGAGCAATACCTGCGCTATTATGCAGACGATCCTACAAAAATTGACGCCATGATTCTTTCTATTGTTCTTCAGTGTTTTGAGGATGATTATTGGCCGGTACGAAGGATGGCTTGCAATTGTCTGGTGAAGATGCTGTCTACACGGTATAAGGATCGAGTTGAACGTAAACTATACGAGGGGGCGATTGACCCTTCTCACTACGTCCGAAATCATCTGCTGAGAATGTGTAAGAGCGGAGAGCTTGCGGACACATCTATTTCGGAGCGCATAACGGATATTCTGAAAAACGATGCTAATTATGCGATTCGGACATTCGCAAATAGTTAGGTGGCATACCGCCCGTGGGAGAGATCCTGCGGGCGGTGATTTTGTAAGCGTCAAATACAGGCACGAAAAAAACAGCCTGCCGAAGCACACTGTATGGCGTATGGGGGAGAATCCCAAAATCTGTGTAAAGTCCATATAGCAGTGCAGAAAAGTAGATTATTTTATGATGAGGAGACGACATATCTGCCGTTCCCTTGTTCACACTATAACGAAAAAGCCATCCCAGCGTAACGGATAGCAGCTAACGGCTGCCCTTGATGCTGAGATGGCTTTCTGTTATTCAGGTATCTTCTCAAAGCTAAACCGCAAGGCAGGAACCGTATGCTTCTGCCAACTCTCGCCCCACTGCTGGATGTCCTTGGTATACTCGCAGTTCTCCAGATACACCATGCCGCGCAGTTTCAAGCCGTATTCCTCCATGACGGCGTAGACTGTCAGCATATCGCGGGGCTGACGGGTAATGCAAAATTCGTTGATGCCAGCCTTGTGAAGTACGGACACCAGCTCTGGAACGACCAGTTTGTTGAAGGTCTTGCCGTATGTAATGGAACTGTTCCCGAAGTATTCAGCATGATTGCACGCATCGAGCACAATTCGTTCAGCATCGGAAAGAGCTTCGTGGTTGCGGCGTTTCTCCCAAAGGGATTCAATATATTCAGTGTTCATGGTTTGTCCTTTCTATTGTTATTCAGTTGTATTTATAGCAGGCAAATGAATTAACTATTGTTCAATGATAATAAAATATTTTTTGATCTCTTCAAGATCATGACAACCTTCGCCACCTGGATAGCGATATATCCCCATGTAGTCTTTGCCGAATAGCGGCTGACAGCCTACAAGTGTTGCCTTGTAATTTCCGTTTCCTATGATGCGCAACGGATATCCATCCGCTCTCATTTCCTTAATTGACTTCATATTTTACCTCACTTGCGAATATCCTTACAGCTTCGAAGAGCAGCGGTGTATTATTTATTGACCTTTGCTTTAGCCCGCTCGATCTTTTTCTGTTCTGCAAGTATCATTCCTCGGATTTCTTCAAGCTGCTTATAGTAGCGTGTTTCCTTTGCAGCAGCAATTCGGCTATTTGGATTTTCGATCAGCTTTTGCCGCTCATTGGCCCACATTCTCAGAGTTTCGCTGTAAGCGCGGTCCAGAATCATCATATCTACATGTTTCATAATTAAACCTCCATCAATCCCTGCAGAACGTATATTTCGTCATCATTCAAATACATCCGTTTAATACCTTCATCCGTACGGATTCTTACGTACGGTTTGCTGTATCTGCAATGAATCATAGCGTTCAGTTTGCCAAATATAAAGCCGTAAAACGAATCTTCTTTTTTGTAAATGGCGAATCGTAGCCCTTGCTCTTTTTTCAGTTCCACATATTCAGTCATGTTCATGATTCTAACTCCCTTGATTCATTGCCGCTCATGTGATAAAATCAAGGGGAAGACAAGCGGCAGGTCATTGTCTTCCTTGTCTGTGTTAGGCTCCCTGTGCTTTGGTCGGCTGTGGGGAGCCTATTGTTTTATTTGTTGTCTTATGTAAAGACCTGTTGACGTTCGATGGCGTCATACAAAAGCTCTTTTGCTGTATCGAACAATTCTTCGTGTGCTGCAATGACGTGAATCGGACGGGATTTATAATCCTGTGTTTCAGACTGATAAACACTCAGGTACGCATCGAGCGAGACATCCATACAGTTCTCTAACCGTATATAGAGTTGATGCAACAGTGTGTTTCTTGGAATGGAACTGCATTCAACAAGCTCGTTCAATAAATCATTGAGTATCCGCATGTTTTCTTTTCTTTGGCGAATCGAAAGGAACAGACCCTGCGCTGCTGAGTTATCTGGTAGAGCAGGAACAGCGGCATCCAGTTTTGCGTGTATAGCTGTGATTTGTTGCTGCATATTCAGAAGCATTTGCTCTGTTCTCTGAGGAGAATCAACGATATATTGTCCTGTTTTGCGGATACTGGGAAGCACTTCGCTCGTAATCCAACGTTTGAATTGTTTGGCGGCGGGCAAAGTACTGGAAAGAATCAGGCAGTACAAACCAGATTCATTTATGATTGTCATACCCCGGTTAGATTTAAAACTGGTATTTCGCCAGTTTTGCTTATCCTCTTTTTCAACATGAGCCTTTACAGCGTTATACGGGTCTTTGTAACCTAAAGCCTTTGCAACATCTTTGCCAACAAACCAAGGCTCATTACCGATAGAGATGGAACGAATTTCCCCAAACTCTGAATTGTTGAAAGTGGTTAATTCATTATTCATGATGCCCCCCTACACAATGAACTTGTGAAGCTCGTTCGGAGTTGAGCACAATATTGTTTTGCAGCGTGCCAGACTTCAGCTAATGCATACTCAATAATGTCTTTCTCACCTGTATTCTCACACTTCATGTATTGCGCAATTGCTACCAGAAAAATACGGTGCGCTCGCTCTGCGTCGTCCGAAGGGCGGGAAAAGATGTCATAAGTTGGGTCAATGCCGATAGCGGACTTCACTTGATTCATTAAATTCATAAAAACTCCTTGTTTCC
>JAUNIY010000015.1 GCA_030523305.1 Eubacteriales bacterium
GAATCAGTATGCAATCTCAACACCGGAGGGCAGCCGTGACCGTCTGTTTGCGGCGACCCGGCTGTTCCGGCAGAATGAGAGAAGAATCCGCAATCTGTTGGAGGAACGCGGATATGACGAGATCATTACCCCGTCATTGGAATATTATGATGTATTTGTGCAGGCAGGCTCGTCCATTGGGCAGGAAAAAATGTACAAGCTGACAGACCGCAATGGACGGCTGCTGGTGATGCGTCCGGACAACACGACGCCGATCGCGCGCGTGGTTGCCACCAAGCTGGACAATGAAGTTTTGCCGCTGCGCCTGTATTATATTCAGAAGGTACATCGCGCCGGTTCGTTCCACCGCGGGCATTCCACAGAAGTGATGCAGGCGGGTGCGGAGCTGCTGGGTGCGAAGGGAATGATGGCCGATCTTGATATTCTGACGACGGCGTTTGAAGCGTTGGCCGCGGTCAAAGGCGAGCCATTCCGCATCGAGCTGAGCCATGCGGCAATTTATAAAGCGCTGATTGCTTCGATGCATGTCGATGCAGAAACTGCAGAGCGCATCCGTTCGCATATTGAAAATAAATCGTATGCGGCGCTGGGCGATGAGCTGGCACCGTATCAGGATCAGGAAGCGTATCAGGCGCTCAAGGCGATGCCGACGTTGTTTGGCGGCGGAGAGGTGCTCGAAGAGGTCGCCAAGCTGACCGACAACCGCGAGGTACTCGAGGCGGTGGAATATCTGCGGGATTTGATCGATGCGATCACAGCCGCAGGCTTTGGTGAAAACGTGATGATTGACCTCGGCTCTGTGCAGGAAATTGATTATTATACCGGCGTGATGTTCCGTGGATACATGGGCGGCGCGGGTGCGCCGGTGCTGACCGGCGGACGCTATGACAACCTGTGTGCGCGGTTTGGCAGGGATATCCCCGCGACAGGCTTTGCCATTGACATTGACGCGCTGTCCGATTCGGTTGATCTGAAAAAGGAAATTACGGCGCAGGAGCTGGTTTTCTGTGAAATCAGCGATTTGAAAGCTGCGTTGGATTATGTACATGACAACAGCCAATTGGCTGAGCTTGCGCCGTGTAATACGGAACAGGAAGCGATGCAGATGGCGAAGAAAAAGGGCTATCGCACATTGGTCGTCTTCCGGGATGGCGCTGTGAAGGAAATGGAGGTGCGGGCATGACACCGGGAAATACCATTCGTATTGCCCTGACCAAGGGCAGATTGGAAAAGAAAACGCTGGCTTTGTTGGAGCATTCCGGATATGATGTCAGCGAGCTGCGCTCCGGTTCCCGCAAGCTGATTTTTCAGCTGCCGAATTCCAATGTAGAGCTGGTGCTGTCCAAAGCAGCCGACGTCATCACCTATGTGGAGCATGGCGTATGTGATATGGGCGTGGTCGGCAAGGATACCATTATGGAAAAGGGCGGCTCGTTTTATGAGACGCTGGATCTTGGCTTTGGCAAATGCCGGTTTTGCCTGTGCGGCAAAAAGGGCGAGGATTTTTATGCGGGCTATCACACCCGGACCATTGCGTCCAAGTATCCAAAGGTGACGCAGGACTTTTTCTCGCGCAAGAATATGGATGTCAACATCATCAAAATTGAAGGAAGCGTGGAGCTTGCGCCGCTCATGGGCCTGGCGGACGCCATTGTCGATATTGTTGAAACCGGCACAACGCTGAAGGAAAACGGCCTGGAGCCATATGAGACCGTGGCGCCGATCAGCGCGCGTGTCATTGTCAATTTGGCGAGCATGAAACTGAAAAAACAGGAAATTCAGCAGCTGACGCAGCAGCTTCAGGCTGGCCTGGAAGCAGAAAAATAGAGGAAGGACTATCCCCATGATTACATTACCGGAAAAGCTGTCCACCATGACGCCATATGAACCGGGCGAGGACATGTATGATATTAAGCTGGATGCCAACGAGAGCTATTTCTCTTTGCCGGAGGAGCTGTTGGATGCAGTGATCGCAGGCATTGAAACCATTGATTTTAACCGTTATCCTGATCCGGCGGTTACCGATGTACGACGTCTGGCGGGGCGTGAATTTCGCATTGCGCCGGGCAATATTGTTGTCGGCAACGGTTCGGACGAGCTGATCTCCCTGATTGTCAATACCTTTGCGCCGCGCGGCGGCAAGGTAATGGTACTGTCCCCGGACTTTTCGATGTACCAGTTTTATGCAGAGGTTGCTGAGCTGGAGATTGTGAATATGCTCAAGGACGGCGAATTTGCGCTGACCGAGCAGGAAGTCATTGACCGCGCAAAGGCAGAGAAGCCGGATATCCTGATTTTCTCCAACCCGTGCAATCCGGGCGGCCAGGGGTTTGACCATGGGGAAACGCTTCGTATCTGCATGGCCCTCGAGGATACGCTGGTGGTTGTGGATGAAGCGTATATGGACTTCTGGGATCAAAGTATTTTGGACGTTTCCACAGCGCTGGAAAATGTGCTGGTCATGCGCACGCTGTCCAAGGCATACGGCTGCGCCGCGCTGCGCTGCGGGTTTGTGATTGGATATAAGGATTTGATCGACCAGCTCAACAAGACGCGCTCGCCGTATAACGTCAATTCCATGACCCAGATGGCGGCGAGCATTGTGCTGGAAGATACCAGCTGGCAGAAAGAGCAGTGCGCCGCTATTGTTGCGCGCAAAGAGGAATTGGAGCAGGCTTGTACAGAACTGGCGCAGGAATACAGCGTGTTCAGCGTGCTGCCGACGCACACCAATTTCGTTATCCTGCGCACACCGAAATGCACGGATATTTATGAGGAGCTGAAAACGCGCAGCATCCTTGTACGGTGCTTCCCGAACTATAGCATGCTGCGCATTACAACCGGCAGCGAAGCAGAAAACAGAGAGCTGTTGGAGGAATTAAAGGATATCTGTTCGTCCATGCAGTGACAGAAGGAGTGTTGACGATGGGATATATTGGGATTGTCGATTACGGCGCGGGGAATCTGATGAGCGTTTCCAAAGCGTTGGATTTTCTCGGCCTGGAAAACAAAATTGTCACGTCGCCGGCGTTGATGGAAGCTGCGGCAGGTATCATTTTGCCCGGCGTTGGGGCGTTTCCGGATGCCATGCAGGCGTTGCATGAATCCGGGTTGACGGATTCTTTGATCCACGCGGCGAAGACGCGGCCGTTTTTGGGTATTTGCCTTGGCGCACAGATGCTGTTTGAAGAAAGCGATGAAATCAAGCGAAGCCGTGGCCTGGGGCTTCTGCCGGGGCGCGTGCAGAAAATTGATACCGATTTGAAGCTTCCGCAGATTGGCTGGAACAGCCTGGAGTATCACAAACAGGATCCGCTGATGGCAGGCGTGCCGGAGGGCGCGTATGTGTATTTTGTACATACCTTCAAGATGTGCCCGGCAAATCAGGACGACTTGATTGCCTCTTGTGATTACAACGATGCGGTGACGGCATTGGTGGGCCGCGGACAGATGTACGGCAGCCAGTTCCATCCGGAAAAGAGCGGAGAGGTTGGCATAACCATCCTGCGCAACTTTGGCAAAATGGTAGGAGGGGCACAATGAGAATATTACCAGCAATTGATCTGCACGATCAGATGTGTGTACGCCTGGTCAAGGGCGATTATGCAACGGCGCACAAGGTTGCAGAAGATGCTGTGGATACGGCAAAATCGTTTCTGGAAGCCGGTGCAGCGTTGATCCATATGGTAGATCTGGACGGCGCGAAGGACGGCACGCATCCGAATTACCCGGTTGTGCGCCGCGTGATAGAAGAAACCGGCGCATCGGTCGAGCTTGGCGGCGGCATCCGCTGTATGGAGGATGTGGCGCGTGTGCTGGAGCTGGGCGTAAAGCGCGTGATTATTGGTTCTGCAGCGGTCAAAAACCCGCTGTTTGTCAAGGAAGCATGTGAAAAATACGGCGATAAAATTGCGGTAGGTATTGACGCACGCAAGGGCACGGTGCGCACCGAGGGCTGGCTCAACGACAGCGGTACGGACTACATTGCCTTTGCCAAACAGATGGAAGCATACGGTGTCAAGACCATTATTTTTACGGATATCGACAAGGACGGTATGCTGTCCGGCCCGAATTTTGCACAGCTTCAGGCGCTGCGCGATGCAGTTTCCTGCGGTATTGTGGCATCCGGCGGGGTTTCCACGCTGGAAGATATTGCAAAGCTACGTGATATGGGCATTGAAGAAGCCATAGCCGGCAAGGCGGTCTATACCGGACAGCTGGATGTCAAGCAGGCGATTGCCGTGGCGGCAGGGGAGGCGTAAACCATGCTTGCAAAACGTATTATTCCATGCCTGGATGTCAACGACGGACGCGTTGTCAAAGGCGTCAATTTTGTCAATCTGCGCGATGCAGGCGATCCGGTCGAGCTGGCGACGTTTTATTCCCAGCAGGGTGCGGACGAGATTGTCTTTCTGGACATCACAGCGACCTATGAAGACCGCCACACCATTGTGGATGTCGTGCGCCGCACGGCGCAGCAGGTGTTTGTGCCGCTGACGGTTGGCGGCGGCATCCGAACCAGCGATGATTTCAAAGAACTGCTGCGCGCTGGTGCAGATAAGATTTCTGTCAATTCCGCAGCGGTCAAAAACAAGCAGTTGGTAGCAGACGCTGCAAAGAAGTTTGGCAGCCAGTGCGTTGTCGTGGCGATTGACGCGCGGCACTGCGACGATTTGCACAAATGCCCGAGCGGATATGAGGTCTATGTCGCAGGCGGCAGAAAACCGGTTGGTCTGGATGCCGTCGCGTGGGCGAAGGAAGTATATGAGCTGGGTGCGGGCGAGATCCTGCTGACTTCGATGGACAAGGATGGCACGAAATCTGGCTTTGAGCTGAACCTGACAAAAATGGTAGCGGATGCCGTCGGTATCCCGGTCATTGCATCCGGTGGCTGCGGCACGTTGGAACATTTTTCCGATGTATTTGAGCAGACTGGTGCCGATGCGGCATTGGCCGCTTCGTTGTTCCATTATGGCGAGCTGACTGTTCCGCAGGTAAAGGAATATCTGCACGGAAAACACATTCCAGTCAGGTTGTGAGGGAAAGAATATGAATTTGGATCGATTTTTTAAAAAAAGCGAGCTGATCCCGGTCATTTGTCAGGATGAGCGCAACAACGAAGTGCTGATGTTGGGCTATGCGAACAGGCAGGCGTTGCAGAACACGATGGACACCGGCACAGCATGGTTTTTCTCCCGCAGCCGTCAGAAGCTGTGGAACAAGGGTGAAACCTCCGGAAATTTTATCTTTGTCAGCGAGATCCTGACCGATTGTGACGACGATACGCTGATCTATCGCGGTATCCCCAAAGGGCCGACGTGCCATACCGGAAACCGCACCTGCTTCTATCAGGAACCAATCTGGCAGAAGGAAGTGTAAAACAAAAGGGTGCAGCGGGCGTCTGCATCCTTTTTACCGTTGAGTTATCCATTCCAGTATGTTACAATGGCAGCAGCAACAATTAGGAGGATACGGCGATGAAGCTGATTTCTTGGAACGTCAATGGCCTGCGTGCCTGCTTGGGCAAGGGGTTTCAGGACGTTTTTGATACATTGGATGCAGATATGTTCTGCTTGCAGGAAACCAAAATGCAGCCGGGACAGGCAAAGGTAGACTGCGAAGGCTATGCGGAATATTGGTATAGTGCGGAAAAGAAGGGCTACAGCGGCACGGCGTTGTTTACCAAACAGAAGCCGCTGGAGGTTGTTTGCGGCATGGGGCTGGATATGCATGACCATGAAGGGCGGATTATCACAGCGGAATACGATAACTTCTATCTCGTAACCTGTTATACGCCCAATTCGCAGAGCGAGCTGAAGCGGCTGGATTACCGGATGCAGTGGGAAGATGATTTCCGGGACTATGTCAAGGAGCTGGATGCGGTCAAGCCGGTGATTATCTGCGGCGATTTGAATGTAGCGAAAGAGGAAATCGACTTAAAAAATCCCAAAACCAACCGCGGAAACGCGGGATTTTCGGATGAAGAGCGTGCAAAAATGCGCGAGCTGCTGGCATCCGGCTTTACGGACAGCTTCCGGCATCTGCATCCGGATACAACCGGCGTATACAGCTGGTGGTCCTATCGGTTCAAGGCCCGCCAAAATAACGCGGGATGGCGCATTGATTATTTTATTGTGTCCGACCGCATTGCCGGCAACATTCAAAAAGCAGAAATTTTGACCGATATTATGGGCAGCGACCATTGCCCGGTACTGCTCGAAATCGACTTGTAACGAATTTACAAAACAACAGGAATATTGTACCCAATCAATATGGCTTTCTTCCAGTTCGGTTGTCATCGCTGAAAGCTGGAGAAAACGACAGATGGAGGCATCACAAACGTGAAAATCTTAAAGCAGGCGGAGAAAAAGACCTATCAAAGAGATCCCGCCCTGACCAGGACGGTTATGGATATCATTGAGCATGTGCAGCGCGACGGCGATGCGGCATTGATCGAATACGCGGCAAAATTTGACCGCATTGATATTGATGCTGTAAAAATCCCGCCGGAAGCGGTGCAAGCGGCGTATGAACAGGTGGATCAGGATACCATTGATACCATCCGGTTTGCCGCAGAGCAGATCCGCTTTTTTGCGGAAAAGCAGCGCGCATGCTTGAAGGATTTGCATATCCAGAGCCGCGTGGAGGGCGTAGAAATTGGACACCGCATGATACCGGTAGACCGTTGCGGCTGCTATGTCCCGGCGGGCAGACATCCGCTTCCCAGCTCGGCCCTGATGGGAATTGTCACGGCGAAGGCGGCTGGTGTCAAGCAGGTTGCTGCGTGCTCGCCAGCCTACAAGGGCTATGGGACAATCCATCCGGCCGTACTGGTAGCGATGGATATTGCGGGTGCCGATGAAATCTATTGCATGGGCGGCGCGCAGGCCATTGCAGCCTTTGCTTATGGTACGGAAAGCATTGGCAAGGTGGATATGATTGTTGGCCCGGGCAATCAGTTTGTGACGGAAGCCAAGCGTCAGGTGTTGGGTGATGTCGGCATTGACAGTCTGGCGGGGCCGAGCGAGGTGCTGGTGGTTGCGGATCATTCTGCGAACCCGACCTTCCTTGCCATCGATCTGCTGGGACAGGCTGAGCATGACCCGAATGCCAAGGCAATTTTGGTGTGCACGGATGAAGCCGTCATCAACGCTACCATGCAGGAGCTGGATCGCCTGCTGGACACGCTGGAGACGAAGGACGTTGCCAGCCAATCCTGGCAGGACAACGGCGCAGTTTATCTGGCCGACAGCATGGAGGAGGCAATTGCCTTTTCCAATCAGATCGCGCCGGAGCACTTGGAGGTCGAGGTTGAGAACGAACGGGAAGTAGCGGCACAAATGCTGCATTACGGTTCCATGTTCATCGGGCACTATGCGCCGGTGGCATTTGGCGATTTCGTATCCGGCCCGAACCATACCCTGCCGACAATGGGCACGGCAAGGTACTCCAATGGCGTATGGGTCGGGACGTTTATCAAGACGCCGTTCCATCAGTTTGTCAGCAAACAGGGATGCGTGAATCTGTCTGAGCCGACAATGCATTTTGCAGATGTGGAAGGGCTGCCGGCACATCGGGATTCCGTGCGTCTGCGGTTGGAAAACATGAAATAATGATCGATGATAGAATGAAAGGGCCGCGATGTTGCATTGCGGCTCTTTTTCTAGCGTTGCGGGTTTGCGCAATGTAGTATAACATGGTATAATGGTAGGCAATGCGAGGTGAATCAAGTTTGGAAGCAAGGTTAACGCAACTCAATTACAATGAGATCCTGATGTATCTGGGATATCGGGGACAGGAATGTCCTGCGGAGCTGGAAGAGCAGATTCACCGATGTATGGATGAAGTGACAAAGGCGTCGGATCCGCGGCTGGTCTATCGCAGGCTTCCTGTGCAGGATGGACAAGTCACCGGACTGCCGCTGGAAGGGGAAGACATGCGGTCGCTTTTGGTCAGTTGCCACGAAGCGGTATTGCTGGCGGCAACGCTTGGCCCGCGCGTCGAGCAGCTGTTGATGCGCCGGGAGATCACGGATATGGCGGACGCTGTGATTATGGATGCGTGCGCCAGCACAGCAATTGAAAATGTCTGCGACCATTTTGAATTTGACCTGCGGGAGCAGCTCGAACAGGAGGGTCTGTATCTGACAGACCGGTTCAGCCCTGGTTATGGCGATCTGCCGCTGGACACGCAGGGGCGGCTTTGCGAAGCGTTGAATACCACGCGGCGGATTGGCTTGACCGTGACGCCGAATTATATTATGATACCGCGGAAATCTGTCACTGCGATTTTGGGCATTGCAGATCGGCCGCAAAAACTTAGAAAACGGGGCTGTGAGGTTTGCAGTATGTTCCTTCATTGCCCATATCGAAAGGATGGTGGATCCTGCCATGAATAATATCACATTGCTTGACGGCGGCATGGGTACCATGCTGCAGGCGGCGGGACTCGGATTGGGTGAGCGTCCGGAGATCTTCGGTATGCAGAACCCGGATATTTTGGAAAAAATCCAGCGCAGCTATGTGGATGCCGGGAGCCATATTATTTATGCCAATACCTTTGGCGCAAATGCACATAAGCTTGCCGGGACGGGACACAGCGTGGAGGAGCTAGTTTCCGCAAACATTGCCATTGCGAAAAAAGCGGCGGACGGACGGGCAAAGGTTGCGCTGGACGTCGGCCCGATTGGTGAGCTGATGGAGCCGCTCGGCACGCTGTCTTTTGACGATGCATATGAGATTTATGCGCAGCTTGTCCGGGCAGGCGAAAAGGCCGGCGCGGATCTGGTTGTGTTTGAAACGATGACTGATTTGTACGAGGTGAAGGCTGCTGTTTTGGCGGCACGGGAACAGTCCAAGCTCCCCATTTGGGTTACGATGAGCTTTGAAGCCACCGGGCGCACCTTTACAGGCACGACGGTTGCCAGCATGGCGGCTACGCTGGAGGGGTTGGATGTTGCGGCGATGGGAGTAAACTGTTCGCTCGGCCCGCAGGAAATTTATCCACTGATTGTGGAAATGCGCAAATGGACCGAAAAACCGATCATTGTCAAACCAAATGCCGGGCTTCCGGATCCGGCGACAGGTGGATATGATATGGATGCGGCGGAATTTGCGCGCCAGATGACGTGCTTTCCAGAGATCGGCGTTTCGATTTTGGGCGGCTGCTGCGGCACAACGCCGGATTTCATCGCAGCGTTAGCGAAGTTGCCGGATGCGGCGACGGACGTCCGTCCGGAGCGCAAGCGGGGCGTGTGCTGCGCCAGCCATATGACGGATTTTGACGGCGTGCGCGTGATCGGTGAACGCATCAATCCGACTGGTAAAAAACGCTTCCAACAGGCGTTGCGTGAGCGTGATTTCAATTATATCATGGAGCGTGCGATTGAGCAGCAGGACGCGGGCGCGGACATTTTGGATATCAATGTCGGTTTGCCGGGCATCGACGAGGCCGAGATGATGGTACAGGTCGTCAAGGCCGTGCAGAGCGTGGTTGCATTGCCGTTGCAGATCGATTCTTCCGACCCGGCGGCGATTGAAGCCGGTCTGCGCGCGTGCAACGGCAGGGCGATTGTCAATTCCGTCAATGCGGAACAGGATAAAATGGACACGATCCTGCCGATTGTGAAGAAATACGGCGCGGCTGTCGTGGGCCTGACGATGGATCAGACCGGTATCCCGCAGACAGCGGAAGCGCGTTTTACCATGGCGGAACGTATTTTGGAGAATGCGCAAAAGCATGGGATTCCCAGGGAAGATGTCCTGATCGACTGCCTGACGCTGACGATTTCCGCACAGCAGGAGCAGGCGATGGAGACGCTCAAAGCAGTTCGTATGGTACACGAAAAGCTGGGCCTGCATTGCGTGCTGGGTGTCAGCAATATTTCGTTTGGCCTGCCGGAACGCAATCATATCACCACAAGCTTTTTGACGCAGGCAATGTACTGCGGCCTGGACCTGCCGATCATCAACCCGAATTTGAAGCCGATTATGGATACCGTGGTGTCCTATCGTGCGCTTTCCGGAGAAGATGTCAACTGCGAAGCGTATATTGAACGGTTTGCCAACACAGAGGAAGAACCGAAGGGCGCCGCGGCGCCGAAGGAAATGACGGTGGAAACCGCTGTGCTCAAGGGACTGAAGCAGGAAACTGCCGAGTTGACGGAACAGCTATTGGAAACCATGTCGGAGCTGGACGTCATCAATCAGAAGCTGATCCCGGCGCTTGACTTGGTGGGCGAAAAGTATGAAAAGCAGCAGATTTTCTTGCCGCAGCTCATCAATTCGGCCAATGCAGCCTGCGCAGGCTTTGACTTGATTAAGCTCCGCATTGCGCAGCGCGGTGGCGAAAGCGTATCCAAGGGGAAAATCGTTATGGCCACAGTGGAAGGCGATATCCATGATATCGGCAAGAACATCGTCCGTGTGGTACTGGAGAATTATGGGTATCAGGTCATTGACCTCGGTCGGGATGTGCCGGTACAGAAGGTGGTGGACGCCGTCATTGCGGAGGATGTCGAGCTTGTCGGCTTGTCCGCGCTGATGACAACGACGGTAGATTCCATGCGCCGCACCATCGAAGCCCTGCGCGCTTCCGGTCATGCTTGTAAGGTCATGGTCGGCGGCGCTGTGCTGACCGCAGATTACGCGGAAGAAATCGGCGCGGATTTTTATACAAAGGATGCGAAGGCATCGGTTGATGTTGCAAAGAGAGTGTTAGGATAACATGGACGTAAGAGAATATTTAGAGCATAATCTGCTGCTGTTTGACGGCGGTATGGGGACGTATTTTTCCGCCCGCAGTTATCGTGTGGGAAGCGGCTGCGAACTGGCCAATTTGAGCCAGCCGGAGCTGATTGCAGATATCCATCGCGAATATTTGGAGGCAGGCTGCAAGGCGATCAAGACAAATACGTTTGCCGTCAACCGCGTATGCTTCCAGGGCAATGAGGAGCTGGTACAGCAGACCATTGCGGCCGGTTGGTCGCTGGCGCAACAGGCGGCGGGAAAATATGACGCCTTTGTATTTGCGGATATTGGTCCCATCACGGGGTTGCCGGAAACGATGGATATCTGTGAGGAATACCGGTATGTAATCGACTGCTTTTTGCAGCAGGGGGCGAAATATTTCCTGTTTGAGACCAATGCCAATGCAGATGGCTTGTGCGAATCCGCGGAATATATCAAGCAGCAGGTGCCGGATGCATATATCATCACAACCTTTGCCATCCAGCCGGACGGCGTTTCGCGTGACGGCAGCTTTGCTGCACAGTTGCTGGAGCAAATGAAGAAATGTGCGGCGGTGGACGCTGTTGGCTTCAACTGCGTGTGCGGCGCGCGGCATATGTTGGAGCTGGCAAAGGAGATCGACCATCACGATATCACATTGGCGTTGATGCCAAACGCCGGATACCCGGTGGTCATCAACAACCGTTCGTTCTATGAAGGCGATCCGCATTATTTTGCCACGCAGCTGCAAGAAATGGCGCAGGAAGGCGCGGGCATTCTGGGCGGCTGCTGCGGCACAACACCGGTGCACATTGCGCAGGCGGCGCAAGCCTTGTCCGGATGTGGCCGCAGTACGCGAAAAGCACCCAAAAAGCTGCAAACAGAAACATCGGATACCTGGCAGGACAGCCTATTTTGGCAAAAGCTGCAAAAAGGGAAAAAAGTAATCGCCGTTGAGCTTGACCCGCCGGCGGATGCAAATCTGAGTAAGTTCATGCATGGTGCATGGATGCTCAAGGGCGCCAATGTGGATATTATCACAATTGCAGACTGCCCGATTGCGCGTGCACGCGTGGATTCCAGCCTGCTGGCGTGTAAAATCCGCCGGGAGCTGAATTTGGAAGCGTTGCCGCATATGACTTGCCGGGATCGGAACATCAATGCGACAAAGGCATTGCTGATGGGATTGTATGCCGAGGGTATCCGCAATGTGCTGCTGATTACCGGTGATCCGATCCCGACGGCGGAACGCGATGAGGTAAAAAGCGTCTACCAGTTCAACTCCCGCAAGATGGCGGCGTTTGTGTCCGGCTTGGGACAGACTGCCTTGCCCGGGCCGTTCCATCTATTTGGCGCATTAAATGTTAATGCGCGGAATTTTGATATCCAGCTGCGGCTGGCACAGGAAAAGCTGCAAAAGGGTATGATTGGATTTTTGACACAGCCGATTTTGACGCCCGAAGCGTTTGAGAATCTCAAAAAAGCAAGGGAGCAGCTGGACGGTTATCTTTTGGGCGGCATTATGCCGGTAGTCAGCGCGAAAAACGCCCGGTTTATGGACAGCGAGATCAATGGAATCCGCGTGGATGAGCGGATTACAGAGCTGTATGAAGGAAAAGACCGGACAGAAAGCGAAACGCTTGCCGTAGAAATTTCGACAGAAATTGCCCGGCAGATTGCCCCGTATGTCGATGGCTATTATCTGATGACACCATTCCAGCGTACCGGATTGATCTGCCGTATTCTGGAACAAATGGAACACAATGTGTTGTTTTGAATGAAACAAATGCAAGAGCTGGCTTCCAATTAGGGAAAGCCAGCTCTTGCATTTGTTATGTTTTTGTGTGGATTATTTTGCGTTTTGCAGCTGTGACAACAACCGGTGTTCTAAATTGGACATTATCGCATGATAATGGATCACCCGTTTCAGCCATTCCAACGTCAGGCTCAGCGCGAGCGTCAATAGTAAAATGACAGCCCAGATCAACAGGTCATAGTGAAACTGGAATACAAAATCTGCTGTAGAAATCCAATAGCAATAGACAAAGGAATGCAGGTAAAACAAATTCGCAGAATGTTTGCCGAGAAAAGCCAATACAGTATGTATGACAGGGATTCGGCCGATCACATCGAATGAAAATTGGCAGATACCCCATGCAGCAAAGGAATCTGCAAGTACAGGATAGATGCCATGCTGTCGTAGCTTATACCATGCAGCTAGGATCGCAAGAACAGCCAAGATACGGATCAGAAGGCCAAGCACACCCTTTCCCATCCGGTGCAGCGCCTGAAAGCCATTGCAGCCCGCCAGACAAACGCCCAGCATCGCGGCGGGGAAGTAGGCGAGATAGCGCAGATCAGGCAGCAACATTGCGGCGGCTGTTACGAATAGCAGACCACCCCATTTCCATTGCTTCCATAGCCAGCACAGTAGAGGGAGGAAGAGGATGAGGAACAACGCCAAGCTCATATACCACCAAGTTTGATTCAGGGTATAAACGCCGTCGCCATAGGCGTAGTGGCTCAGGCCGAGCAGGTTGAGCAGAAAGCGTTGGATTGCCTGCAGCAGACCGTCTCCACCGAATGCGATGGTCCAATCCATTTTCCCGCGGGATAAAAACGGTGCGGCTACAAAGCCGATCAAAAATACCGGCCAATAGCTTTGATATAGCCGGAGAAGCCGTTTCCCGATCATTTGCGGATAAGGCGTGGGGGAATGAAGATATTGCAGACCAAGCCCGTATCCGGTCAAGATAACGAAAAACGGCACGCAGACGTTACCGTATGGCCCCAGGACACGGAACAAAACAGGGAAAACCTGCTGAAATGTTGTCAGGTCGGAGGCACCAAACGCGTGGTAATAGATCATAATGCAAATAGCGATACCTTTGCAGACATTTGTCGCTCGTCGGTCGAATGTGTCTTGTTGTTCCATAGGATGTCAATACTCCCTCAATTTTTACAGTGCAACCATTATTATGAAATCTTTTTATCAGAGGATACTATTACAATACATATTATACTGCAAATAATTGTGATTTACAATGAATCTGAACGAAGCATTTATTGGCAGCGTGTACCATTGTTTTGTGATTTCATACGATAACATTTAGCGCGTGATATGCGCCAACATATCGCTTGTTTGGAAATGGCCTTATAAAAATGAGATGACACATCAAAATGAATAAAATAACATACAAAATATCATCATTTTTCACAAAATTTATTTTTATAGGCTTTTTATATTGACATTTTTACTGTGCAACAGTATGATATAGACATCAACTGGTAATACCACGATACCACGATACCAAAAGAACAGGAGAAGATACTATGGCAAATAATCGAGATTTATTGACAATGATGCATGGAGGTGAGGCGCCGGATAAGTATATGAAATCTGTTACCCCACCCGTGTTCTTGAATTCGTTACATGTATTTAAGAATTGTGACATGTACAACAACGTAGATATCTTCAACGATGAATTTTATTACGGCAGGGCTTCCAATCCGACTGTAGCAATTCTAGAAAAGAAACTTTGTGAGCTGGAGCATGGATCACGTGCGGTGGTTTTTTCGGCTGGCATGGCGGCTTGCGCTGCGGCAATTCTCAGAGTTTGTCATGCGGGTAGCCATGTGATTTGTCTAAAAAGCATTTATGGACCGGTTCATCATATTTTGAGTGATTTTCTTGTTCCCAAGTACAATTTATCCGTTACATATGTAGAGGGAATAAAGTTGAGTGATTTTGAAGATGCCATTCGCCCGGAGACCGATATGATTATTCTGGAAAGTCCGGCAACGTTGGTCTTTTCGGTTGTCGATCTGAAAGGAGTTGCAGCGCTTGCAAAAAAGCATGGTATCAAGACATATATCGACAATACATATTCTACGCCACTCTTCCAGAAACCCCTTGACTTCGGAATCGATATCGTGATGCACACGCTGACAAAATATATCGGCGGACACAGCGACCTGATCGGTGGGGTGCTGATCTCCAAGGATGAAGAACTGATGCGCGATTTGATGATTCAGCGCGATTGGTTTGGCGGTGTCATTGGCCCCATGGAAGGATGGTTAGCGATCCGAGGCCTACGCACGCTGGATGTCCGCCTGCGTCAGCATCATGAGACTGCGATGGCTGTTGCGCAGTATTTGGAAAATCATCCGAAGATCAAACGCGTATTCTATACTGGATTACCTTCTCATCCGCAATATGAATTAGCACGCAAGCAGCAGTCCGGGGAATGCGGCTTATTGAGTTTTGAGGTAAAAGGGGATCCGCACAAAGCGGTTGAACTAGCCGATACTCTGAAGTGTTTTAGCATTGGAAGCTCCTGGGGAGGATATGAAAGCCTTGTGATGCCGGCGACATATTACTGGAGCGAAGAAGAATTGGCATTTCATGGTCTAGGGCGCGGTATCCTTCGGATACATTGCGGTTTGGAAGGTACAGAAAACCTGATTGCGGATCTAGATCAGGCTCTCGAAAAGATTTAACCAAAATACGGAATGAAAAGGACGAACGTTATGGAAAAAACAAGGAAACCAGGATTTTTGCTGGCGATTTCCCCAATCGTATTTATGCTTGCCGTTTTGATCATAGGAATCACAGTGCTTGACATATCGATAGAGATTTTGCTGATTGTTTCTACTGCATTCACTGCGCTCATTGCCATCTATCTAGGCCATACTTGGCAGGAGATTGAAAACGAGTTATGCACAAAACTGGCGACAGCTTTTCCGGCAATTTCAATTCTGCTTGTTGTTGGTATTATGATCGGCGCATGGATTGTCAGCGGTACAATTCCATACCTGTTGTATATTGGATTGAGCATCATCAGCCCGAAGTTCATTGTTGTCACAGCATTTTTGGTTACTGTCATTCTTTCGGTTAGTACAGGAACTTCATGGGGAGCGGCGGGAACTGCGGGTGTTGCATTGATGGGCTGTGCAGCTGGCATGGGCGCATCGCTTCCAGCGGTTGCGGGAGCGGTTGTTGCCGGAGCATATTTTGGTGATAAAATGTCTCCATTTTCGGACAGCACAAACCTGTCAGCGATTGCAGCCGGTACGAGCTTGTATAAACATATCGGACATATGCTGTATACCACGGTTCCAGGGTTTATCATTTGCTGTATTGTTTATACTGTTGCGGGTATACATTTTGCTGGAGGTAGTACGGGATCGACAGGAAATATCGACGCAATTTTATCCGCTCTCACTTCACTATACCATATGAGCATGCCAGTGGGCTTACTCCTTTTGATTCCTCCTGCGATTGTTATTGTTGGCGCGCTTACTAAAAAACCGACGATCCCGATTATGATAATATCTTCGGCTTTTGCGACGCTGATCGGCATTTTTGTTCAGGGATTTTCGATACGGAACTGTGCGCTTTCTATGATTTCCGGTTTTGAAATGTCTATGTTTGAAAATACATCCGTTGATATCGACAATATCATTGCGGATGTTCCGCGGTTACTGGAACGCGGCGGTGCAAGCAGTATGATGGGCACAGTCCTTATTGCTTTTTGTGGCTTCGCATTTGTTTCCGCACTTCATGTGTCCGGATGTTTGGATGTGGCGTTGCCACGGCTCATGTCGAAGGTTCGTACGACCGGGCAGCTGATTTTGACCACCGTCTTGTCCGGCGTGCTGATGATTACGACAACGGGCAATGCTTCCGTTTCGTTCCTGACGCTTGGCGGTTTGTACCATGATGAATACATCAAGCGCGGGCTGGAAGCAAAAAATCTATCTAGAACTTTTGAGGACAGCATTACGGTTGTAGAGCCATTGATCCCATGGACGTTGGCTGGCGTATACATGACTTCTACACTTGGCGTTTCGCCGCTACAATACGGACCTTGGGCTTGCCTGTGTTATACCGGCGTAATTTTCGCTGTTATATATGGATTCACAGGCTTCGGTATTGCGAAGATCAAAAAAGACGGAGATAATTATGACGAATATGTGCAATTGACAGGGAAAGAACTGTAATCATATCAAATAAAAAAGTAACGCCCAATCGTATGGATGGCGTTACTTTTTATAATATGTAATGGATGTATCTATATATCGGAAGAAGATCGTTCAACTTTTCGCACATAGGTCTCGATTTCAAAAAAAGCTTCCAAAGCGGTTGAAACATCATTTTGCTGGATTGCTTCCGCCATTCTCCAATGGGAAGATACAGAAGGAATCCAAAGCGTTTGATCAAATTGTTTATCTTCCCAAAAACGCATAAAGTGTTTTTCACGAATGTCCATAACGAGTTGGGAGAAAAGTTTATTTTTACTCATATTTAGTATTTTTCGGTGAAATTTGTGATCTAACGTATTGCTGTAAAGCCCTTGTTCCGCCATAGCAGTCATCTCGGTGGCGATATCAACCAATTCTTGTTTTTCCTGGCTGGTTGCATGACGGATCGCAAGCCGGATCGCATAGCATTCCACAGCTGCTTTGAGATCAGATATATCATCAAAGGAACAATCTATAAAATCTATATGGAGAGCATCAATAGAATTAGCAGAATCTTTTACAAAAGCACCTTTGCCGGTTTTGACTTCGATTAGACCACGATTTTCGAGGACACGCAATGCTTCACGTACGGAATTTCGTCCGGTTTGAAACATTTTAGCCATGTCTCGTTCCGAAGGGAGTTTATCGCCCGGCTTTAGTTGGTTCTGTTTGATGTGCGCAAAGATTGCGTCTGATATCTTTAAATAAAGTAAATCCTTTGAGACAGGCTCAAAGGGTTGAAAATTTGAATTTTCCATGTTTAAACATCCTATAATTTTAGTATCTTTATTATACAGCAAAATATAGCAGCCAGTCAAGTCGGAAGGCGAAGAAACAGTTTGCTTTTCCATATATAACGCAATCTTTGATAAGCATGCAGGAAGAAAAGACAAAAGGCCCAGCGCCGCAGCACTGAGCCTTGTTTGTCTATTCGGTACCTTGCAAGGTGGATCACAAATTAAGCCTGTGTAATAGCGCCAGTCGGACATGCGCCAGCGCAGGAACCACAATCCAGGCAAGCTCCAGCGTCGATTACGTAAGAAGAATCACCCTGAGAAATTGCGCCAACCGGGCACTCACCAGCGCAGGAACCGCAGCTGATGCAAGCATCGCTAATCTGATAAGCCATAATATATTACCTCCTCAATCTTTTTCTATATTGTAGCATAGATTACAAATAAATCAACCAGAAAAATGCAAAAAAAAGAAATAAATCCGAACGGAGGCTAACTTTATAGTGTGAAAAAGTTGGATAAACAGATGATAAAATGGGCTGTAAAACGATAAAATCCAGCATTAACGTGAAAGAAAATAACATGGAAAAGTAAGCGGAAGACAATTACTGCTGCAAAAATTTTTTCACCAGGATTGGACTTCGGAAAAGCTTGCCAAGTCGAGATTTCCCGTTGTCAGACGAACAAGAATGTGCTATGATAAAATACAGAAAAATATGGCGAAACATGTAATCTATATGCGGACTGCACGCAGCGGACTGTTTGTAGCATGGATACGTTTCGGCTTTTGGCTGCGCATAGTGCGTGGCGAAAAAGCCGCGTTTGTCTATGAATGGGGCCTGGTGGCGTGTCTCCAAACAATAGGTTCCTGTTTCCATAGAAAAGAGGAACATAATGGGCAGTATTGTAAAAAAATGGAATAACACAAGCTTGATTCTCCGTATCGTTTGCGGGCTGGTCATCGGCGTGGTGCTGGCGCTTGTCGTACCACAGGCAACTCCAATCTCACTCCTGGGTACGATTTTTGTCGGCGCATTGAAGGCAATTGCACCGATTCTGGTTTTTGTACTTGTCATGAGTTCACTATCACAGGCAACCGATGGCATTGGCAAACGTTTCCGGACCGTTATTTTTTTGTATATGCTCAGCACGCTGCTGGCGGCTGTCGTGGCAGTATTCGCGAGCTTTCTGTTCCCAGTGACGCTAAAGTTGACCGAGTCCACTGCGGATACGGTTCCTCCAAGCGGCATTGGCGAGGTGTTTTCCAATTTGCTGAATAACGTTGTAGCCAATCCGATCGATGCCTTGGCAAATGCAAATTATGTGGGTATTCTCGCATGGTCCATTGTTTTTGGCTTGGCACTGAAAAAGTTGGCAAAGCCACATACCAAGGAAGCGTTGAAGGATATTTCGGATGCGGTATCGCAGGCGGTACGATGGATCATCAATTTGGCACCGTTTGGTATTATGGGCTTGGTATTTGACTCCGTTTCGGAAAACGGCATGAGCATCTTTGTAGATTATGGCAAGCTTTTGGCGTTGTTGGTCGGCTGTATGCTGGCAGTTGCATTGATTGTAGATCCGTTGATCGCCGCGATCTGCCTGCACCGCAATCCATACCCGCTGGTATTCCGTTGCTTTAAGGAAAGTGGTGTTACCGCATTCTTTACAAGAAGCTCAGCAGCCAATATTCCGGTGAATATGGCGCTGTGTGAACGCTTAGGACTGGATAAGAATGTCTATTCCGTATCCATCCCGTTGGGCGCTACGATCAATATGGACGGCGCAGCCATTACCATCACGGTCATGGCGCTCGCGGCTGCACATACAGTGGGTGTTGAAGTCGGTATAGGGACGGCGATTATTTTGAGCCTGTTGGCGACGGTTGCAGCGTGTGGTGCATCTGGCGTTGCCGGCGGATCTTTGTTGCTGATCCCCATGGCATGCTCTCTGTTCGGTATCAGCAATGATATTGCAATGCAGGTTGTAGCCGTGGGCTTCATCATTGGTGTGGTACAGGATTCCTTTGAAACTGCCATCAATTCTTCCGGCGACGTTTTGTTTGCAGCGACGGCAGAATTCCGTGAGTGGATCAAGGAAGGCAGAGAGGTCAAGTTCTAATTTCTATCGAATGAAA
Organism: Eubacteriales bacterium; assembly: GCA_030523305.1. Lineage (GTDB taxonomy): Bacteria > Bacillota > Clostridia > Oscillospirales > Butyricicoccaceae > Butyricicoccus_A. The sequence goes on from JAUNIY010000015.1 coordinate 19,623, forward strand.
AAACAGCGTCGGTTTCCGCGAAGCTTCGGGAACCGGCGCTGTTTTGTTATATATCTGTTATTTCATCCTCTGGAGGGATCTCCTGCGCCAGAGCGTGATTTTTATAGGAGTCGTCAAAGGTCACATCTCGGATGACGGAAAGATAGGGCGGAAAGGTGATTGTTTGCCCAGTGTGGTTGACTTGGACCTCAAGAATCGCCTGATGCTTCCAAAATGGGTAGACGTCAATCTCAAAATAGAGATTGTTTTCCGTCAGGCAATAGCGATCCTTGCGGATTTGACGCAAGGAGGTATCGGCATCCATCAGCAAATTTAGATATTCTTCCTGGGTCAAACGCTGCTCGGTTTCGATGCGCCTGCCATTGGACAAGGTGGTTTTCGTGGTTTTTACGTAAATGTAATTTCCGCTGCTGCCGCGCTGACGGACGCGGGTACATATGTTTTCAGAAGCGCTGAGCAAATAGGTCTGCATGATATTGATTTTTTTGCAGTTGGGCAACTGCTCCATCTGATGCAGATCCGGCATGCGGATAATAAATTTCTGTTCAACTTCAAATGCGTCCGGTTCACCGAGAAACTGCGTAATTTCCTTGAGCAAACGCTTCATCTTGGTATTGAAATCGGTGGAATTATCAATGATGCGCAGATACGGATGGCCGGTCCAGCAGCTGATGATTTTTTGATCCATCGCAATGGCCTGCTCCGGGGTTTCGGTGCGGGCTTGATTATTGGCGAGCGTATAGAACTTTTCTGCACCCTGCGCCGCGGTAACCAGATGGAATACGGCATCATAGCTGTCACGAAAGGTAGTTTCACTGCCGCCCAGCTCGTGGCATAGTGAGTCAAATTCCGCATTGGTCATGTATGCCTTGTTGTCTAGGATACCGCGATCAGCAACGATGAGGATTTTTTCCTCCTCCATGTTATTTGCTGCCATTTCAAAGACGCGTTCTTTTTGAATTTGTAAAGAGACAAGCGCCTTCTGAAAGTCGTAATTGGTATTGACCGTCCATGGTGCCACGCCGCCCAGAATCAACTCCGAAGCGGTTTCTGGAATGAACAGCACCGTATATCCATGTTTGGATAAATTGCTTTCGATCCAGGTCATCGCAGTCGATTTGCCGCCGCATGGCCCGCCGGTGATGACAATTTTGGTGATAGATTTCATGGGAATGCCTCCAGCCGTATGCATCGGGTATGGGATTTCTCTTTTCAGTATACCGATTTGAGGAAGTGAAGTCAACGCAGAAACATACCTCTTATACCCATGCAAGCTTGCATATGACAGTAAAAATCCACTGCCCGAACAGGCAGTGGATCAAATCGATTTACAGCTGCAATTCATCCAGTGCGTTTTTGAGGGTTTTGGCGGAGCGTTGGAGCTGCTGCATTTCATCTTGGCTCAGCGGGATATCCAGTATGGTTTCAATACCGTTGCGGCCAATGACACAGGGAAGGCCGATGCAGGCATCCTCTAACCCATAATGCCCGTTGGCGTAGCAAGAGACTGGCAGAACACCATGTTCGCCGCGCACGATGCAGGTTGCGATGCGAAGGACAGACATAGCGATACCATAATAGGTTGCGCCCTTGCCTTCAATGATTTCATATGCAGCGTGCCGGACGGATTCAAACAGCGTGGAAAAATCATCGGAAATATTGCGTCCAGCGCAATAATCATCTAGATCAATACCGGATATATTGGCGCTGGACCAAACGGCTAATTCGCTGTCTCCATGTTCGCCGATGACAAAAGCGTGGACGTTGCGGCTATCCACCTTTAATTCTTGGCCAAGCAGAAACTTGAGTCGTGCAGTATCCAGTACGGTGCCGGAGCCAATGACGCGCTCTGGTGGAAAACCTGAAATGCGCAGCGCGATACCGGTAAGCAGATCGACCGGATTGGATACAATGAGTAGGATGGTATCCGGGCACACACGTTTGATTTCCGTGATAATCGAACGCATAACAGCAGCGTTGCGCGTCAGCAGGTCGAGACGGCTTTCCCCAGGCTTCTGGCCGACGCCAGCGGCAATAATAACGAGGGAGGCGTCCTGTAAATCGTCATAATCACCATCGATGACGCGGCAGGGCTGGGAAAAAGAAATACCATGGCTGATGTCCATTGCTTCGCCGTGTGCGCGCTTCCGGTTCATATCGATTAAAATCAGCTCGGAAAATAAGCCATGTGTGGCCAGCGTATAGGCTGCTGCTGCGCCCACACTGCCGCAGCCGATGATGCCGCACTTTTGGGAGTTTGTCAAAATTCACACTTCCTTCACAAATTTTTCGTATCAATTCGGTTCCCTTAGTTTTTCCAATGTGGTATGATGTATACATACGAAAAGAAACATAAATTTCCTGCTCAGCGGGAATAGAAGAAGGTTGATCGGTTACAATGAAACGTAGAATGGTTTATCCGGATGTGCTGCGTGCGCTTAGCTGTGTAGCGGTTGTTTTTCTCAGCACGTCCATGGCGTCGGGAAGTATTGGAGTCAGTGGGCTTTTGACATGGGCGGCTCCAATGTTTGTCATGCTCAGCGGCATGTTTTTCCTGGACAGCGGCTGGTATATTAGTTCCAGGGACATGGCGCAAAAATATGGCTTGCGTGTGCTGATCTCTTATATTGTATGGGGGGTCATCGCCATGGTGGTCAATGAGCTGACCGGCGGCGTGTTGAGCGGTATCCTCAGTGGCAGTACATTTTATCTGAATTTCCTCTTTGTCATGATTATTTTGTACGCATTCTCACCGATGATGCGTATTTTTACCCGCTCCGCACAGCCCAGAGAGCTTTGGTATTTTGTGCTGCTCGGCTTCGTCATCGGTTGTGTCTATCCGTTTTTCCAGATTCAGCTGGGGACAACGCGTATGGTGGACTATGCCTTGATGGGTGTGGGTTATCTTGCGGTCTTTGTTGCAGGATGGTATTTGCGCACTGCATTCTTAACGCGCAAACAGGTTCGGATTTTTTATTTGCTCGGCGGCGCGTGCCTGATCCTGACCCTGCGCGGTATCTGGCTGGGGGCTTCTGCATTTTCCAGCGATCCGGCACTGATGATTATTTCGCCCGATGCAGTCTTGATTGCCATCGCACTGTTCTTGGTTGTGAAGAATACACTGGCCGGGACGCGGTTGCCGGTAAAGGTGCTCCGCCCGATTTCCCGGCTGGCACAGCTCAGCTTTGGTATTTATTTGATCCATCCAATCTTGCTGGCAGTCATATGCTTTGTGCTCAATCTGTATGGTATTGTGTTGCCCAAGGCTGTGTTTGTAATTTTGGTATCCATTGTGCTGCTGGTGGTTTCTGGATTGCTGACATTCTTGCTTCGCAAGATCCCGAAGGTCGGACGATATATTGCGTAAGAAAATCCAACGGCTCGGCTTCGGTCGAGCTGTTTTGCTGTTGAAATACATTGGAATGCGGTGCGGGTTGTGGTATACTATTGCTGACAACAAAAGCAAACAACAGGAGGGAAAATCACGATGGATTTACAGACAAGAATACCGATTTCCAATGGCACGTCAATCCCATGCGTTGGTTTTGGCACATGGAAAACGCCAAACGATGAAGCAGAGCGTTCGGTAGCGGCGGCATTGCGCGCCGGATATCGTCATATTGATACGGCAACAGCGTATGGCAATGAAGCAGGTGTCGGCAGTGCAATTGCAGCATCCGGGCTTGCGCGCGAGGAAATTTTTCTAACCAGTAAGCTGTGGAATCCGCATCAGGGCTATCAAAGCACGTTGGAAGCATTTGATCGGTCTTTGCAAAAGCTGCAAACCGATTATCTGGATTTATATCTGATCCATTGGCCGCATGACCGGAAATATTTTGACAATTGGGAAGAGAAAAACGTTGAAACATGGCGCGCGTTTGAAAAGCTGTACAAAGACGGAAGGATCAAGGCGATCGGTGTGAGCAATTTCCGCCCGCATCATATCGAAAATATTGTGCAACACTGCGCTATTGTGCCGATGGTAGACCAGATTGAAATCCATCCGGGAATGGCGCAGGAGGATATGGTGGCATATTGCCGTGCGCACGATATCGTGGTTGAAGGATGGAGCCCGATGGCCACAGGCCGGATCTTCTCCGTGCCCGAGGCGCAGGAAATCGCCGGGAAATATGGAAAGACGGTGGCGCAGGTTGTCCTGCGGTGGCATGTACAGCGCGGCGTGATCCCGCTGCCCAAATCGGTTACACCGTCCCGTATTGTGGAAAACAGTCAAATTTTTGACTTTACACTGTCGGAAGAGGATATGAAAGCGATCAGCGCGCTGCAAGGCTGCGGATGGTCCGGGCTAGATCCAGATCATCTGGTTTATTAAACCTGTTTGGCAGTGGCCAATATAGCGGAAATGCCCGCGCTTCTTACCAAGGAGCGTGGGCATTTTTGCCGGAAAAATAGGAGGAAAAGTATAAAAATCATGGCGAAATGCGTATTGCATATTGGTGGTCATGAGCATATACTTGGTATGGTTTTCAACAGGAAAACAGAAGTGGAGCAAAAGGAAATGATGACCTCAAAAATCGAACGCCGTGTGTGCCCGCATGCTTTATCCGGCCAGCTTTTCTGGTTGTGTGCTGTGACCTATGTCATTGCGTTATTTGGCCGCATGAGTTATTCCTCCGTGATGGTTGCATTGATTGCAGATGGCAGCATGAACAAGGCGCAGGCCGGACTGATTGGTACGGCGCTGTTTATTGTGTATGGCATCTGCCAGATTTTCAGCGGCTTGATTGGCGACCGTATCAGTCCTAAAAAGATGGTTTTTACCGGTTTGATGGGTTCTGGCATGCTCAATTTATTGATGGGCCTTACCGGACAGTATACGGTTATGCTGGTGCTGTGGTCGTGCAACGGCATCTTCCAGTCCTTGCTGTGGTCGCCAGTTGCGCGTATTTTTGCAGAACAAATGCCGCCTGATACACGCAAACAGGCTTGCAGCAATGTTGCCGTGACATATCCGCTGGCAACTGTGTTGACCTATTTGATGGCGACCGTTATGCTGTCAGTCTGGGGCTGGCGCAGTATCTTCTTTCTTTCGGCCGGCATCATCCTTTCGGCCGGGTTTTACTGGCTGTATCGCATGACCTGGTTTGAACAGCAGATTGCGCAGAGTACGGAAGTGGAAACGATCTCGCTGCATCCGCAGCCCCAGCAGAAGAAGGATAGCTTGCTGCATATGATGTTGGTTTCCGGTATTTTGCTCGCAGCGTTTGCTTCCATGACACATGGTATGCTGCGCGATGGTATCCAGACTTGGCTGCCGTCTTTGATGACAGATAATTTCCATTTTGGCACCGCAGCGTCGGTTGCCTTAGATATCATTGTCCCGCTGGTAAATATTTTCGGTGTGGTCATTACCAAAGCAATTGCCAAGCGGTATATCGAAAATGAGCTGAAAGGATCAGCGGGTTTCTTTGCCGTCACAATTGTTTCGCTGGTATTGTTGGGTTTTGCTTGCAATCGCAGTGCGGTGGTATCGCTGCTGTTGCTTACGGTGGCAAGCACCTGCATGGTAGGTGTTAATATCCTGTTGGTGAATTTGATTCCAGTACATTTCGGCGCAATCGGACGGTCTTCCTCTGTTACCGGCATCCTCAATTGTTCTGCATATGTGGGGTCGGCCTTGTCCAGCTTTGGAATCGGTGCCATTGCGGAGGGATTTGGCTGGTCGTCTGCGATCTGGATTTGGGTATTGTTCTCGCTAGGCGCGTGGATGACTGCCATTGCCGGTACGCGGCGATGGGGATACTACGAACGCCGTCTAGATGGCTGATTACATTAGAAAAAGAAAAGCAGATGCTTCCCGAATTCAGAGAGCATCTGCTTTTTGTTGCTGCAAAGATGAAACGTCGATGTCGAATGCTTTAAAATACTTTTTGAGCTTACGCATGATATTGTTGGCTGTGCGTAGGTGGTCCCGGCCTTCCTGGCGCAGATCCAATGGAATCGCATCATCGTCCATAGCGTCATTGAGATAATCGCGTTCTTGTGTGACCAATTCATATACCTGTAATAGGTCAATGGAACGGAAGGAATTATTTTCACGTAGGAATTCGTCTTGGAGTGCATTTAGGCTCCGTATGTAGGAGGTGCATGCAATGCGTTCTTCCAGTGTAGCGTTCTTATCATGCATGGCATGTTCGACGGTTTCTATTTCAAGCTGTAAAGCTGAAATGCAAAATTCTAGCTCTTCTGCAGAAAGAGAAAAGGCAGCGTTCTTTTCCTGTTCCATGGGATCAACTCCTTTGTCATTTGATATTTTAGCAGAAAAAGATTGTAACAGCAAGAGAAAAGGAAATATTTGCAAAGGATTCCTGGGTGAGCTTGACAAATATGGCGGGATATGCAATACTATTGAATATGGTTATCGAAACTATTTTTGGTGTGAGGGACGTAATATGAAAAAGAGAAAAACCGTAATTCTCGTTGACTCCGGCTGCGATATTCCGCAGGCGTTTATCAAAAAGCATAATATCAAGGTGCTCCGTTTGCGCGTTTCGTATGAGCATGAGCATCATATTGACAGCGTGGCGTTGGCATACGAGGTGTACAAGCGGTTCCCCAAAGAAATCCCGCGTACTTCAACACCGACCATGCAGGACTATTATGACATGATCGATGAAATCAAGAGTGAAGGCTATGAAAATGTGCTCGGCATTTTTATTTCCAGCCAGTTGAGCAGCACCTGTCAGACTGCACAAATGGTATTAAAGGAATATCCGGAACTCCATTCTTTTGTCTTTGACTCGAAAAATATTTCCATAGGAGCCGGGCTATTGGCCATGTGGGCAGCAAAGGAACTGGAAAATAAAATCCCATTTGAAGAGGTATGTGCACGTCTGCCGGAGAAAGCGAAGGATTCTAAGGTGTTCTTTTATATGGATACACTGGAATATCTGCGCAAAGGCGGGCGCATCGGCGGCGTAGCTGCTGTGGCCGGAAGCCTCCTCAAAATCAAGCCGATCATTTCCTGTAACGAAGAGGGATCATATTATACGGTAGAAAAGATTCGCGGCGCAAAAGCGGGCAAGGAGAAGATCATACAGTATGTACAGAAGATGTGTAACGACCAACCGGCATGGCTTGCGCTGATGAATGGAGATGCATTGGACACGGCGGCAGAGGTCAAGCCGATCCTCAAAAAAACGATCAAAAAAGGACTGCTAGTTGTAGAAGACCAAATTACTGCGACACTGGCAATCCATACCGGACCGGGACTGCTGGGCATCGGCGTGCTGGTCAATCCATAATATATAGCAGTCAATATAGAACAGGAGCTGGAAATGGCTCCTGTTTTTGCTTTTTATGGGCTGTGGATGCGGTCAATATTTATTTTATTTTTTGATTATTTACTATTGACTTTAATTTTATTTATGTTATACTCAATTATATTAAAGATGAAATGAAAGGGTGATTGAAATGGATATTGACAAGGTGCCGCAGTGGATACTCGCGCTGGAGCAAGAGGACGTGACGTTTTTGAAAAATTTTGTGTTGAAATCCGGCTCTATGAAAGAAATTGCCAAATTATATGGCGTATCATATCCTACCGTCCGGTTGCGGCTGGATAAACTCATTCAAAAGATCGAATTGGGCGACCAGAGAGAGGAGGAACCGTTTTCCGCGTTCATCAAAGGGCTGGCAGTCGATTCTCGCATTGATGTGGAGACTGCAAAAATCATCATTGACAAATACAAACAGGAAAGGAATGGATAATCTATGTTACCTGAAGTGATAAAAGGAATTGCCGCGATCGCTTTGACGCTAATTCTATGCGGCGTGCAGAAATACCTCAGCACGAGAAAAGCTTGGCAGCTTGGCGTGGTTGTCCCGCTTTTGTCCGCCGTGGCAATGGGAGCGTTATATGTTGTGAAACAAGTTGCGTTGTCGGCGGAATTTGTTATACCATGTGCCGTTCTCCTTGTGTTAGAACTGCTTATGTGGGCAGATGGTCGGCATCAGCGTCGAAAAGAGGAATTGTTGCGGATGAAAATCAAAGATATTGGTTAAGGAGAAAGGATATCATGATGGATTTGGTCATTGGAGGCGTCATTGCAGGTGTGCTGATGGCAGTGGAATACCTGCTTTGCGTCAAGCTGAAAAGCCCGCTATGGGGAGGGATCATCCCTGTGTTGATTCTGGTTGGAACCATCTGTATTTTTGCCAGCGGAAAAGTACCGTTTACGTTGCAAAATGTGTTTCCGTTTGTCATCGTCAATACGCTGTTTTTTGGAGATTGGGGAACCGGCAGAGACAAATACAAAAAGCTGAAGCAGCTGGAAATGGACAAGATGAAAGCAATGGATATGTAACGGAGAGATCCGAAAAGAGAGTGAAACACACCATGCCGACGTATCGGTCGGACAGCAAAGAAGCGGCAGCACATCACACGTGCTGCCGCTCCAACTTGTATGGGAGGTATTTATTCGCATTTGTCTGCTGCAATCAGCAAGCGCAAGGCATCAACCGCAGTACGGATGCACTGGCTGGTATCGTGTACTTGGATATCTTCCAGCCCCATTGCGCGGCGGGTTTGGTTACCCAGAACCAGTAAGATGGAACCAATGCGTACACGGCGCACCGCCGCTACAATAAATAGGGTTGCGGATTCCATTTCGCTTGCCAGTGCGCCGCAGCCGAGCCAAGCCTTCCATTTCTGTTCTAGCTCGGCGGAAACCGGCATGTTTTCCGGTTCATGCTGTCCATAAAAGGAGTCCTTGCACTGGACAACACCGGTGTGAAACCGGCATCCGGCAGCGGAGGCTGCCCGATGCAGCGCGCTGACAACGTCAAAATGTGCTGTGGCCGGGTACTCGATAGGAGCATATTCTTTGCCCGTCCCGTCCATGCGCACAGCTCCCGTGGCAATGACCAGATCACCGCCCAAAACCTCCGGTTGCATGCCGCCCGAGGTACCGACACGGATAAAAGTATGGGCGCCGCAGTGAATCAGCTCTTCCAACGCGATGGCGGCGGAGGGGCCACCAATACCGGTGGAGGCAACACTGACCCGCACCCCGTCCAACATACCGGTGTAGGTGGTAAATTCCCGGTTTGCAGCCACTTTTTTCGGATCATCGAACAGGCTTGCGATATGTTCGCAGCGTCCGGGATCGCCGGGAAGGATGACATACTCCCCGATGTCCCCGGGCTTGATTTTTAGGTGAAATTCCTCATTGGGACTGTATGCAGTAGCCATCCGTATCCCTCCTGTTTGTGTGGTGTTTAGGATGCTTTGTATGCTGCGCCGATGCGGTCTGCTTCCATGATAGCTGCATAGACTTCATCAGCAGTGATGTCCTTGCGCAGGTTTTTGGTGGACTGCGTCGGTACGACAGCAGCTTCCGCAACCTTGCGGATTTCGTCTTCTTTGACATCCGTGATGCCGAGATCAGCCAACGTCATCGGCAGACCAACCTGCTTCATGAATGCCAGGACTTCGTTCCTTTCCTCTTCCGGTGCGTTTTCCAGAACCAGCTGCGCCAAGGTGCCGAAGGCAACCTTCTCGCCGTGATACATGCCGTGTGCCTGCGGGACGTAGGCGAAACCATCGTTGATGGCATGGGCTGCTGCCAGGCCGCCGCTCTCAAAGCCAACGCCGCTCAGATAGATGCAAGCTTCTACAACATTATCCAGCGCATCGTTTGCTTCCTTTGCCTCCAGCGCAGCCAGTGCGCCTGCACCATCGCGGATCAGGATATCATAGCACAGCTTGGACATCATCAGGGCAGTGTTCGAGCACTGGCCGCGGGCCATCGTCTTTACGCCGGATGCCTTGCAAGCGCGTGCTTCAAACCAGGTAGCCAGCGCGTCGCCCATACCGGCAACCAGCAGGCGGCGGGGAGATTTTGCGATGACTGCGGTGTCAACTAAGACGAGAGCCGGGTTACGCTTCATCATCAGGGCTTTGATAACGACGCCTGCATCATTATAAATGACAGCGACACCGCTGCATGGGGAGTCGTTGGAAGCGACAGTCGGGATGATAACCAGCTGATAGCCGCCGAGGTTGGTGACGACAGCCTTGGCTGTATCGATGACCTTGCCGCCGCCGACGCCGATGACAACGTCGCAGTTGTTATCGGTGACAACCTGCATGACGCGGGTAATTTCATCCTTGGTGCATTCACCATTAAATTCGCAAAATACAACTTCTTTTTCTACAGAAAGCAGGCTTTCTTCAATTTGAGCGCCTACGCGCTTGCGGTTATTCGCGGAGCAGAGAACGAGGAATTTTTCCCCCATTTTCTTTACATTGCGGCCGAGATTGGCCAGTTCGCCGTTGCCCTGCATATATCTGGCAGGGGATTTGATACCATAGGACATATCGATGTACTCCTTTCCTGTTTGACCGGGGCAAACCAGATATAGTCAGAATCGCCCCAACTGTTCCTCATAAGTGTACCAAAAGCAGACAGTTTTGTAAAGAACAAACCAAGAATATGGGAAACATATTCGCAAATCCTTTGGCTGGATCATAATAGCTAGGGCTGTCAACTGGTGTGAAAAAGCTGCCCCGCAATACAGGGCAGCTTAAAAAATGCATTTTCATTTAGTTGACGAAGCTTTTATCGACTGTCGCTTCTGGAAGATCCATACCGGAATTGGTATAGATGTCCTCATAAATAAAGGTGAGCAGTTTATTGGAAGCTTCGCGCAGGTCATACACATAACACCATGCACCGCTGGAAGACATGATACCGCCCCATGCGTCGATATCGTCACCTGGCAGAGCTTCCTGTTCCAACGTCAAATTGTCGGACAGCAAGATTTTGGAGAAGCCGAAGATTTCGCTGTAATCCAAAGAGGTGGTGCACATGGACAAACCTTCGCGGATCAAGCCCGGATATTGTGTTGCGGACATATTGCGTGCTTTCTCGAAAATACTGTTCATCACTTCACGCTGGCGGCTTGCCCGGACGTTATCGCTGTCCAGATGGCGGATGCGAGAATATGAAACAGCCTGTTCACCATTCAGCGTGACATTTTCGCCTGCATATAAGCCGCTGGTGGAAGCATTTTCACCAATGTATGGGATTTCCGCTGCAGATAAATCGACTTCCACACCGCCGAGCATATCGACAATCCCGGCCATTTCGCTGAAGTTCACAGCGACATAGTCCGTAATGTTCAGGTTAAAGTTGGTGTTTAACGTTTTGACAGCGAGCGTTGCGCCGCCGTATGCATAAGCATGTGTAAATTTTTCATACACGTCTTTTTCTGGGATATATACCAGGGTATCCCGCGCGATGGAGCAAAGCTTGATTTTGTTGTGCTCGTAGTCGATGGAGAGGATCATCGTAGCATCGGAACGGCCATTATCGCTGGTCTTGCTGTCGATACCAAAGATGGCAATATTTTTGATGTTGGCATCCTCTAAAGACTGTTCTTCATAGGTAGTCACAGAGAGGGATTCCGATGCGTTGTGGACGGCTTCCTGAAAGGACGTATCCTGTGTCAATGTACCGAAGAAATACTTATAGGCACCGAACAAACCGCCTACAAGCAGGATAACAATAACACCAGTATATAATAGTATGGTTTTGATTCTCATGATGGTCCTCCTGTTCTTCCTTTCCTAAGTATACACGGCGGAATATAAAAAAGCAAGCAGGGCACATGCTGGAAATATAAAAATTGAAAGAAATTGTAAAAATATTGGGAATGATGAGAATATATGGAAGAAGGGAGATTGGTATAGAGTGGGAAAATATATGGGAAATCATTGAAAAAGCTAAGAAAAGCAGAAAGCAACAGCAATTTTTTGATATAAAAATGGCGCGGAAATCAGAAATCAAGCGAAAAAATAAACAGGATAAAGACAGATTGCACAAATAATCTTTGCGGCAAAAAAGTAAAAAAACAAAATAAAGTATAAAAATACAATGAAAAAACGAAAAAGTGGACGATTTATCACAAAAATGTGATGCACAATTGACACAAAAGATATAAT
>JAUNIY010000016.1:0-16867 GCA_030523305.1 Eubacteriales bacterium
GCGCATTACCAGCCTGACCCCTGTGCGCATGACACTTTCCTATGCGTTTTATGACGCGGCAACCGGTACGCTGTGCGGTACCGCCACCTCCGGCCACTGCTTTGTCGGCAAGAACGGGCGACCGCTCGCGCTCAAAAAACACCTGCCGGACGTATTCGCATTGTACCGCAAGCTGGTCTACAAACCGGAGGACGCAGAACAATAAGCAAAATGCCGTTTATCCAATGGTTACGAATTGGATAAGCGGCATTGTTATATTTCACTTTGTTTCTTCGCTTGCCGGAACTGCCGGATGCGCTCGCGTTCCATTCCCTGGACGCGCCGGGAATCCATGATCTTTTGAACTGCCATACGCTCAGTTTCAGCATCCATCGGGCTTTTTTGTATCCAAGCCCATGTCACTTCTGCATCGCGGATGTAGCATACAGAAGCTGCCCATGCAACCGCCATTTTGACGTAATAGCCAGGATGTGCAATGGATTCGAGCTGCTCCAGTACCTTTGGAAGCCATGCGTCATGCGCAAAATGGTTCAGCATCATGACAACGCCAAATCGGATTTCAAATTCCCGTTCGCTGTGCAAATATGGCAAAATAAAATCCCAATAGATTTCCGGCTTTTTCTTCGCTTCTTTGAGACTGCAACAAAAGCTATCGCATACAGACCAGTTTTCAATCAACGGGATAAATGCGCGCGCCTGTTGCAGCCGCTGCTCGGTCGAGCACTTCATGCAGCCAATCACCATGCCCCGCAGCATGATTTCTTCAAACAGATCGCCACATGGCTCTGCAAAATAAGCATCACAATCCGCTGCTATTTCCTTCGCCAACGCACGCAGCTTCGGCAAACGGATACCGAGCATCGTCCCACACCCCGGGACCAACGCCGCAGAAAAATCGCGATAATTTTCTTCTGCTAGATCATATAACCGTTCCCGTATGGCTTCTTTCATCGTTCGCGCACCTCGATTCTATTTTGTCGGCAATACCGCCAGGCATAGCTGTCTTCCTTTGCAATCACGGTAAATCGGCTTCCGCCAAAATGCCGTTTCCCTTTGATGGGGAATGCAGATTCCCCAATCTGCCGCACGGAATCCGGAACCCGGATGGTTTGCAGGCTGTCGCAATGTGCAAACGCCTGCTCGCCAATGCGGCGGACACCCTCCGGAATTACGAGTTCGGTCAACGATGTACAGCCATAAAACGCCCGATCACGGATCTCCGCCAGACGGAACGGGAAATCAAACTGCTGCAACGCCGTACAGCCTGCAAAACATGCTTCGGATATAATAGCCAGCCGCAAAGACAGCTGCACGGAACGGAGCTGCTTACAGTCGGAAAACGCGCCTGCCCCCAACCGGATACAGCTATCTGGCATCAGGATTTTCTGTAACCCGCTTGCATGAAATGCGTTCGTACCAATGCTGCGCAGATGAGATGGCAGCGTCACCTGATACAGTGACATACAGCCGGCGCATAGTTCTTCGCCCAACGCTTGTATCTGTTCCGGCAATCGCAAGGACTGCAACGATGTACAGCCCATCCACACCTGATCCCCTAGCTCACAAACAGAATCCGGCAAATGACACCGGGTCAGCTTGGCGTCGTCCGCGAAAGCCCGTTGCCCGATCCGCTTCAGCCCATCCCCGCAGCGGAACTCCGTGAGGCTCCCACAGTGCGCAAAAGCCTCCTTTCCAATCTCTGTCATCGTGCCGCTAATGTTCACCGATACCAGGTCTCTTCGTCCCTGAAACGCCCTGTCTGATATCGAAGTGTATTCCCGGATGCGCAAGTGGTTCATGTGGAACCACGGTGCACGGATGCGCCACCTTGGCAGGCGCGCCGCCGCGCGTGGGGTCAATGCGCCACCCAGCTGCATGTGGTCAGATTCCAATACCCGCGCATCCAGCTTCTGCGCCATATGCCGCATCTCTGGCGTCGATACGACCTCCAACCCAAACGCATGCAATAAGCTCTTTTTTTGCTCCTGCGGGTGCCAGAAATCCAGCTCTTGCTGTGGTTCCGCGATCACAGCCGTTTGTTGCGGCTGATCTATCCGGCAGAGCGCGTCATACATCTCCTGTGCGGAGGCAAACCGATCCTCCGGCCTGTATGCGCACGCCTTAAGGATTACCTGGCTAAACGCGTCATCCGCCTGCGACGGCGGTGTCAGTTTCTCCCCGTTCAGGCGGCGCATGACCGCCTCTTCCCATGCGCTGCGTGGCAGCCCTTCATAGTAAAATGGCAGATAACCATCGTTGGTCAGCTGATACAGCACCAATCCCAGGCAATAAATATCCACGCGCGCGTCATAGCGGTCGGCAAGCCGTTCGCTGTTCGCCCGGTGAAAAACCTCCGGCGCGACATATTGCTTGGTGCCGATCGCTGTCTGTGCATGCAGCGTGCCGTGCAGCTGCTTGGCAATGCCAAAATCACCCAGCTTATAATCTCCAAACGCATTTTGAAAAATATTATTTGGATTGATATCCCGGTGCAGGATATCGCATGCATGGCATCGGATTAAACCGCAACAGATGTCCTTTCCTAGCTGTTTCGCCTGCTCGACCGATTGCAGCCGCCCGCCATTGCGCCGGATCATCTGTCCCACGTTCTGCAATAGCTCCATGCGGATCACGAGATCATAGCCAATTACCCTGCCGTCTTCCACAATTTCAAAAACAGCATGATCGTCCATATTCACCACATTGCTCAGCCCTCGCAGGCAGCGCAATGTTTCCACTTCACTCATAGCAGCCTCATATGCCAGCTGCTTCAGCTTGTCCGGTGTCGTTGCCAACGCGTGATCGGGCAATATCTCAACCGCCTTGATGGCTGCGGTTTCCACTGTCCCAAACAGATCGCGATATTCCGCGCGGTAAACGCGGCCATAGCTCCCGCTTCCAATTTCCCCGCGCAAATACCATCCGCCGAACAGCGGTTCATATTGGTGCAGCCGTTCCTCCAATCCCGGCATGAAATGCCCTCCCCTTCCGTTGTTTCGTTCTGTTCAAATTATAACAAAGGTTGCATATACAGTCAAATGCGGGCGAATACACAAAATTGTAAACTTTGCATAGCCGGATTCTTAACATTCTTTTAAGCCGGACGCAAAAAGCCCTTCGGGATTCGATACACACGATTCCCAAAGGGCTATTCTATCATTAACAGAATGGATATGCGGGCAAAAGCAGCTGGATGGTGCATCCGTTTCCGCCGCATTCTATATCAGCATTCGTATTCGTCGATCTCAAATCGGTTGCCGTCGTCATAGCCGACATCAAGGTATTCCATAACGGCGAGCGCCTCCCAGCAATCGCACAGGCGCACTTGTTGGACAATATCCATCTTATCCCACTGCGACCGCGTGCACAGCTTGCGCGTACACGCGAGGCTGTCCTTATAATTGGTACGGATCCAACGTTCGGGGTCTTCTTTATGGATCTCGCAGACCTTGTTGCCCTTGGGATCAACAATCTGCATTGGGAGATCTTTTTGGAACCTGCCGGAAATAAAAATGCTTTTGAGCAGCCCGGCAAGCGCAACGACGGAAGAAATTGTTTTTGTTGTCATGCTTGTCTCCTTGTATATTCAATCTTCCCGGCATCAATATAGCTTATGCTTCTTTAGGAACTGCCATGCAATCACACATGCGACAATCGATACAATCGCCGGAATAAAGCTGACTGCGCCCGGCAGATACGAAACATTCATACCATAAAAGCCGAATACCATATTGGGAATTGTCATAATGAGGGTAATAACTGTCAGCGCCTTCATGATGTCGTTCATGTTGTTGGATACAACCGAAGCGTACGTTTCCATTGTGCCCGCCAAAATGGTGGAATAAATCCCGGACATTTCGATTGCCTGACGGATTTCAATGAGGGCATCCTCCAGCAAGTCGCGGTCATCCTCATACAGCTTCAGGATGCGGCCGCGCAAGACTTTTTCCATGGTCACTTCATTGCCTTTTAACGATGCGGAAAAATAGACGAGGGATTTTTGCAGACCCAGCAATTGCATGAGGTCTTCGTTTTCTTGGCTGTCATACAAACGCCGTTCGATCTCATTGAAACTGCGCTCAATCCGATGCAAATAATTCAGGAAACGGCCCGCCACGCGCAGCAGCAGTTGGAAAACAAACCGGGTACGCATTCCGGTACACACGCCGCGTGCCGCCTTTCCGTTGGCAATGTCGCGGGTGACGCTGGTCTCCCGCAAGCAGACGGTAACAACGATATCTTCCGCCACGACGATCCCCATTGGCAGGGTGGCATACATCTGTACATCACGCGTAATGCTATCGCTTTCCTCTTCCACCGGAATATCGACAATCAACAGGGCCTGGTCATCCTCCACTTCAACACGCGAGGATTCCTCTGGGTCCAGTGCCGCCCGGACAAATCCAGCATCCAGATGCTGCGACACGATTACGCTATCTACCTCTGCCTGCGTCGGGTTTACCATATTGATCCAGCAGCCGGGAACAGCTTGATCCAACCGGATCATTTTTCCCTCCTCGGATTTCAAATATTCAACCGTAGCACTCGCCTCCCCGTCTGTTTTTCCGTCCGATGAAAAGCCCTTCCTCCGAAGAAGAAGGGCCGGTCAACTGTGTAAAAGGCTCGAATACAGGCGAACCAATCAACAAAATTTATTTGCTGCTGAAAATCTTCATGATATCTGCAAACGGATCGTCCGCTTCCACAGTCTGTCCTTCCGCGACGCTTGCCTTTGCCTGGGACTGCTGCGGCTGTACCGGAGCAACCGGAGAAGCTGCAAACGTCTGCGCCGGTGCAGAGAAAGCCGAAGCGGTTTTCTTTGCATTGGAGAAAATAGCAGACTGCTCCTGCTTCGCAACCGGCGGATTGTCGAACCCTGTCGCAATCACAACGACACGAATTTCGTCATCTGTCTCCTCGGCAATCGAAGCGCCGAAAATGATGTGCGCATCCGGATGCGCCGCAGCCTGCACCATGCTGGCTGCCTGCTCAATCTCATCTAGGCCAATGTCATCCGATCCAATAACAGACAGGATCACACCGTGCGCGCCATTGATCGAAGTTTCCAGCAGTGGGGACTGAATGGCCATCTTTGCGGCTTCTTCTGCCTTGTCCTTACCAGAAGCAGATCCAACGCCCATATGTGCATAGCCTGCACCCTTCATAACGGAGGTAACGTCCGCAAAGTCCAGGTTAATCAGGCCCGGAACCGTAATCAGCTCGGAAATCGATGCCACTGCCTGACGCAGTACGTTATCGGCAATTTCAAATGCATTTTTAAAGCTGATCTTCTGGTCCGTTACATATTTCAGACGCTCATTCGGGATTACAATCAGAGAATCGACATTTTCCTTCAGGTTTTCAATGCCCTCATTTGCTTGCTCCATACGCTTCTTGCCTTCAAAGCTAAACGGCCTGGTGACAACGCCAACGGTCAAAATACCCATCTCGCGCGCAATCTGCGCGACAACCGGTGCACCGCCCGTGCCCGTGCCGCCGCCCATGCCAGCGGTGATAAATACCATATGCGCGCCTTCCAAAGCCTTAGAGATATCCTCGCGGCTTTCCTCGGCGGCTTTACGTCCGGTTTCCGGGCGGGAGCCTGCGCCCTGGCCCTTGGTCAGCTTTGCACCAATCTGAATCTTTACCGAAGCCTCGGAACGGTTCAGCGCCTGCTTGTCGGTATTTACCGCAATGAACTCAACGCCCTGCAAGCCGCTGACAACCATCCGGTTGACAGCATTATTGCCGCCGCCGCCAACACCGATAACCTTAATGTTGACAACGGTATCATAATCCATTTCAAACTCGAAACCCATGTCTGATCTCCTCCGTCATTTATATGAAGTATTTTTTTCCATTTCACTTATGAAGAACGCTTTATCGGTTTATGAAAACGCTTCAAAAAATCTATTTTCTTCATTCTACCTCTTTCCCGCCGTTTTTGCAAGATAAGATAGTGCATTCTTCAAAAAAACTTCTTATTTTCCGGTGCATTTCCGCCCTATTCCACCGTAGCGAGCGGAAATCATATCCAATTCTATTGCTGCCCCAGCGCAAAGCTGCTGAACAATGCAAAACCTGCTTAAGGATCGGTTGCCGGTGCGGCTTCGCCGGTATCCTCCGAGGCTGTATTGTCTGCCGCCGTGCCGTCGTCTGCCGCGGGCGCAGCTTCTTCCGGCTGCGTGGTATCCGCAGTCCCATCTCCGGCTGCATTGTCCGGCGTGCCGTCCCCTGTTTCTTCACCTGCCGCAATGTCCTCATCAAATACGACGGTATCCTCCGTCGGACTTTCCTCCTCCGGGCGGTATCGCGCCTCGGAATCCCCGGTTAAGTCGATGATTCCGCTTTCCGGCAGAGACGGCTCCTTGAGGATTGCCTGTAGGAACTGGATTTTATGCTCCAACTTGTCCTCTTCCATGCTGCCCAGCAAAATCGTATAGCGGTCTTCATACTGCACGCGCACGTCGTAAGCTTTCTGGACATCAATGCTGCGGATGGACGTATCCATTTCATATTGATTCATCAGCTCCATCAGATGGAGGACTGCCATAATCTTTTCGTGCTCACTGTCCACCGTGTCGCCAACGGCAAGCCCGTCCGACGATGCACCAAGAACCTGCGCAGTATTCTCTTGCGCGGTATCGGTTTCCTCCAGGACTTTACCAGTAAGATCGAGCAAAAGATACCCTTGCCCATGCTCTACAGAAAGAACCGGAGTCCGGTCGCTGACCTCAATCTGCAATGTGCTCGGCATTTTCCTGTGCAACTCTATGGTGCCCAGATATGGATACGTTTGCTCCATGTTTGAAATGATACGCTTGGTATCCAGGAAGAACATATTGTCGCCGTTACTCACGCCACTGGCTTCTATCAGCTCATCCGCTGTATACCGCGTATCCCCTGTCACAGTGATCTGGGATACACGGAAAAAAATCGTCGGCGCAAGCACAATAACTGCAATCAGCAACACAACCAAAATCACGCGCTGTATGATAATCCGTTGTCTGCGCCGTTTTTTCCGTCTGCGCACCTCCCGCGGGGAATTGCGGGCGGCGCGGCGGTTTTTCCCAGCATTGCCATTCTGCGGTGTCTTTCCTTGCTGGGAACGTGCCTGCCTTGCCATGTTCCAATCCTCCCCGGCCTTTGGCCTTATTTCCGTGCAGCCTGTAAAATATGCTGGTAAATCTTTTCACTGGAATCCACAATCGCCATCTTCTTGGCGCAGCGTCCCATCTCCTCCAGCTTGGCGTCATCTGCAAGCAGCTCTGTCACCGCGTCGTATAGCTTTTGCGGCGTGCATTCCGGTTCTGTAATCACCCTGCACGCGCCCTTTTGCTCCAACGCACGCGCATTTTTCTCCTGATGGTTTTCCGCCACATAAGGGGATGGGACAATCAACGACGGCTTACCGAGCACGCACAGCTCTCCCAACGTCGCCGCGCCCGCACGACAGATAACCAGATCTGCCGCCGCCATGACGTCTGCCATATCATAAATATATTCGCGCAGCTCAATATTCGGATGCTTGTCCAAATCCACGCCTTTTTCCTTCACGCTGTCCGGCAGCCACTTGTACGCCGCCGTACCTGTCGCATGGATATGCCGAAAACTGTCATGCTCACTTTCCAGCTGAATAAAGCCCGCCATATGACGGTTCATATACAGCGCGCCAAGGCTGCCCCAAAAAGAAACCACCAGTTTTTCGCCATCAGCCAGGTCAAGCTTCCGCCTTGCTTTGGCACGATCCGCAAAAATGATATCGCCGCGCACCGGCGCACCGGTCAGATGGATATTCGGCCGGTTCTCCAACAGGCCGCGCGTGTTCTCAAAGCTGATCAATACACGATCCGCCTTCTTTGCGCACGACTTGGTCACAACGCCTGGAAAAGCATTGACCTCCAGCAGGACAGTTGGAATATGCAGCTGCTGCGCCGCGTGCACCATCGGGAAGCTGGCATAACCGCCGCAGCCGACCACGACATCCGGCTTATATTCCTTGAGAATTTTCTTCGCCTTGGCCGTCGCCGTGAGGGATTTTTCCATTGCGCCGATGTTATACACAATGGCAGATGGAGACAGTGAACGCTTTAACCCGCGCACCTCAATGGTATACAGCTGATAACCTTCGCGCGGCACCAGCTTGGATTCAATACCTGCGGCAGTACCTGCAAAGCGCACCTCTGTATCTGCGCGGCGGGACTGTACATATTTTGCGATGGCAAGACCGGGGTTGACATGGCCGCCGGTGCCGCCGCCTGTGATGAGCAATTTCATATCAAACGACCCCTCTTCCTAAATGATGCCGTCAATCCTTGCGTGACGGCGGGATATTCCGCGAAATATTGAGTAAGATACCGATTTCCACCAACTGCATCACCAACGCTGTACCGCCATAGCTGAACAGCGGCAGGGATGCACCGGTGACCGGGAACAGGCCGGATACAACAGCGAGATTCAGTAGAATCTGAAAGGCAAACTGCATCGTAATGCCGACCGCAATCAGGCTGCCAAACCGATCCTTTGCGCGCAGCGCAATATAAAAGCCCCGGAAAACAAAATAAGCGAACAGCACTAGGATCAACGCCGCGCCGATAAATCCAAGTTCCTCGCACACGACGGAAAAAATAAAGTCGTTGAACGGTTCCGGCAGGTACAGGAACTTCTGTCTGCTTTCGCCAAGCCCCAGCCCGAACGCGCCGCCCGAGCCAATGGCAATCAATGACTGTACTGCCTGCCAGCCTTCCCTTGTGGCATACGAAAACGGATCCAAAAATGCATTCATACGCGTCTGTACATGATCCATCGTAAAATATGCAGCGATGGTGATAATCACACCCGCGATACCGACCGGAATCAAAAACCAGACCCGCATCCCCGCCACAAACAGGATCATAAACGCAATGACAACTAGGATCATCGCCGCAGACATATGCGGCTGCATCGCCAGCAGCGCAATGAAAATTCCAATCAGGCCAGCATAGATCAGTAGCCCCTTGAAGGAATGGACACTCTTTGGCCTTGTTGCCGCCAAAAGCGAAAACAATAGGATCACCGCCAGCTTTGCAATCTCAGACGGCTGGAAGCCAAACAACCAACGCTGCGCCTGATTGATAGAGGTTCCCAATGGTGTCAATACCAAGATGAGCATGACGAGGGATATCAAATACAACCACTTGGCCCAACGTTTATAGTGGTGGTAATCATAACAGGAGACGCCCCACATCAGGATCAGCCCAACAATCGCCATGGCAAGCTGCCGGATAAAATAATAGAACGGGCTGAGATTGCTGCCGTAATATGCCTTCGGATAACTGGAAGACAGCAGCGCAATCAAACCGATACCCAGCAGCATAAAGGTAATCAACAGCAGCGGGGCATCCAGCTTCTTCTGTCGTTCCTCCATCAGTCCGCGGAAAAACGGAGAATTTTGCTGTAATTGCTGGATACGTAAATAACGCTGCTGTGATTTCCTTGCCTTTTTCGCCCGTCTACCTGCTTTCTTTTTGCGCAGCGCCGCATCCTTCTCCCGCCCCGGATTGCCGGTCACAGAACTGCGGCCAGCGGACGTATGTCTTCCTGCACGGGAAGCTGAAGCCATAGAAAATCACCTCCGTTTTCCTCTCTATACATTGCGTAACAACTCAAAGATACCGCGGCGCAACGCCGAAATATGCCAAAATACACATCACCACCGTGATGCCGGCAAAAATCAGAACGATCTTTTTTTCGCTCCAACCACACAGCTGGAAATGGTGGTGGATCGGCGCTTTTTTGAAGATGCGTTTGCCTTCCATTTTGATTTTACCATTCGCATCGCGCACCGGATTTCCATTTTCATCCAAAACAGGCTTCTTTGTCGCCTTATAATACGCAACCTGCACAATATCGGATAATGTTTCAACGACATAGATAAACCCAACGAACACCAAAATCAACGGCTGGTCACAGGCAAATGCCAGTCCCGCTACAGCGCCGCCGAGGAACAACGAGCCGGTGTCCCCCATAAAGACCTTGGCGGGATTGAAATTAAAAATCAAGAAAGCCGCCAGTCCGCCTGCTAAAGCGGAAGCGAACACCACCACCGGTACATTGTTGGAAATGACACCGATGACAATGAAATAGACGGAAACCGGCAGTGTAACGCCCGCCGCCAGGCCGTCCAAGCCGTCGGTCAGATTAACCGCATTGTTGCATCCCACCATGATAAAGGCGGCAATCACAACATAAATCAGCCATGGGATTTCCAGCGAAACACCGACAAACGGGATGTACAGGCTTGGCAGCAAATAACCGCCCCGATGCAGTACAGTCAAAAAGATCAATGCCAGCACCAGCTGCAATGCAAACTTTTGCCCGGAAGTCAATCCCTCATTTTCCGCCTTGCGGATCTTGGTTCTATCGTCAATGAATCCAATGACGCCGTAGCACAGCGACAACAGCAACACCGTAACCGATTGGATGCCAAACGGCGCGGCCAGCGTTAGGCTGACGGCCAGCGTCACAACCGTGATACTGATGATAAACATAAATCCGCCCATCGTCGGTGTGTTCTGTTTTCCCGCATGCTCCGGGACATAGGACAGAATCTTCTGTCCGAAGTGCATGTTTCTCAGATATTGAATCAAAGCCGGACCGATCGCAGCCGTAATCAAAAAGGATGCAATCACCGACACAGCAATCATGGTAGTCATGTAAAATCCTGTCTTTCTTCTTTATTTTTCCCGGAACAGCTCCAACGCTTTTTCCATTTTCCAGTAACGGCTTCCCTTAAACAGCAACGCATCCCCCGGCTTTGCCGCACGCTTGAGTGCGCCCGCAATGCCTTCGTGCGAATGCATCATATGGATGTGCGCGTCCGGCATCCCCGCTTCGATTGCACCCAGACGGTAGTCTTCCGCGCCGTCGCCATAGCAGTACAGATAATCTGCACATGCCGCAATTTTTCTGCCGCACCGCTGATGCTCTGCCGCAGAGAACGCACCCAGCTCGCGCATACCGCCCAAAACGGCAAACCGCTTGCCTGTAATATCCATGCCCTTGAGCAGCTCCAGTGAAGCTTCCACCGCATCCGGGCTAGCATTGTAGCACGAATCAATGATCGTATACCCATTCTCTTTGGTGATCGTCTGATGGATATCCTGGAAGCCTGCCAGACCGGCCGCAATCTGCTCATGCGTCAGCCCCAAACACAGGCCGGCCGCGGTAGCCGCCAACGCATTGTATACATTGTGCCGTCCAGCTGTACCGATCACTGCATCAAACCTACCGTTCGGATGTACAATCGTCAATTTGACACGGTCTCCCTCCAGTACAATATGCTCTGCACGCACATCACATGCGGGATTTTCTATGCCAAAGTACAACGTATGCACCTGCAACCGGTTCTTTTTACACCAAAGCAATGGTTCATCCCCGTTGAGCACAGCCGTGCCGCCAGGGCGCAGTCCCTCCAAAATTTCCATCTTTGCATCGCGGATCCCCTCGCGGGAGCCGAGGAATTCAATATGTGCTGTACCAACATTGGTAATGATGGCAACATCCGGTTTTGCCTGCGCCGTCATACGGGAAATCTCCTGAAAATTGGACATTCCCATTTCTACGACGGCAGCCTGCGTATCTTCTTCGATACGGAACAGCGTCAGCGGCATACCAATTTCATTGTTCAGGTTTCCCTGTGTGTACATCGTACGATATTTCTGTGCCAGGACAGCCGCTGTCATTTCCTTGGTGGTCGTCTTGCCAACGGAACCGGTAATGCCGACAACCGGAATATCAAACAACGAACGGTAACCGCCCGCCAGTGCCAACAGCGCCCTGCGCGTATCATCTACGCGGATCACTGGCACCGGAAGTGCGATGTCCTTTTCTGACATCACTGCCGCCGCCTGCATCTCCACTGCCTTTTCCAGAAAATCATGCCCGTCAAACCGTTCCCCGCGGATCGGGATAAACAGGCTCCCGGCCGGAATGGAGCGTGAATCCGTAGAAACGCCGGTAATCTGTACTGCCCCATCTCCGACAACGGCGCCGCCCGCAAGTTGCGCTGCCTGTGCAGCCGTAATCATTTTCATATATTTTCCCCTTTATCGGATCGCAAACCGTTATTTCTTTTTCTCAAAATAGGCGGCAACCACTTCGCGTTCATCCAAATGATGCTTGACGTGGTTGATCTCCTGATAGGTCTCATGTCCTTTGCCCATCAACACGATGGTATCGCCTGCCCTGGCGATATCCATCGCATGCCAGATGGCCTCCGGCCGGTTGACGATCACCTCATATGGTGTCTTGGTGTCCTTCATGCCCTCCAAAATATCATCGATGATCGCCCGCGGCTCTTCTGTGCGCGGATTATCCGAGGTGACAATACACAGGTCGGACAAACGGGCTGCAATCGCACCCATCTTCGGACGCTTGGTGCGGTCGCGGTCGCCCCCGCAGCCAAACAGGCCGATCAGCCTGCCCTTCGTGAAACCGCGCGCTGCCTTCAGCACATTTTCCACGCCATCTGGGGAATGCGCATAATCGATCAGCACCGTGTAATCGGTATTGGTTGGAACAACCTCCACGCGGCCTTTGACGCCGTGCGCATTGCGCAGCGCAGCAGCCGCCTGCGCTACTGGAATATCCAACGCCTTTGCACAGGCGAGCGCGCACAGTGCGTTGTATACCGTGAATTGCCCCGGAATCCCCAGCGTCACCGGTATGGTTTCCCCTTCCGCCACGCAGTCAAAGCGGATGCTGTCGGCATGCAGCTGGATGTCTGTCGCATACAGGTCGCTTGCTTCGGTCTCGCCATAGGTCAGGAACGGGCAGGCGCCCTGTGCCTGCATATAACGGCCGGCTTCGTCGTCGATGTTGGTCACGCCCATTTTGGACTGCCGGAACAGCAACGCCTTTGCATCGCGGTACGCTTCCATCGTCTTGTGGAAATCCAGGTGGTCCTGCGTCAGGTTGGTAAATGCGCCGACTGCAAACGTGATGCCGTATACACGATCCAGTGCCAGCGAGTGTGACGACACTTCCATCAGCACATGCGTACAGCCCGCGTCGCGCATTTCTGCAAACAGCTTTTGCAGCTCGAAGGACTCCGGCGTCGTGCGCTCTGTCGGGAGAATCTCATCCCCAATCATATTTTGGTTGGTTCCGATCAACCCGACCTTCTTCCCCTGCGCTTCCAAAATGGTTTTCATGAGATAAGTCGTCGTTGTCTTACCGTTTGTACCGGTGATACCAACCATGGTCATGCGATCCGCCGGATGGTCAAAATAATTGCCTGCCATCTGCGCCAGGGCGCGGCGGGAAGATTCCACACGTACATATGGGACCGCAATCCCACCCTCCGGGATATATTCGCATACAACCACACTGGCTCCCAGTTCGATCGCTTTGCCAATATATCTGTGCCCATCGGTTTCAAAGCCAGTGATGGCGACAAACACGTCGCCTGGCTCTACCTGCCGGGAATCATATTTCAATTCGCCAATTTCACACGCAGCATCCGCAGTCTGTTCCAAAACTGTGACGCCGCTGAGGATTTTCTCCAGTTTCATTGTACTTCCTCCCTGTTATTCTTGACTGGTCATATTATTGCCAAACGCTACGGTAACAACCGATCCTCTTGCCACTTCGCTATCCGCTGCAGGGCTTTGCGCAACAGCGGCCGAAGCTCCTGAAGTTCTCCAGCTGGCAATGCCGTTTTGCTTCATATACAAACCGTTGGCAGCCAGCTCCGCGCGCGCGGCTTCCACACTCATGCCGCTGACATCGGGCACGGTAACCTTTTCCGCCGATTTTTCTTCGCCGCAATACAGCGTCACTGTGTTGCTCGGCTGGATCGAAATGCCGCCCACCGGCAGCTGATCCGTAACGGTATCGCCATCGCCCGTTACCTGGTATTCCAGCCCAAGTTCCTCCAGAGCAGCCTTGGCTTCCTCCAAAGACTTGTTGGTCAGGGACGGGACAGTAATCTCTTGGCGATCTGTCTCCTCTTCTGAGTAAACGGCTTCTACGCCGAGATACGGTAAAATATCTTCAAAAATGCGTCCGACAACCGGAGCCGCAATGGCACCGCCGCCCTTTTCCGTGGTCTGCGGCTCGTCGATCATGACGAGCACCGCATATTCCGGATCGTCCATCGGGGCCACGCCGATAAACGATGCGATACGCAAGCTATTGTCGCTCTTCGGCTGCTTCTGTGACGTCGCCGTCTTACCGCCAACACGGTAGCCCGCAACATATGCGTTCTGGCCCGTGCCGTTGGCAACGACGTTTTCCAAAAATTCGCACATAACGTCGCTGGTCTCCTCGGAAATGACCTGCCGTTTGGTCTCTGTCTCCATGGTTTGCAGGACATTGCCTTCGGTGTCGACAATCTCTTTGACCACGTGTGGGACAACCAGATTCCCGTCATTGCACACCGCAGCTACCATACTCAGCTCCTGCAGCGGAGTCACCTGGAAGTTCTGTCCGAAGGACGCCGTCGCAAGGTCAACCTCGCCCATTTCATCGAAGAAAATACCGGTTGCTTCGCCCGGCAGATCGATGCCGGTCTTTTCCAGCATACCATATGCCTCAAAATATTTGCGGAACATATCGGTCCCCATCATGGAAGCAATATCCATCATGGCAACGTTGCAGGAATTGGCAAGCGTATCCATCAGCGTCTGCGAGCCATGGCCGCCGCTCTTCCAACAGTTGATCGTACGATCCTTTACCACCTTGGAGCCGCCGCATACAAAACCGCTGCTGTCCCGCGAGACGACGCCTTCCTCCAACGCCGTCGAAACCGTAAATATCTTAAACGTCGAACCCGGCTCATACGTATCGTTGATCGGTTTATTGCGCCACAGGCGCAGCAGGATCTCGCTGTACTTTTCCTGATATTCATCGCCACTCAGGTTGTCAAGCTCCGCGAGCAGCGAGGTGTATTCCTCCGGTATGGTGCGCGGATCGTTCAGGTCAAAATCCGGCTTGGTGGACATGCCAAGAATCTCACCGGTTTTGATGTTCATGACAATGCCGCAAACACCTTTTTTCGCATCCGTGCTGTCGAGCACTTCTTCCAGGTGCTTCTCCAGATAGTGCTGCACGCCTTCGTCCAGTGTCAGGACAATGCCGTTTCCATCCTGTGCCTCCACATATTTTTCGTAGTCATATGGCATATCAGAACCGAGTGCGTTGGTCGCCTTGACCACCCGCCCCGCGACGCCCTTGAGTGTATCATTATATTGCAGCTCGACGCCGTACAGTCCTTCGCCGTCGTCGTTCGTAAACCCGAGCACCTGCGACGCAAAAGTACCATATTTGTAATATCGCTTGGAATCTTCCGTTGTATACACACCGACCAGACCTGCGTCGTCAAGCGCCTGCATGATTGTATCCGCAATGTCCGCATCCACGCGGCGTGCAATGCGCACATAGGAGGCATCCCGCTGAATCTTCTCCAAAACTTCGTCATAATCGAGTTCTAGATTTTCCGACAGGATCGTTGCAATGTTCCCCTGGTATTCTTCCAGCGCAGCCTGCTTTTGTTCATCTGTCGCAGCTGTTTCCTTTCCCTTGGCATCGACGCTTCCCTTTGCCGATGCCTTTCCTTTGTCCCGGATGACAGACGGGTCAACGCTGATTTCCTGCGTTGTCGCACTCACCGCCAGCTCTGTCATGTTCCGGTCATAAATCGTGCCGCGGGTCGGCGTGATAATCATATCCTTTGTCTGATTTTCCGCCGCTTTGCTTTGATAAAAATTGGTGTTGATCACCTGTAAATAAAACAACCGGCCCCCAACAATCAAAAAGCTCAGCACAGCAAAAACCAGGATCAACAGCATGATCCGTCCGCGCATGGTCATTGTTTTTCTATGGGAACGTTTACGTGCCATTCGTCTATTCTCCAATCAAGTGCCACAATAGGCTTTTTCTAGCCTGTAAGAGTCTGTTTATGATTATATCACAACTATAATGCTATTGCATCGTCATTGTGACAAAAAACAGGAGTCAGAAGGCTATTCACGCTTCTCACTCCCGCTGCTTTCCTTATATATATGATTCGTTAACGTAAAAATGACAGAATTGCATTAAAGCTCTTAACAAAGCTGGAAGCCAATTTTTCCACACCGCTGGAGGCCTCGTTCACCTCAACTTGGTCGGTCTTCTGCAATTCCAAATACTCCTCTTGACTGCGATCAAGCTTTACCAGGCCGAGCACATTTTCTGCGTAGTCCTCCACCTGGGAAAGATCAATGGAATTTTCTTGTTTTGCATTGAGCGAAACATATTCGCTTTCCAGTTGCTCCAATGTCTGCTGCTTTTCCTCTACCTGACTCTTCAGCTCCGTCATCTGAATGTAGCAGGTAACTGTGGAAACCGCAAAGACGGCAACCAGAATACAGGCCGCGCCCAATGCAAGCAACCGCATCCGTTTTTTACGGATATACGCACGCCGGCGCGCCCTTTTCCTCTTTTCAGCTTGTTGTCTTCTATCAGAAACGGTACGGTTCTCCTTGCCGTAACCAGTATAATCAACCATTATGTAACCCGCTCCCCCTTATGATTCCAATATTTTTTCACATACTCTTAATTTCGCGCTCCGCGCGCGGGGATTTTGAGCGATTTCCTGTACCGACGGCAACAGCGGCTTGCGCGTCGTCAGCTTAACTTTTGCTTTCTTTCCGCATACACACACGGGGAAATCCTTGGGGCATGTACAGCCCTGAGCGGCTTTTCGAAATGCTGTTTTGACAATGCGGTCCTCGAGCGAGTGGAAGGTAATGACTGCCAGACGGCCGCCTGGCGCCAATACGTCAATGGCGCGATCCATAGCCTCCTGTACCGCCATCAGTTCATCATTGACTGCGATGCGGATTGC
>JAUNIY010000016.1:16877-31580 GCA_030523305.1 Eubacteriales bacterium
ATAATATCCGCCAGTTGGAATGTTGTCTCGATCGGCTGTTGTTCTCTCTGCCGCACAATAGCGGCGGCAATCTGCGGCGCATACCGCTCCTCCCCGTATTCCAGGAGGATCCGGCGCAGCTCTGCACGGTCCCATGTATTGACGATCTCATATGCGGACAGCGTCTGCTGCTGATCCATGCGCATATCCAAACGGGCATCCTGCATATAGGAAAAGCCACGTTCTGCAATGTCCAGCTGCGGCGACGAAACACCCAAATCAAATAGGATGCCATCCACCTTCTCTACGCCGCAAGACGCAATCGCCTGATCCAGATTGCGAAAATCACTTTTTACCAGCGTGACGCGGTCCATCACATCGGCCAGTCGAACCCTGGCATTGTCCAACGCCATGTCGTCCCGGTCAATGGCAATCAGCCGCCCGCCTGCGGTAAGGCGTTCAGCGATATGGCGGGAATGTCCCGCCCCTCCCAGCGTCGCGTCCACATAAACGCCATCCGGCCGGATATGCAGGCTGTCCAGGCATTCGGCAAGCAAAATCGAGACATGCTTAAATTCCATTGCTTACCATTCCTCCGCATTAAAAGCCCAGATCTTCCATTGCCTGCGCAATACTGCCGGCATCCAGCGCATTGTTGTACGTTTCCCATTTCTGTCTATCCCAAATTTCAGCCCGCTCGCTGACGCCAATAATCGTCACATCGCGCTCCAGGCCGGCATAGGTGCGCAGGACAGGCGGAACCACGATACGCCCCTGCTTGTCTACTACCGCGTCCGCAGCAGAGGACAGAAAAAACCGCTGCAAGCTTCTCGATTTGGACATGGGAAGCTGCCGAATTTTTTCCTCCAGCATATCCCATGCTTCTTGCGGATACAGGAACAAGCACTCATCCAACCCTTTTGTCACGACAAAGCTGTCGCCCAGCTCTTCTCGCAGCTTGGCCGGTATGAAGAGGCGACCCTTTGCATCCAGGGTGTGTTGATATTCGCCTTTCACATCGATGCCCTCCCGCTCCGTCTATGTGGTATTTTATGGTCTTTTTAACCACCTTCCACCACCATGGTTTTATTATACTTTTTGTAATCATAAAATGCAAGGAGATGTTTGATTTTTTTATCCGAAAAATCTGAGTTTTTTTATTGTTTTTCAGCGAATCCGCAACTTTCGAACACATGTTCGCAAAAACAAACTTTACCGCCTCCCAGTACGGTGCAAAAAGGCAGAGGACACCATCCTGCATCCTCTGCCTTTTTACAAAACCTTCCATTATTTTATACCCGAGTTTTCAAACTGCGCGCGGCACTTGCGGATTTCCTCCAACGCCGTCGCGGCACAGTTCTCGGTTTCGTTCAGTTTGTTGGTGCAATAGCTGCTGACTGCGCTGCGCAGCTGATTGGCCTGGTTTTCAGCCGTGGAAACGATCTCATCCGCCTGCTGCTGTGCGGCAGCGACGATCGCGCTTTCGTTGACTGTCTTGCGCACGTATTCCTCTGCTTTCTTGCGCAGATCCTCCGCTTCCTTTTTGCCGGCCTCAATCATGTCATTGCGCTTTTCCACAATGGCGCGTGCCATCTCCAAATCCTTCGGCATGTTGGTACGGATCTCATCCAGGATATCCAATGCTTTTTCGCGATCAATCATACATTTTTCCGCGCTCAGCGGTACGCTTCTTGCTTCCTGCACCATATCATACAACGAATTTACGAGTTCTTCCAAAACAGCTACCATACGATTTTATCCTCCGTCCAACTTTTCTTGCTTGTATTCCGTTATTTCGTTTGATCCAGCTTGTTCATGATATCCATACGGATCTCATCCGGGACAAACTCAGCAATGTCCCCGCCGTGCCGCGCGATATCCCGCACGATTGTAGAGCTGAGGAACAGGTATTTTTGTTCCGTCATCAAAAACACGGTATCCAGCTCCGGATTGAGCTTTTTATTCGCCAACGCCATCTGAAACTCATACTCAAAATCAGATACGGCCCGCAAGCCCTTGACGATGGCGCAGGCGCCTTTGTCCCGCACATAGTCTGCCAGCAGCCCATCGAAGCAATCCACCTCGACATTAGGAATGTCGCGCGTCATGCGTTTGAGGAAATCCACCTTTTCCTCCATCGTAAAAGCAGATCGCTTTTCACCATTGACCATCGCCGCTACAATCAGCTTGTCAAACAGCCTAGAAGCGCGGCGAATAATATCCAAATGTCCATATGTGGCAGGATCAAAGCTGCCGGGATATACCCCGATTCTCATATCAATGCCTTTCCGGTTCCGCGAAACAGCAAAACCTCAGTCATTTTGTGACCTCCGGCCCAATGCCGTCAGGCAAATGGTGCCGTATCGGTACGTTTTGCGCACAGCAAATGTGTCCGGACAGATGATTGTATCTGTAGCGGAACTTTCACATATTATTATACCATCTGATGACAAGATGTCAAACGATTCTACAGCTTTCAACGCAGAATTTAACAATTCGCCCCCATAAGGCGGATCAAGGAATACAACATCAAACGTTTGCCCTGCAAGCTTCTGCAGTGCCTGCTGATATGTCAAATGCAGGATTTCTGCGCGGTCATGCACATGCGCGGCTTCTGCATTTCGCCGGATGACAGAAACCGCCTTGGGCGCATGGTCGACAAAAACGGCCCGCGCCGCGCCGCGGCTGAGCGCCTCAATCCCCATCTGGCCTGTGCCGGCAAACAAATCCAGCATGGACGCGCCATACAGGCGGAACTGCAAAATATTAAAAACCGATTCTTTTACCTTATCCGTTGTCGGGCGCGTGTCCTTCCCCGGAACGGCCTCCAGTGCCCGGCCACGCGCGCTCCCGCTGATGACCCTCATGTCTCTGCCTCCTTGTCTCCGCCATGGAAATATTGGTATACCGACGCGGCGGCGGTATGCGGTAAAACCGTTTCCAGCTCTTCCATATCCGCCTGACGGATCCGTTTCACGCTCTTGAATTTCTTCAACAACGCTGACCGGCGTTTTGCGCCGATCCCCGGTATTTGATCCAGCTCAGAGCGTATGGTATCCGCCTGCCGCAGCGAACGCTGGTAGGTGATCGCGAACCGATGCACCTCTTCCTGCATCCGTCCGACCAATGCAAAGACGGCCGGCGTCGTCGCAATGCTAAACTCCCTGCCGTCCGGCGCAACCAGCCCGCGCGTGCGGTGATGATCATCCTTGACCATGCCAAAAACCGGCGTGGTACAGCCAAACCGGTCGAGTACAGCCTTTGCAATGCGCACATGGCCAAGTCCGCCGTCGATCATAAACACGCTGGGCAGCTCCGAAAATTTTTCATCCCCGTCCTTCCACCTCTGCATCCGGCGCGTCAGCATCTCCTCCATCGCCCGGTAGTCATCCTGCCCATCCGCCACCGATTCAATACGGAATCTGCGGTACCGGCTGCGCTTGGGCTGACCGTGCTCAAACACAATCATCGAACCGACGGTATTGGTACCAGACAAATTGGAGATATCATAGGCTTCAAAGCTGACCGGCGTCTGCTCCAGCCCCATCATTTTGCCGAACAATTCCAGGGATTTCTGCCGCCGCTGCGCACTGGTTTCGGAACGCGTGATTTCCTCCCAAGCATTTTTCTTCGCCATCTGCATCAGCTCCCGCCGCCTGCCGCGCTGCGGCACAGTCAGCGTGACTTTTTTGCCCGCAATCGATTGTAAAAAGGCTTCTACCGTCTCCAATCCTTCGATTTCCTCTGAAATGAGAACCAGCTTCGGGACAACGCCGCGCATGGAATAATATTGCTTGATATAGCCCTCCAGCAGTTCCGGACCATCCTCGGCACATGTACCATCCAACATGATATATTCTTTATCATAAAAATTGCCTGCCAGATAATGCAGCACGACAATGCAGCCCTTGGTCTCCCCCTGCACAAATGCAAGAATATCCATATCGGAAAAGCCGCTGGCAACCACCATCTGATGCTGTCCGGCGCGCTGGATGGCACGCATACGGTCACGCAGCTGCGCCGCTTGTTCAAAACGTTCCTCCTCGGCCGCCTGGCACATCTCCTGTTCCAGCTGGCTGACAAGCTGTTCATAGTTGCCCTCCAGCACGCCGATGGCCTGCGCGACCCGCTGTGCATACGCCTCCTGTGGGATATCGCCCGTACACGGCGCGCAGCAACGCCCCAACTGCGCATTCAGGCACGGCCTGGTTTTCCCGATATCCCGCGGCAAAACCCTTCTGCAATCCCGCAGACCCAGCGCGCGGCTGACCGTATCGATCGCCTGGAACGCAGCGCCGCGCCCGGCATAGGGGCCGAGATACCGCGCCGCGTCATGTGCCGGCTTGCTCACAACGCTGAATACTGGATACGGCTGATCTGTCGCTACACGGATGAATGGATAGCCTTTGTCATCCTTCAGCAGGATATTATATTTTGGCTTATACTTTTTAATCATCTGATTTTCCAAAACGAGCGCTTCAAACTCCGATCCGCAGACTATAATGTCAAAATCATCGATATTTTCCACCATTTTGCGCGTTTTCGGTGTGTGTTTTGCCTCGTTCTGGAAATATTGGGATACCCGGTTTTTGAGTATTTTTGCCTTTCCGACATAAATCACCTGCCCCTGCCGGTTTTTCATGATATAAACTCCCGGCTCGCGTGGCAAGGCCCGTACTCTCTGATGCAGTTCTTCATGCGTAGCCATAAACGCCCTCCTTCAAGCCGTTTTTGACAGATGCGGTGAGAAAAAAAGAGACACCGCAATGCCAGCGGTGTCATCTGTTCGTGCGTTGGATTGAAATCAGTCGCTGAAGTTCGAGTCGCTGAAGTTGGACTGAATCAAATCAGTCAGAGCATTGACTGCCTCTACTTCGTCAACACCGTCAGCAATCAGGGTAATTGTAGTTCCCTTGGTGATGCCCAAGGACAAAATGCCCAAAAGGCTCTTTGCGTTTACTCTGCGCTCTTCCTTTTCAACCAGAATAGTGCTCTTAAAGCCGTTTGCACACTGAATAAAAAATGTTGCCGGACGTGCATACAGTCCAACCTGGTTCGTTACTTGAACTTCCTGTGAAAACATTTCAACATCGCTCCTATAAACAAATTTAAAACTTTTACAAAACACGATACTATTATACCGGAACCCAGACCTGTTCCAGACCAAATATTACTTATAGCATACCTGTTTTTTTCGATTTCGTCAATATGCTTTTGTAACAAAAGAGAGCATTTTCCTGCCGGAATTTGTAGATGATTCTCAAATCCAGCCGTCGCCCACATGTCGATGTTCAACAAAATTTTCCATTGTGCTGAAAATTTTTCTGTTATTTGGCAGCATGTTACCGCAATTCCAGAATGGTCACTCCCGTATCACCTTCGCCGTAGCGGCCGTTTCGTATGGATTTGACATGCTTGTCATGCCGCAGATGCTCCTGGATTGCCGCGCGCAGCGCGCCGGTACCCTTTCCGTGGATCACCGTTACGATGTCCAAATGGGACAGCAGGCAATCGGAAATATACCGATCCACCTCCATCAGCGCTTCCTCCACCATCATGCCGCGCACATCCAGTTCGCTTTTGGCAGCGGCGCGGCGCGGGCTGACTGCGGCGCCCGATGGCGCACGATAAGCTTTTTGGGGCTTTTCGTTTTTCTTTTCTTCCAAGCGCAGCTCGTTGATGGGCACATGGATCTTCATAATCCCGGCCTGTACATATACCATACCGTCCTTGTTCTCCGGCTTGAGCACCGTGCCCTGTACACCGACATTGAGCAGGTAAACCGTATCGCCTGCCTTGAGCGGGCGGATGCTGTCCGGCTCCACCTTCTTTTTCTCGCGCTTATTCGCCTTTCGCTCCGCTTTTCCCAGCGTACTGCGAAGAGCTGCGCGCGCCGCCGCCAGGTTTTGATCGGTCGCGTCCGCCTGCGCCTGCTTCTTCATTTCATCCAGCTGGGCGAACACGGTCTCCGACGTCTGGCGCGCTTCCCGCAGGATACGTGCGGCCTGCTCCCGCGCCTTTTCCAGAATCGCGTCGGTTTCATCTTCCGCTCGTCCCTTCAGGCTTGCCGCCTTGTCCTTTTCCGACTGCGCGGTACGACGCAGTCGATCCGCGTCCTCACGCTGCTTTTGCAGCTGGTGGCGTTCGCGCTCCAAACGATCCAGAACGTCCTCAAACCGGACATTTTCCGCAGAAATCTGCTCTTTTGCACGCTCAATAATGGCGGGCTGCAAGCCGAGCCGCCGAGAAATCGCAAACGCATTCGACTTGCCGGGCACGCCGGTCAGCAGCCGGTAGGTCGGCTGTAGGGTTTTGACATCAAATTCGCACGATGCGTTTTCAACGCCCTCGGTGGACAGCGCAAACACCTTCAGCTCGGAATAATGCGTCGTCGCCGCTACAAGGGAACACATTTTTCTGCCGTATTCGATGATGGCAACGGCGAGCGCTGCGCCCTCCTCCGGATCGGTACCGGCCCCCAGCTCGTCAAACAGGATGAGGTCATCCGGCCCGCACTTCTCCATAATCGCAACGGTGTTTTTCATATGCGCCGAAAACGTGGACAGCGACTGCTCAATGCTCTGCTCATCGCCGATATCCGCATAAATATTGCGGAACAGACAGACGGTACTTTGCTCGTTCGCCGGGATGTGCATACCGGAAGCCGCCATCAGGCTGAGCAGGCCGAGGGTTTTCAGGCTGACGGTTTTGCCGCCTGTATTCGGGCCGGTGATGACCAGCGTATCATAATCGTATCCCAACGCAATATCGATCGGTACGGCGGTTTTCTGGTCGAGCAGCGGATGCCGCGCGCGGATCAGGTTCACCTGTGTGGTTTCGCTCAGCTGCGGCGCACAGGCATTCAGCTGAAACGAATAATTTGCCTTGGCAAAGATAAAATCCAGCTGGCACAGCACAGCGTAATCCGCTTCTATGGCATCCGCAAATCCGGCAACATCCGCCGTCAGCTCCGCAAGGATGCGCTCAATCTCCGCCTTTTCCTTTCCCAGCAAAACCTTAATCTGGTTGTTTGCATTGACAACCTGTGCCGGTTCAATAAACAGGGTGGCGCCCGAGGATGAGACGTCATGCACCATGCCCGGAATATCGCCGCGGTGCTCGCTCTTGACCGGAATGACATACCGCCCATCGCGCTGGGTAATCAGATTTTCCTGCAAATATTTGGAGTAGGTGGAGGACGAGACAAAGTGGTTCAGCGTTTCACGCACGCGCACATTCTGCTGGCGCATCTGCCTGCGGATGTTTGCCAGTTCAGAGGAAGCGGCATCTGCGATTTCCTCCTCGCTGATAATGGCACGGTTGATCTTGTCCTCCAAATATTTGTTGCTGTTGATGCGCGCAAAATAGCTGTCCAGCGAGGTCCTCAGCCCGTTATCCTGCTGTTCATTGCCATATTTGCGCACCTGCCCCGCCGCATGCAGCAGCGACGCGACGTCCAGCAGCTCCCGTGTGGACAGCACGCCGCCCATCCTGGCGCGTCCCAGCGCGGACCCTACCTCGCGGATTCCGCCAAAGGCGGGCGTCCCGCTGGAGGTCAGCATACGCTTGGCGTCGTCCGTCTGCGTCAGCAGCTCCTGCACATCCTCCAGATCATGCAGGGGGCGCAGCTTTTTGGCCTCCTGCTTGGCCTTGCGGCTGACGCAATGCGCCGCCAGCTGATCGAGAATGGTATAGTATTCCAATATCCTCAAGCTTTTTTCAGATAATCTACTCATGATTGATTGTCTTGCTCCATTTGAAAAAGAGAATGATAAAAATCCAGTGTTTTACAATAAATATCCAAGTGATACAGTAGATACCGCTCGCAGATCTCCCCCAACTGCCGCGCGGTCTGCTCCTGGACGGCAAACGCAAACAGCTTTTTCCCCGGGCACGAAACGATATACCGCATGGCATCCAGCACGCCCTGTGGCACAGCAAAATATGTGCCGCCCACACGCTTGCGGCATTCTCCGCAAATCAGCGCGCCGTTCTCCAGCAGGAAATACCATGTATCGCTCTCCGTCTCCCCACATGCTCCGCAGCCATACAGCGCCGGCTGGTAGCCCAACGTCGCCGCAAGCCGCAGCTCGAACGCGGCCTTGACAACATGCACCGACCGCTGTTGCTTGTCCAACGCATACAGCGCGCGCAGGAACATCGGCAGCAGCTCATCTGTTGCAGTGTCCGCTTCCGCCGCCATATTCGCCAGTTCCGCAAAGTAGCAGCACAGGGCGTACTGCTCAATATTCCCGGTAATGCCCCAGAACTGCATGGCAATCTCCGCATCGCTGAGGGTATACCGCCTCCCGGAAAACAGCGTAAATTCGCTGTAGCAAAACAGCCCGACCGCATTGGCAAGCCGTCCTTTTTTCCGTCGGATTCCGCGGCACAGCACTTCTATTTTTCCTAGCTCCGCAGTCAGAACTGTAATATAGCGGTCGGCCTCGCCAAAATCCGTCTCGCGGATCACCAGGCCCTTTATCGTGACATGCTGCGCCATTGCCGCTTCCCTTCCGTCATCACCTGTTTACTCGTTTTCGTAACCAAAATTGCGCATCTGATACTGGTTGTTGCGCCAGCCTTCCTTTACCTTGACCCAGAGCTGCAAAAATACGCGTGTATCCAACAGCTCCTCGATATCCGTCCGCGCTTGCGCGCCGATTTCCTTCAGCATCCGTCCGTTTTTGCCAATGATAATGCCTTTGTGGCTCTTTTTCTCGCAGTAGATGGTGGCGGCAATGTCCATCAGGCCGTCTTCCCGCTCGCGCATCTGTTCCACTGCAACCGCCGTGCCGTGCGGTACCTCGCGATCCAGATTGCACAGCATTTTCTCGCGGATGATCTCCGCCACCAGCTGGCGTTCCGGCTGGTCGCACAGCATGTCGTCCGGGAACAGCTGCGGCCCTTCGATCGCAAATTTTTCAAATTCTTCAAACAGGATCTCACAGTTTTCACCGGTCTTCGCGGACAGCGGGACAACGGCGTCCCATGTATGCGCCTGCGAATACGCCGCGATTACCGCGAGCAGGTCTTCGTTTTTCACCGTGTCAATTTTATTGATAATCAATACAGACGGCATATGGTACTGCTTCATGCGGTCAATGAGCTCCTGCTCCGCAGGGCCAATGTGCGGTGTCGGATCGACGACCAGCGCGGCAATGTCCACATCCGTGACGGTATCGTTGACGACCTTAACCATATAATCGCCCAGACGGGAACGCGGCTTATGCAGTCCCGGCGTATCTTGAAAGACATACTGACAATCCCCTCGGGTCAGTACGCCGGTGATGCGCGTCCGGGTCGTCTGCGGCTTATTGGACACAATGGCAATCTTTGTGCCTACCAACTGATTGAGCAGCGTCGATTTGCCGACATTCGGTTTGCCGACAATGGAAATAATGGCGCTTTTTTTCACACTCATGTATTGTCTCCTTGTTCTTGCTATCGTTATTTTTCAAAGCAATCTGTCTCGCGGCACAGGCCCAGGCTGGACAGAACAGCCTCCTCCCGCTCCCGCTGGAGCTGCCGCTCTTGCTCGCTGCGCTCGTGGTCATAGCCCAGCAGATGCAGCATGGAATGGACGGTCAGGAAGCCGCATTCCCGTTCGACGGAATGGCCGTATTCCTGTGCCTGTGCGGCTGCGCGGTCATAATTCAAAACCATGTCGCCGAGAAACAGTGAATCATCCTCCGGGCTGCGCTCGCTGTCCACATCCTCCGGCCATTCGCCGTTGTAAAATTCCAGCATCGGAAACGAAAGGACGTCTGTCACAGAATCCTTTCCTCGGCCGTCCCGGTTGATTTGGCGGATTGTATCGCCATCCACAATGGTGACGTCCACAAAACAGCCTGTCGGCGCGCCTTCTGCCTCCAGGGCTGCTTGTGCGCAGCGGGTAATCAGCGCGGAAACCTGTTCCAGCGCCGGAACCTCCGTTTCCGGCGTAATGCGGATCCGGTGTTTCATGTCCTGTACCCTCACTTTCTCATCGACATACGGCGTTTGGCCGCGTTTTCCTTTGCTTTGGCAGACTTCTGCTGCTCGTATTTTTCATATGCGCGTACAATGCGCTGTACCAGCTCATGGCGCACGACATCCTTGTCGGTCAGCTGGCATTGTGCAATGCCCTCCACGTTTTTGAGCACCTTGACCGCTTCCTTCAGGCCGCTCACGCGGTCACCCGGCAAATCGATCTGCGTGATATCGCCGGTGACAACCGCCTTGGAGCCGAAGCCGATGCGGGTGAGGAACATTTTCATCTGTTCCGGCGTCGTGTTCTGCGCCTCGTCCAGGATGATAAATGAATCGTCCAGCGTGCGCCCGCGCATATACGCCAGCGGCGCAACTTCTATGCTGCCGCGCTCGAGCAGCTTGTTAAACGTCTCCGCGCCCAGCATATCAAACAATCCGTCATACAGCGGACGCAGATATGGATCGACCTTGCTCTGCAAATCGCCCGGCAGAAATCCCAGCTTTTCGCCGGCCTCTACGGCTGGACGCGTCAGGATAATGCGGCTGATCTGTTTATCCCGGAAGGCCGCGACAGCCGCCGCAACAGCAAGATACGTCTTGCCTGTGCCCGCCGGGCCGATACCGATCGTGATCGTATTGCCGCGAATTGCGTCCATATACCGCTTCTGTCCCAACGTTTTTGCCTTGATCGGCTTGCCCTTGGCTGTAATACACACGACATCCCTGCCGATTTCGGCGACCTGGTTCTGCCGCCCATCCTTGACCAGCCCCAAGACATACTGGACGGTCTGCGTGCCAATGCTCTCGCCGCGCTGCGCCAGCTGCATCAGGGACTGGATGGTCTGCATGGCAAGCGCGACGTGTTCCGGATCGCTGCCAGTCACCTTCAACTCTGTCTCGCGGCTGAGTACCGTGACGTCCAACGCCCGTTCCAACACCTTCATATTTTCATCAAACGCACCAAAAATGCCCATGATCAGGTCGATGGATTCAATGCGCATGGTCGTTTCTGCCATTGTTTCGCTCTCCTCGTTTTTCTATTGCGCTTCTTCGTCTTCCTCGGTTTCCTCTGGGAGATCGGCTTCGGTTCTGCCATCCTCCACGCGTTCCCCGATCTGCTCATAGCACCAAACCACGGAACGCAGCACAGCCGCGTCGTTTTCCGTACTCAGATCCGCCTGCATGGAACAGATATTACCCTCGTTGATCTGGCGTTCCACCGAACGTCTTGTTCCATATTCCAGTTTTGCCCGCAGTTGTTCGGCATCGTAATAAACCTGCTCGGTTTCATACGGCTGTATCGTCTCACAGCACAGGGAAATGGGAAGCGCCAGGAAATCGTTCAGTCTAATTTCCTTTGTCGTTATTATTCTATCACAATTCCCCTGCGTTAGACTACTGCTGAAAAACAAATTTATCCGCGTTTTTCCAAAGCATACAGCATATCGCCGCTTACTCTCGCCGCTTTTATACTTTTTGCCAGCCTCCAACGCCATTTTCCGTGTCGTATAATACCGCGTTGACGCCCAAACTGCTGCATTGGCGTCCACGAGTCGTGTTTCATCCAGTTCCCCCTGCTGTTCCACCAGCGCATCCACAAGGACTTGCCCCCGTATC
The DNA here is from genome assembly GCA_030523305.1 of Eubacteriales bacterium. Classification (GTDB taxonomy): domain Bacteria; phylum Bacillota; class Clostridia; order Oscillospirales; family Butyricicoccaceae; genus Butyricicoccus_A. The sequence goes on from JAUNIY010000016.1 coordinate 28,446, forward strand.
ACGGCATCCCCAATTTCACATTGTTCTGTCCCACGCCATACCGACATTTTTTCCACAATGCCATCCTTCAGCGCCACGACCGAATGCACGCCGTTTTTGGATTCGTTGTCCGGTGCCTCTGTCGCTGTAGCCGCCTGCACAGTGATGACATTGCCGTCCACATTGATAGAAAAATATTTCAGCGCGTCCAATGCTGTCATCATATGCAGCTTGACAGCTCTCGCATCAATATCCGCACTCTTTGTCCCAATGTCGATACCAAGCTGTTCCAACTCCTGCATGACAGCGTACGCATCTACCCCCTGATCAAACTCTGTCTCAATTACCCAGACCCGTGTGGATAACAGGTAGCAGGCTGCACACACCAGCAGCAGCCCCAGTCCCAACGCATACCTCCGCCGCAGCTTTTTCCAAACAAACGGCAGGCCCCGTCGCCGTACGATGTGTACCCTGCACCGCGTCCGTTTGCGTACGCGCGACAGGCGGTAAAAATCCCGCAGGGACATCACGGCCTGCATTTCATCTATATCTGTCCGCTTTGGCCTGCGCAGCGCGATGCGTTCCTGTGCGCACAGGTTTAGGAACCGTTCCAGCTCCGCGCCGCGCACACGGATGTCCAGCATACCGCCAGCCAACCGAATCCAATCTGCAACCACGTGCCTACCCCTCTCCCGTCAGGAACCCAACCTCAGCAATCAGACCCACAATCGACAATTCATCTTCGTCCAGCGTGCGCAGCTCCAAGCCGTCCCCGACGACGCGGATGAGCAGCTTGCCGCAACGCACCCGCATCTCTTCCTTGCTGTACAACACAATGGCGCAACGCCCGGTAATGACAATACTACGATTGCCATCCAGCTCGATTGACGTACCGCCCAGACGGGCAGGAAATTTCTGTTCCATGTTTGTTTCCTCCCCTCCAGAAATTTGTATGCGCCTGTGGCATGATTCTTGCCATTTTCCGATAGGATGTACCAGCGGAACGGAGGGATTTTTTATGAAAAAACAGTGTACGTACATCGGAAGCCTGTTGTTCCTTGCGCTGCTGTGCCGGTATTCTGCCGACTGCGCCGACGCGGTGCGGGCGGCATTGCAGCTGTGCCTGACCTCCGCCATACCGTCGCTGTTCCCGTTCTTCGCCGCCAGCTCGCTCGCCGTCTCCTGCGGCCTGGCGCAAAGCCTTGGAAATCTTTTTTCCCCTGTGATGCGGCACGTGTTCCATTTGCCCGGATGCGGTGCAGCCGCGTTGTTCCTGGGCTTTTTGGGCGGTTATCCTGCCGGGGCACGCATGGCAGCCGAGCTGTGGCAAAACCGGCTGTGCACCAAAGAGCAAGCCGAAGCCCTCGCCGCCGTCTGCAACAACACCGGCCCCGCCTTCCTGATCGGCATGTGTGGCTGCGGCTTGTTCCATTCGCTGACGCTCGGCATTTTTTTATACGCGGTGCACATCCTGTCTGCACTGCTAACTGCTTTTGTGCTGCGCCCCAAAGCGATCCCCGCTACCGCTACCGCTTCGGCCCTGCCGGAAGAGCTTCCGTTTTGCCGCCTTCTGACCCAGTCGGTGCTTTCCGCCGGACGTTCCTGCCTGATGATCTCTGCCTTTATCCTATTTTTTTCCGTCGTCGTGTGCCTACTGCGGCTGACCGGGAGCTTGTCCGCAGCCGCTGGCAGTATCGCATTTCTCACCCAGGCGGTCGGCTTGTCGGACATCGGCGCGCAAAGCCTGCTCATCGGCTGCGCCGAGCTGACGCAGGGGCTTTCCGGCCTGACCGCTTCCGCCGGTTCCGTCCCTGCCAGACTCATGGCGGTTTCGTTTTTATGCGCCTTTGGCGGCGGTTCGATCTTATTCCAGACAGCCGCCGCCACCGAAGGCCTGTCCTTCTCCCGATGCCTGCGCGGAAAATGCGTGCACGCTTGTTTTTCTGTCCTATTGTGCATCCTTTTTCTGCATCTGCTTTCCTCTGCCCTTCCGCTATGACAGCATGTTCCATTCCGTCAGTATTTTGTCATGGGAAAGCTTGATTTTCAGCAATATTTTCACACATGCTATCTGGAAACGACAGAGGATATACGCTATAATATATAAACAGCGCCTTGTAAGAAAAGGAGATTTTCTATGTTCAACTTGTTCCGAAGGAACTGCCTGTACAATGCATCCATTGAGCCGCACTGTGCCTATTGCGCGCACTGCAAGCCGGATAATGCTTACCAGGGTGTATGCGATTACCGCGGCATTGTGGCCATGGCAGGCAGCTGCCGCCGGTTTGAATACGATGCCCTGCGTCGGCGTCCTCCAAAGCCCGCGCGTATCCGCGGACGCTTCACCGATGCGGATTTTTTCTTTGAAGAAAAAGAAGCGGACGAGTCTACAGATCTCACCAGGGAAAGCCAGACTCCTATCCCGCCGCATAAGCCTTTGATTTCCGACGACCTCAGCCAGTTTGCAGATCTATGGGAGGACGAAGAGGATGACTCGATGTCGGCCGCTGAAACCACAGCCGCCGCATCCGACACCGAGGAAGAAAGCCCGGAAGCACCGGAAGACAAGCAGGAGGAAGACCATGAAATGTAAAAAACAATTTGCAGCGTTGCTGCTTTCTGTTACACTGCTGGCCGGGATATCTGCGCCATCCTTTGCTGAACCACAGCCGGAGGATCCCGCTGCCGCAACAACACAAACCGATCCCGCACAAACTACAGATTCCGTAACCGATACCACTGGCACCGACGAAACCGATGCGCAAACAACCGAACCCACGTCGGACACCGACACATCCGAAACAGAACCGCCTGCGGATAACACGGATACGCATCAGCCTAACGAGACAGAAGAAGATACCAGTGTTCTTCATGTCAATGCACAGGCAAGCATCCTTGTCAACGAAGAAACCGGTGAAATCATCCACGCGGAAAACGAAACCGAAAAGGCATATCCTGCCTCTACAACCAAAATCATGACCGCCCTTCTGGCGTTGGAAAAATGTAACCTGGACGATGTCGTCACCATGCAGGACGAGGATTTCATCGATGTCAACAACGGTGCCAGCAACGCAGGGTTGAAAGTGGGCGAACAGATCACGGTCGAAAACTTGCTGTACTGCCTGCTGCTTCCCTCCGGCAATGAAGCGGCAAACG